>CAVEAL010000003.1:0-147890 GCA_963613665.1 bacterium | reverse complement strand
GATATAAGCTTTCTTGCCCTGCACGGCGAGGACGGCGAAAACGGCAAGATTCAGGCCACATTTGATGTGCATGGCATAAAATACACCGGCAGCGGATATCTCGGCAGTGCGATCGCAATGAATAAGGAGATCACCAAGATAATGCTGCGCTCTGCGGGCATTCCCGTTCCCGAGGGCATCGTGCTCGAAAAGGGCGGCGAGGTCAAAAATGCCGGCTTCCCCTGCGTCGTAAAACCGTGCAGCGGCGGCTCAAGCGTCGGAACGAGCATGGTTGCGGACGAAAAGGAATATGCCTCGGCGCTGGAGATTGCATTCAAATATGAAGATCATGTTCTGGTCGAGCGCTTTATAAAGGGACGCGAGCTGACTGTCGGCGTTATGGGCGGCGAGGCGATGCCGGTCATTGAGATAATCCCCAAAACCGGCTGGTATGACTACAAAAATAAGTATCAGGCAGGACTTACCGAGGAGATATGCCCCGCGCCAATAAGCGCGGAGGACACCGACAGAGTACAGCGCCTTGCAGAGCGTGTGAGCGCGGCCTTGATGGTCGATGTCTACTGCCGCGGCGACTTTCTTATGGACAATGAAAGCGGCGAGATATACTGCCTTGAGGCAAACACTCTGCCCGGCATGACTCCTACAAGCCTCATCCCGCAGATGGGCAGGGAGCAGGGGCTCGACTTCGGCGAGGTCTGCGAGAAAATAATAAAGCTTTCCATGGAGAAGTATGAATGAGAGGCATTACCGTAAAGCAGGCCGCAGCGATAGCCGGTGGCCGTCTGTCCGGCAGGGGAGACGCAGAGCGTGAGCTAAGGGGGCTTGTCATTGACAGCAGGCTCGTAAGAGACGGCTTTGCATTTGCCGCCCTGCCCGGCGAGCATGTTGACGGGCACGACTATGTCGGAAAAGCTTTCGAGCTCGGCGCTGCCTGCTGCATTGTTGAGCATGATATCCCCGGCGCATGCGGCTGCCTCATAGTCGTTGACAGTACGGCCAAGGCCATGGCGCGGCTTGCCGAGGAATACAGAAAAACGCTTCGTATACCGGTCATCGGCATAACTGGCTCGGTCGGAAAAACAACGGCCAAGGAAATGATATCCGCCGTTTTGTCGCAGCGCTTCAGGGTGCTTAAAACCGATAAGAATTTCAACAACGAGCTCGGCGTACCGCTCACTATATTCCGCATTGAGCCCGAGCATGAGGCAGCGGTAATTGAGATGGGCATTTCCGATTTTAACGAAATGGGCCGCCTTGCCCGTATGGTGCGCCCTACCGACGCCGTGTATACTCTCATCGGCAATGCGCACCTTGACCGGCTGCACGACCGCTCCGGCGTATTCAAAGCGAAAACCGAGATGCTTGAGTACATGCCTGACGGCGGTACGGTGTTTTTGAATTCCGACGACGATCTGCTCTCTGTCTGCTCCTGCCGGCAGAACAGAATATTTTACGGACTTGGCGATAACGCCGATATCAGGGCCGAAAATATCAAGGTCGAGGGCGCTGCAATGCAGAGCTGCGATATTATAGCAGGGAAGCGCCGCATTAGTGTCTGCATACCGGCATACGGACGCCACATGGTCTATGCCGCCCTTGAGGGTGCTGCCGTCGGCATGAAATTCGGACTTACCGACGAAGAGATCATGCGCGGCATAGCCTCCTATGAGACGGTTGGCCGCCGCGCAAACGTCATCGAAACAGGTTATATTACCGTCATTGACGATTGCTACAACGCAAATCCAGATTCCGTAAAATGCGCAATAGACTCAATGTGCGGCAGCACGGGACGCAGGGTGTGCGTGCTTGGCGATATGCTCGAGATGGGCTCTGCCCGCGCCGAGCGTCACGCAGATATAGGAAGATACGCCGTATCGCACGGGGTGGAGCTCCTGCTCTGCGTCGGCGAAATGTCGGAAAACACCGCCCGCGCCGCAGAGGGCATAGCCGCGCTGCATTTTGATAATAACGCGAAGCTCATTGCTGCGCTGCCGGAGCTTATAAAAAAAGGCGACACGGTACTTGTCAAGGCCTCGCACAGCATGAAGCTCGAGGAGGTATCCGAGGCCTTAAAGCTGCTCAAATAGCAGAAAATAAAAACGGACTGCATGACAGTCCGTTTTAACTATTTAGGATTCAAGAGAGGCCTGATACTTGTCCCATTCAATAAAGGTATTATCGCGCGGCTTGTCGTATGTGATGACGCGCGGCTTTTCCATTACGACCGTGCTGTTGTCCGGGATGTCCTCGGTGACGATGCAGTTTGCTCCGATACGCACATCGTTTCCGACGGTGATGCCTCCGATGATCTTTGCTCCCGCGCCTATGTAGACACGGTCGCCGATGACCGGCGCACCGCGCTTTTTACTGTCCGGCATGGTGTTTGAGCCGATAGTGACCTGCTGGAATATCGTGCAGCCCCTGCCGACCCTGGCACCGTAGGATATGAATATCCCGCACAGCCCATGCGGAGCCTTAAACGGTCTTATACGTTCGGTTATTGGGATGCTCGAATTGAGCTTTTCCAGTGTCCACTGTGCTCTCAGCGAATAGTAGGGCTTAAATATCTTCTGAATGCCTTTCGGAAAGAGAATTCGCCGTCTGTATTTCCAAAAGGATCTTGTACCGTGCGGGAGGAAAAGACCATATATTTTCTTCAGCAGCTTTTTCATGTCCATATCCTCACATAAAGAAGTTTTCGATAAGCAGCAGCAATATTATGCCCGGAACGCCCAGAATGCCGGCAACTATCGCGCTTACCCAGCCCACGCTCAGCGACAGGCCGATAAAGCCGCCGAGAAAGTTGAATATAAACAGCATGACAAAGCCGATAATCGCGTTGAGCAGGAGCTTCAGCGCCCATTTTATCGGCGTAGCGAATATTTTGATAACGAGCCATAGTAAAAATACGGCTATGATCACGGTAAGTACGGTGTTTAATGCGTCCATGCAGCCTCCTAAGTTATAAGGTTTTTAACGTTTACCACCGCGCTGTTGTAGCGCGACTTGAGCGCATTTATCTCATAAATGCATGCATCCATCATATCACAATCTGTCGTATTGTCAAATGCCGCATATGCGCACCGTAGCTGCGCCCTTATATCGCACAGCTCTCCCAGCCTGCGCCTGTACTCTGCTTTAAGCTTCTTTTCCTCTTTTCGTGTCATCGTCTGCGTCTCCTTTGCGTTTTAAAATAGTATATTCATTACGGGCACTATTTAAACGGCAAAATTTACATCGTTTAAGTCGGAAGCGGCAGCATATAATACAGACAGACGAAGCATCCGAGACAGAAGTCTGAAAGACCGGTCGGATGAAATGCCTGAGCTTATTGCACGGCAGCTGCAAGGCATTATCTTCGTTAAGCCGGATAAGCCGAATGGCATTTCATCCGACGGCGGAGGCAGCCAGACGCTGCCTCCGCTTTGCTATGTCTTGACTTTTGCACCGCATATGCTGTATACTATATAATCTAAAAATGTGTGCAATTTTACGCAAGATGTTGTATTTGAGAGGAATTTTAAATGACTAAGACCAGCGCAGGATACGGCAACGACAGTATATCGCAGCTGAAAGGTGCGGACAGAGTAAGAAAGCGCCCGGGCGTTATCTTCGGCTCCGACGGGCTTGACGGCTGTCAGCACGCCGTTTTTGAGATACTTTCAAACTCCATTGACGAAGCGCGCGAGGGCTTCGGCAGCGTCATAACGCTCACGCGCTACGCAGACAGATCAATTGAGGTCGAGGACTTCGGCCGCGGCTGTCCGATGGACTGGAATGCAAACGAGAAGCGCTACAACTGGGAGCTTGTTTTCTGCGAGCTGTACGCAGGCGGCAAGTATGCCAACAACGAGGGCGAGAACTACGAATATTCCCTCGGTCTGAACGGCCTCGGTTCATGTGCGACGCAGTATTCGTCCGAGTATATGGATGTCACGGTCTGGCGCGACGGCAATAAATATGAGCTGCACTTCAAAAAAGGCAAGGTCGTCGGCAAAAAGGGGCAGGAGCTCACGGTAAGCCCCGCCGACCGGAAAAAGACCGGCACGACGATAAAATGGAAGCCCGACCTGGAGGTCTTTACGGATATCGATATTCCCGAGGAGTTTTTCAGAGATATTCTGCACCGTCAGGCCGTAGTAAACGCGGGAGTGACCTTCCGCTTCCGCAATCAGAACGGCAATAAATTCGACGTCACCGAATACGTCTACGAAAACGGCATTCTCGACTATGTAAATGAGATCGCCCACGACTCTCCGCTGACTTCGCCCTATTTCATAAGCGCCGAGCGCCGCGGCAGGGACAGGGAGGATAAGCCGGAATACAAGGTAAAGCTTTCGGCGGCTTTCTGCTTTTCAAACAAGGTCAAGGCTATCGAGTACTACCATAACTCCTCATGGCTTGAGTATGGCGGTGCGCCGGAAAAGGCTGCGCGCAGCGCCTTTGTCTATGCGATAGATGCATACATAAAAAAGCTCGGCAAGTATCAGAAAAACGAGAGCAGGATTAACTTTCAGGACGTGGCAGACTGCCTTGTACTTGTAACCAACTGCTTCTCGACGCAGACCTCCTATGAAAACCAGACCAAGAAGGCCATAACAAACCGCTTCATTCAGGAGGCGATGACCGACTTTTTCAAGGAAAAGCTCGAGGTCTACTTCATCGAGAACAAGCCCGAGGCGGATAAGATAGCAGAGCAGGTGCTTGTAAACAAGCGCAGCCGTGAGGCGGCGGAGAAGACGCGTCAGGGCATGAAGAAAAAGCTCTCCGGCAGTATAGATATCGCAAACCGTGTGCAGAAATTCGTTGACTGCCGCAGCCGCGACCCGGAAAAGCGAGAGATATACATCGTCGAGGGCGATTCGGCTCTGGGTGCATGCAAGCTCTCCCGCGATGCCGATTTTCAGGGTATCATGCCCGTGCGCGGCAAGATACTCAACTGTCTGAAGGCCGACTATGCCCGCATATTCAAAAGCGACGTTATAACCGATCTGCTCAAGGTGCTCGGCTGCGGAGTCGAGGTTCAGGTCAAGGGACAGAAGGACTTGAACGGCTTTGATATAAACAATCTGCGCTGGAATAAGGTCATCATCTGCACCGATGCCGACGTTGACGGCTTCCAGATACGCACGCTGATACTGACGATGATCTACCGGCTTGTGCCGACGCTTATCCGCGAGGGCTACGTCTATATAGCGGAGTCGCCGCTGTACGAAATAGAATGCAGGGGAAAGACCTATTTTGCGTACTCGGACAAGGAAAAGACGGATATCGTCGCCGGACTCGGCGGGGCAAAAGCGCTCATAAACCGCAGCAAGGGCCTCGGTGAGAACGACCCGGACATGATGTGGATGACGACCATGAACCCCGAAACGCGCCGACTCATAAAGGTCATGCCAGAGGATGCCGAGCGTATGGCGCAGATGTTCGATCTGCTGCTCGGCGACGATCTTGCCGGACGAAAAAATCACATTGCGGAAAACGGATATCTGTATCTTGATATGGCTGATATCTCCTGAACGAACGGAGGATTTGAAATGAAATTTGATAAAGCCCGTGATCTTGTGAAATTCCTGCTTGCCATGTGCGTTGTATTCTGCGTGGTCGGTATTGTGACCAACGGCAGCGGACTTGGCGGAATGTCGCTGCTTTTCTCGACGCTGTTTTTGATACTGACGTTTATCATAATATTTGTCTACTGCCGCTGCCCGCACTGCGGCAGGCGCATTTACCTTGGCCTTTTCAAGGCAGTCAACTGCCCCAAGTGCAGGCACAATCTCATAACCGGCGAAAAAAGCAAGGGAAAGAAGCGGTAAGACATGGCAAAAAAACAGGTACCGGAAAAGAAACAATTCAATAACCCCAACGTCGTAGGTCTGCGTGCCGAGGTGCTTGAGCAGCCGATAACCGAAACGCTTGAGCAGAACTACATGCCGTACGCCATGAGCGTTATCATATCCCGCGCCATTCCGGAGATAGACGGCTTCAAGCCTTCGCACAGAAAGCTTCTGTACACGATGTATAAAATGGGGCTTTTGAGCGGTGCACGCACGAAGAGTGCAAACATCGTCGGCCAGACCATGCGCCTTAATCCGCACGGCGATGCGGCGATATATGAGACCATGGTGCGTTTGTCCAAGGGCTACGACGCGCTCCTGACTCCGTTTGTGGACTCAAAGGGCAACTTCGGCAAGGTCTATTCGCGCGATATGTCCTATGCTGCGTCCCGATACACCGAGGCAAAGCTTGCGCCCATATGCAATGACATCTTCGGCGATATAGATAAGGATACGGTCGAGTTTAACGATAACTACGACGGCAGCATGAAGGAGCCCGCGCTTCTGCCGACGAGCTTTCCGAACGTTCTCGTTTCAAGCAACACCGGCATCGCCGTCGGCATGGCCAGCCAGATATGCGGCTTTAATCTTGAAGAGACCTGCCGCGCCACGATCGAGTATCTCCAGGACCCGGAGTGCGATCTGTTTCTGTCCATGCCTGCGCCCGATTTTTCAACAGGCGGTGAGATAATCTACGACCGCGCTGAGATGGAGGGCATATACAACACCGGCCGCGGAAGCTTCAAGGTGCGCGCAAGGTGGCGCTATCTGCAAAAAGAAAATATTATCGAGATCTACGAGATCCCGTACACTACGACCTCCGAGGCGATCGTCGATAAGGTCGCGGAGCTCATAAAGGCAGGCAAGGTCAAAGAGATAAACGACATGCGCGACGAGACGGATCTGAGCGGCCTGAAGCTCGCCATAGACCTCAAACGCGGTACAGACCCGGAAAAGCTCATGCAGAAGCTGTTTAAGCTCACCCCGCTTATGGACAGCTTCCCCTGCAACTTCAATATCCTCGTTGCCGGAAACCCGCGCGTCATGGGCGTCAGGGAGATACTCGGCGAATGGACGGCTTGGCGCATTGAGTGCGTCCGCCGCCGCGTATATTTCGACCTGTCAAAGAAAAAGGATAAGCTGCATCTGCTCCGAGGCCTTGCCATGATCCTTCTGGATATCGACAAGGCGATAGAGATCATCCGCAATACAGAGCTTGAAAGCGAGGTCGTCCCGAACCTGATGATGGGCTTCGGCATCGACAGGATACAGGCCGAATACGTCGCCGAGATAAAGCTGCGCAACATAAACCGCGAGTATATCCTGAAGCGTACATCCGAGACCGAGGAGCTTGAGCAGGCGATAGCCGAGCTTGAGGAGACGCTCAATAGCCGCCGGAAGATAAAAAGCATCATTATCTCCGAGCTCAAGTCTATAATAAAAAAATACCCCTCGCCGAGAAAAACAGGCATTGTTTACGCATCCGAGATCGAGGAATATACCGAGAGTGAGACGGTCGAGGATTACCCCGTCACGGTGTTCGTGTCCAGCGAGGGCTACCTTAAAAAGATAACGCCCATGTCCCTGCGCATGAGCAGTGAGCAGAAATTCAAGGACGGTGACGCACTGAGGATGAGCTTTGAGGCGACAAACCGCACGGAACTGCTCATATTCACCGACCGTCAGCAGGTGTACAAGACGCGTTTGTCCGATTTTGACGACACCAAGGCCTCGGCTCTCGGAACCTATCTGCCGACAAAGCTGAGCATGGACGAGGGTGAGCGCGTGCTCGAGCTTATATGCCCCGGCAATTATCGCAAGAACCTGCTGCTGTTCTTTGAAAACGGCAAGGTCGCGCGTCTTGATATGGCGGGTTATGAGACAAAAACAAACCGCAAGAAGCTCATAAACGCATACAGCGATAAGAGCCCGCTTGCGGCCGTGTATATGATAGGCGAGGAGATAGACATGGCGCTGTTTTCCTCCGACGGCAGGGCGATGGTGTTCAACACAACGCTTCTGCAGCTGAAAACCAGCCGCACCACGCAGGGCGTCGCGGTCATGAACATAAAGAAAAATCACAAGCTTGTATCTGCGGCGCCTTTGGCGGATACGGTCATCAAGAACGTATCGCGCTATAGAGTCAGGAGCTTGCCGGCCGCGGGAGCGTTGCTCAAGGATGAGGACAGGGGAGAGACCCAGATGTCGCTCATCGACTGAGGAGGACCATATGAAAACAACAAAAACAAGCGAATATGTCATCCAGTACGCGCTGATAGTCCTCGGTTCGGTGCTGTTTGCCGCGGGATTTCAGTTTTTCCTGTATCCGAACTCGATCATTGTCGGAGGCGTGAGCGGTATTGCAATGATCATAAACTACCTGACGGATCTGCCTGTCGGTGTTTTGAACATTGTTCTGAATATTCCGCTTTTCATATTGGCCTGGCGGCACTTCGGAACGAAATTTATCGTATCGTCGCTTGTGGGAATGCTGCTGTCGTCGGTGCTCGTAGACCTTTTCGCTCTGCTTAACTACTGCCCGACGCACGATATGCTGCTTGCCTGTATCATAGGCGGTGCCGTGAAGGGCTTCGGCCTCGGCATCATCTACTATGCGGGAACCACGACCGGCGGAACCGATATAGTGGCGAAATTCGTGCGTCTGAAGTTTCCGTATATAAACTTCGGAACGCTTCTGATGCTCACTGATGCCGTTATCATCATAGCATTTGCCGTCATATTCAAAAAAGTCGAGGGCGCAATGTATGCGGTCATATCCATGTTTGTGGTCTCCAAGGTCATAGACCTTGTCCTCTACGGCATAGATAACTCCAATGTCTGCTATATCATAAGCGAAAAGAGCGAGCAGCTCGTGCAGGACATAACCGACAGACTGCATCGGGGCGTCACAATCCTTGAAGGCGAGGGCGCTTATTCACATCAGAATAAGCAGGTGCTTCTGTGCGTCGTCAAGCGCACGCAGATAGCCGATATCAGAAAGATAATAAAGAATGTAGACGAAAACGCCTTCTTTATAATCACCGATGCCAAGAATGTTTTCGGTAAAGGCTTCGGCGACATCAGCGACAATCAATAAAAGTTAAAAACGGGATAAATAGTGCTTGACAAATCCGAAAAGTGTGGTATTATTTATCTCGTTCCGTGTGCGGGCATAGCTCATCCGGTAGAGCGCCACCTTGCCAAGGTGGAGGTAGCGAGTTCGAGTCTCGTTGCCCGCTCCATAAAAACCTCTGCCAGTAGGCAGAGGTTTTTTCATACATTAAAATCAGCGGCAAAAATAAAAATGCAGGCTTCGAAAGAAACCTGCATTTTTGGTCGGAGTGGGGAGACTTGAACTCCCGGCCTCTTGGTCCCGAACCAAGCGCGCTACCAACTGCGCTACACCCCGAAACAGCTTTTATATTATAATAAGCTAAGCTTAACTTGTCAAGAATTATTTATCATAAGACGGCCCATTTTATCATAAGCTGTTATCCGAGGTGACAAGCATGAGCAGAACCAAGCTGTACATATGCGCTGCGATATTCATCGCCCTGACCGCCGTGCGATTTGCGTCGCCCGCGCTGGCCGACAGAATATCGGACGGTATAAGCGAGGCGTTGAGCATGGAAAAGGAGCAGACCGAAACAGCGATTGAGTTTGGCAGAAGCCTCGCAGCCGGTGATGTTATAGAAACGTTTATGCAGCGCTTCGACAAGGCGGAACAGGCTGCAGCGTCCGAAAGCACACCGCAGCCGAGCCCATCGCCGTCCCCGACAGCTGCGCCGGCTCCGACACCGCAGCCGGCCGAGCACCCTGCGGTTGCGGCGTTTTTGGAGTCTCAGGCTGCATATTCCGATTACTCCGTTCCGGAAACGGTGAGCTATGAGCGCCCCGAGCTTCCTTTTGACTACGCAAGTCCCGTTTCGGGCGTCACGTCCTCCGGTTTCGGCTACCGTATGCATCCGATAAAAAATGAGGTTAAATACCATTACGGAACTGATCTTGCGGCTGATACGGGTACTGCGATAACGGCCTTTGCCGACGGCACGATCGTCGCGCAGGGTGAGTCGGACTCGTTCGGAAAATATGTCATGATCGACCACCCCGGCGGCTACCGCACGCTGTATGCTCATTGCAGCGAACTGTGCATGAGCTGCGGCAGCGTCAAAAAGGGCGACACGATAGCTCTTGTCGGAGCAACGGGAGCAGCCACCGGTCCGCACCTGCACTTTGAGCTTGAGCACGACGGGGTGTATCTCAACCCTGAATTTTACATATGAGCCGCAGCTTTTCCCTGAGCCCCGGAGCTATACTTGTCATATCTTCCATCTATTTCTTCGGCGGTATTAAAAGTCTTGCGGCCGTTGTTTTATCCGTCGCTGCCCACGAAGCGGGACATGCGGCGGCAATATACGCTTTGGGAGGAAAGGTAAAAGGCCTGCGCTTTGATTCCTCGGGCCTCTGCATGTGCCGAGCCGGAACGTATTCCGCTGCGGGCGAAGCGGCCATACTGCTTTCAGGACCTCTGGCGGGGATTGCGCTTGCGTATGTCTGCGCCGTTCACGGCAGCGCACGGGCCGACGACCTTCTGCTGCGCACGGCGGGCATGAGCCTTGCCCTGACGGTGTACAACCTGCTTCCGGCTCTCCCGCTTGACGGTGGCAGGATGCTTTACTGCCTGCTGTGCCGCTTTGCATCCGCGGAAAAAGCGGAGAAAATATTGTATCTTACAAGCCTTGCATCAGCACTTGCTCTGGCGGCGCTCGGCCTTGCTGTCGGCTCCAGCGAGCTCGGACTTGTGCTGCTCATTTCCGCAGTATGGCTTTTAATTGCGCAAACGGGTATTGTAAAAAGCATGAGCTTGTTGTAAAATTAAACGATTAATATAATCGGAGATGCATATGGATAAACGACTTGAACGCATACTGCCCAGAGTGCAGAAGCCTGCGCGCTACACCGGCGGCGAATATAATCAGATAATCAAAAACAAAGACGAGGTCGAGCTGAGGCTTGCCTTTTGTTTCCCGGATACCTACGAGATAGGTATGTCAAACCTCGGCATGAGCATACTGTACTCAACGATGAACGAGCTCAGCTATGTCTGGTGCGAACGCGTATTTGCGCCGTGGGGCGATATGTACGAGCAGATGAAGGCAAACGGCATACCGCTGTATGCGCTCGAAAGCGGAGACCCTATATCCGAGCATGATGTGCTGGCCTTCTCTATAGGCTACGAGATGGCATACTCGACGGTGCTCGACATGATAGACATGGCAGGCCTCCCGATACACAGCGCCGACAGGCACGAGCTTCTGCCGCTTGTCATAGCCGGAGGTACGGCGGCGCTCAACCCCGAGCCAATGGCCGATTTTATCGACGTTTTCCTGCTCGGCGAGGGCGAGGAAATGAACAACGAGCTGCTTGCTCTCCTGCGCACGGCCAAGGCTGAGGGCTGGTCAAAGCAGGCGTTTCTCGAAAAAGCCGCACAGATAGGCGGCGTGCTCGTACCGTCGTTTTACACCCCTGTTCTCAACTATGATAACACCATAAATCACTTTGAAGCCGCTCCCGCGGCACCCGAAAGGGTAACAAAGCGCGTTATCACGGATATGGATGCCGTGCATTTTCCGCTTGCGCCGATAGTTCCGTCTACAGAGGTAGTGCACGACAGGGTGAATGTTGAGCTGTTCCGCGGCTGTGTTCGCGGCTGCCGCTTCTGTCAGGCGGGTCATACCTACAGGCCGATAAGGGCTAAATCTCCCAGGCTGCTTGCCGAGCAGGGCAAGGCGCTGCTTAAAAACACCGGATGCCAGGATATAACGCTGCTCTCACTCAGCTCAAGCGACTACAGGTATCTGTCCGAATTGTGCGACGAGCTTCTGGAATACTGCGAGCCGCGCAGCATCGGCCTTTCACTGCCGTCGCTGCGTGCCGATAACTTCTCCATTGATATCATGCACCGCATACAGAAAACGCGCAAAAGCGGCCTGACCTTCGCACCGGAGGCCGGAAGCCAGCGTCTGCGCGACGCGATAAATAAAAACGTCAGGGAAGAGGACCTGCTCAATACCTGCCGTCTTGCCTTCGAGGGCGGCTGGAACACCATAAAGCTCTATTTCATGCTCGGCCTGCCGACCGAGACCGACGAGGATGTTCTGGGCATAGCGGAGCTTGCAAATCAGGTGCTGCACACATGGCGGCTTTACGCCAAGAATAAAAACAGGGGAGTGCGCATAACCGTTTCCACGTCCTGCTTTGTTCCCAAGCCGCACAGTCCGTTCCAATGGGAAAGACAGGTCACAATGGATGAATATATCCGCAGGGTAAACCTCCTGCGCGATAACATGAAGGCAAAAAACGTCGTTTACAATTGGCACGATCCGCAGACAAGCTACATCGAAGCGACACTTTCCCGCGGCGACAGGCGCATCGGCAGGGTCATCGAAAACGTGTGGCGAGACGGCGGCCGGCTCGAGGCGTGGAGCGATTACTTCTCCTTCGAGCGCTGGATGAAGGCGTTTGACGATGCAGGCGTCGATCCGACGTTTTACGCACACAGACAGCGGGATAAGGACGAGGTGATGCCATGGGATATTGTCGATGTCGGAGTACGCAGGGCGCATCTGTGGCATGAGCGTGAGCAGGCCTATGCCTCCGAGCTTTCGCCAGACTGCCGCAGACAGTGCTCGGCCTGCGGCGCCGCAAAGCTCCTGAAGGGAGGAAAATGCGATGGATAAGTACAGAATGCTGTTTTCCAAGACCGGCAGAGCCATATACATATCGCACCTTGATCTTATGCGCACGATAACCCGCGCCTTCATGCGTGCCGATTGCCGGCTTAAATACTCCGAAGGCTTTAATCCGCACCCGAATATCTCCATTGCGCTGCCGCTTTCGGTAGGCTGCGGAAGCGTGTGCGAGATAATGGACTTTAAAATGCGCGAGGAGATGCCCTGCACGGAGGTAAAGGCGCGCCTTACCGATCAGTTCCCGGAGGGTATTGAGGTCATCGACGTGTACGAACCGGTTCGCAAGGTGAAGGAAATAAAATGGCTGCGGATAGACGGTACATTCGAGTATGACGAGCGCGCGGCGGCGCAGATGTCCGAAAGGCTCAACGGGTTTTACGCTGCCGAAAGCATAGTCATAGCAAAAAAGACCAAGCGCGGCATGGGACAGAGCGATATCCGCCCCGCCATAAAAGAGATAAGCTTTACGCCCGACGGCTGTGACGTGAAGGTGTCGGCGCTGATTTCCGCGCAGGAGCCAACACTCAACCCCGAGCTAATAGCCGATGCTCTGCGTCAGCTTGCACCGGATATCGCACCCGACTTTGCAAAGTTCAGACGCCTTGAGGTATTCGACGAAAATATGGCGGTTTTCCGCTGAAAATGCTTGCAATTATGAGCGGCTTGTGATATCATATCATGGCTTGCGTGAATAGCAGGCTATCAAGCGGTCCTCTGCCGAGGCCGAAAGGGAGCCCTCCGGCACGAACGCCTAAAGTACAGAAAGGATTAGACTATGGATCTGATCAAAATTCTCAGCGAGCAGTACATGAAGCCCGAACTGCCCGAGCTTAATGTCGGCGATACCGTCCGTATCACCGTTCGCGTCAAAGAAGGCAGCCGTGAGCGCAACCAGGCTTTCGAAGGCACCATCATTGCCAAGAAGCATGGCGGCATCAATGAGACCATCACCGTCCGCCGCATCTCCTACGGTGTAGGCTGCGAGAAGGTCTTCCCCGTACACTCTCCCTCCATCGTCTCCGTAGAGACAGTTCGCCGCGGCAAGGTCCGCAGAGCAAAGCTGTACTACCTGCGTGAGCGCGTCGGTAAGAGAGCAAAGGTCAAGGAGCGCCTGTAAGCGCCCTGACTGTTCATCGGTTCAAAAAAAGCGGCTTTGGCCGCTTTTTTTGTTGCCTTAACATATGTTTATCGTGTATAATATAAAGATAAGCTGTAAGAGGTAATTTGAAATGAAAAATAAAACAAGTAATGATAAAGTAAAAAAGCCGGAGGCCGCAAAAACCGAGACGACAACGCGCGGCGAGATATACGACTGGATGCAGAGCCTTATTCTCGCTCTCATTATCTGCATTGTTGTATTCGTGTTCTTCTTCCGCATAGTCGATGTCGTCGGTGACTCGATGAACCCGACTCTCATTGACGGCGACAAGCTCTTGGTGTCTGACGTTCTCTATACACCTAAGCAGGGTGATATCGTCATTTTCCGCAAGGATGAGTACAAGCCCGAGGCTCTGGTAAAGCGCGTCATCGCAACCGAGGGACAGACCATAGATATCGACTTTGACCGCGGCCGCGTCTATGTTGACGGCGAGCTGCTCGACGAGCCGTACATTGCCGAGCTCACCAAAAATCAGCTTGACTTTCAGGGACCGCAGACCGTACCCGAGGGCTGCGTTTTCGTCATGGGCGATAACCGCAACGCTTCTTCCGACAGCCGCCGCGCCGAGATCGGCATGGTCGATGAACGCCTTATAGTAGGCAAGGTGCTGCTGCGCGTATTCCCCTTTGACTCGATCGGTATTCCCGACGGTGAATGATATGTCCGGCGTAAATTACGAAAAAATGAATATCCAGTGGTTTCCCGGCCACATGACCAAGGCACAGCGCATGATAGAGGAGAGCATAAAGCAGTGCGATGCTGTGTGTGAGATACTGGATGCCCGCATACCGAGATCCAGCCGCAATCCGGATATAGACCGCCTTGCAGCCGGAAAGCCGAGGCTTATAATCTTAAACCGCTGCGACCTTGCAGATCCTGATATAACGGCGCAGTGGCGCGGACTTTTTGAGGCTCAGGGCATAAGGATACTCGAAACGGACGCGAAAAGCGGCAGGGGAGTAAACGGCTTTGTTCCGGCTCTGCGCGAGCTTCTGAAAGACAAGATCGCCGATTACGCCGCCAAGGGTCAGATAAACCGCCCCATGCGCGTCATGATACTCGGCATACCGAATGTCGGGAAATCGACGTTTATAAATAAGGTCGCAAAGCGCAGAGCCGCGATAGCAGGCGATAAGCCGGGCGTAACTCGCGGCAAGCAGTGGATAAACATCGACAAGGGGCTTGACCTGCTGGACACTCCGGGCATACTCTGGCCGAAGTTCGATTCACAGGAGGTCGGTGAGATGCTGGCCATAACGAACGCTATAAAGTCCGATGTTCTCGATAAGGAGACGCTTGCGGCAAACTTCATGCTGCGGCTTCGGGAAATGTACCCCGAGGCACTCGCCGCCCGCTATAAGCTGGAGCCCGATCCCGAGGCAAACGGCTTTGAGCTGCTCGAGCAGGCCGCAAAAAAACGCGGCTTTCTCGTATCCAGGGGTGAATACGACATTGAGCGCATGGCAAATACGCTGCTGGGCGAGTATCACGACGGAAAGCTCGGCAGGATAAGTCTGGAGAAACCGTGATGTGCGATCTGTGGGAGCTTGAAAACGAGATATACGACGGCGGCATTGAGCCCATCTGCGGAGTTGACGAAGCAGGACGCGGCCCGCTTGCCGGACCCGTGTGCGCAGCGGCGGTCATCCTGCCGCGAGGTCTTGTGATCGACGGTCTCAACGACTCGAAGAAGCTTACGGAGAAAAAACGCGATAAGCTGTTTGACGTGATCTGCTCCGAGGCGGTGAGCTACGGCATAGCCTTTGCGGACGTTGCGGAGATCGAGGAGATGAATATCCTGAACGCAGCGATGCTCGCAATGAACCGAGCCATAGACAAGCTCGGTGTGCAGCCCGCGCTCGCCCTCATAGACGGAAACCGTAATTCGGCGATAAAGATGCCCAGCCGCTGCGTTGTAAAGGGTGACGCGAGATGCGCCGATATAGCGGCGGCGTCGATACTGGCAAAGGTCACGCGTGACAGGTATATGCTCGAAATGGCCGAAAAATACCCGGAGTATCACTTTGAAAAGCACAAGGGATACGGCACAAAGCTTCACTATGAGGCTCTGCGTGAATACGGCCCATGTGAGATACACCGCCCGAGCTTTTTGAGGAAGATGCACTGATGGCGGAAGAAAAGCTCGGCGCCTTCGGTGAACGCAAGGCGGCAAATTATCTGCGCCTGCACGGGTACAGGATAGTTGACACCAACTGCCGGTACAGGCAGGGCGAAATAGATATAATCGCAAAAAAGCAGGATTATATAGTCTTTGTCGAGGTAAAGCTCAGGAAAAACAGCGCCTACGGTCAGGCGCGCGAGTTTGTGACGGCGGCAAAACAGCAGCGCGTAATTACGGCGGCGCAGCTCTGGCTGCAATCGCACGAGACAGAGCTTCAGCCGCGCTTTGACGTTATAGAGATTTATGCACCCGATGGTATAAACTCGAAAAAGCTTACGATAAATCATATTGAAAACGCATTTTAAGCAAACGCCGGCTGACTTCTGTTCAGCGGCCGCTTAAACCGAAAGGAGCCCGACTATGTTATATTTCAGCACACGAAACTCCAAAGAGAAGGTGACTGCTTCTCAGGCGATATCCCGCGGCCTTGCGCCTGACGGCGGCCTGTATGTGCCCGAAAGCCTGCCGCAGTTTTCTCTTGACGATATAAAAGAGCTCGGCAAATGCGATTACCGCGCAAGAGCCTGCACGGTTATGAAGCCCTTCCTCGATGAGTTTACGGACGCTGAGCTCAAGACTATGATATCCCGCGCATACGGCGATAATTTTGACGGAGAGAGCGCGGCACCCGTGCATTTTCTCGATGACAGCACCGCGGTGCTTGAGCTGTGGCACGGCCCCACCTGCGCGTTTAAGGACATGGCGCTCCAGATGCTCCCGCATCTGCTCACGGCCTCGCTCAAAAAATGCGGCGAAAACAGAAAGGTATGCATCCTCGTCGCTACGAGCGGCGATACCGGCAAGGCAGCACTCGAAGGCTTCGCCGATGTTGAAAACACCAGAATACTCGTGTTCTACCCGCACAACGGTGTGTCGGACGTGCAGCAGCTCCAGATGGTCACACAGACCGGCAATAACGTCAGCGTTGCTGCCGTAAGGGGCAATTTTGACGATGCCCAGACCGGCGTAAAGCAGATATTCGGCGATAAGAGCTTTGCTGCGGAGCTCAGCGAAAGAGGCTGGTTCCTCTCGTCTGCAAACTCCATAAACTGGGGCAGGCTCCTGCCGCAGATAGTGTACTATTTCTCGGCCTACTGCGATTACGCAAACTCCGGCCGTATAAATTACGGCGACACGGTTGATTTCGTTGTCCCCACCGGCAATTTCGGCAACATTCTTGCCTGCTGGTATGCAAAGAGCATGGGCCTGCCCGCAGGCAAGCTCGTCTGCGCGTCAAATCAGAATAACGTTCTTGCCGATTTCTTTGCCCGCGGAGTGTATGACCGCAACAGGACCTTCTATACGACCGTTTCCCCGTCCATGGACATCCTCGTTTCCAGCAACCTCGAGCGTCTGCTGTACTGCATCTGCAAAAACGACGCCGAGGTAGCCGGCTACATGGAGCAGCTTTCAAAAACGGGCAGCTATGAGGTATCCGACGCGATAAAGGCCGTTATAAACGAGCATTTTGTCGGCGGCTACTGCTCTGATGAGGACACCCTGGCCGCGATAAGCAAGGTATATACCGAAAATGCATATCTCATGGATACGCACACGGCCGTCGCATATAAAAAGCTTGCCGACCGCCGCAGCGAAACGGGAACAGCTTCCCCAACCGTCGTCGTATCCACGGCAAGCCCCTATAAATTCTGTGACAGCGTGCTCAAGGCACTCGGACAGGGGAGCGACGCTCCCGGAACGGAGCTTATTGAAAAGCTCTCCGAGGTGACGAAAACTCCGGTCCCCAAGCCGCTTGCGGGGCTCGACAAGCGCGAAAAGCGCTTTACGCTCGTAGCAGACAAGCAGGATATGAAGGCAGTTGTTGCGGATTTCCTGAAGTGATTATGTAATGGGGCCTGAGCCCCATTGCGTCAGCTGCAGCAGCCGCGCGGGCAGAAGGTGGAGCAGAAGGTCTCGGATTTTGTCGTTGCCTTTTCGTTCTGCACCTTTATCTGCGAGGCAGAGCATTTGCAGTCGATGGTGTTGTACTTGCAGTTGGTAACATCGCAGCCGACACCGGTTATCTGACTCGAGTTCATTTTCTTGTTGTTCATTTTCTTACCTCCAGAGAGTATTGTCCTCAGACAGTATTATTCTTGACCGTAACAATAAAAACTATACGGAGGCGGCATGTCTTTATATACAATCGGCGATCTTCATCTTTCTCTCGGAACAAATAAACCTATGGACGTTTTCGGCGGGCGCTGGGAAAACTATGTTCAGAAGCTCAGTGAGGGCTTTGCGGAGCTCACCGACGGCGATCTGACGGTTTTATGCGGCGATATAACGTGGGGAATGACGATGGAGGAGGCGCTGCCCGATTTTGAGTTTATAGAAGCTCTGCCAGGGAAGAAGATAATACTCAAGGGCAATCACGACTACTGGTGGACGACGGCGACCAAGGCGAGGAAGTTTTTTGCCGAGCATGATATAAAAACCATCGAGGTCATGCACAATACGAGCTTTGAGTATGCAGGAGTTTCGATCTGCGGCACGCGCGGCTGGTTTTATGAGGAAAGCCGCGGCGCAGAGCATGACAAAAAGATCATGAACCGTGAGATCATGCGTCTTGAGGCATCGCTGAAGTCGGCAAAAACCGACGAGATATATGCATTTCTGCATTATCCGCCGAAATACATGGCTTATACATGCCCCGAGATCCTTGAGCTTCTGGAAAAATATAATGTAAAGCGCTGCTGCTACGGACACATACACGGCGCGGGCTGCCAATATGCCTTTAACGGCAGAAACGGCTGCACGGATTTCATGCTCGTTTCAGCCGACCATGTTAAATTCAGACCTGTGAAGCTTATTTAAAGAAAATAATTGCTTTTGACTGAAATATCTGTTATTATGTTTTGGTCTATGTGAATTATATTAGGAGGAATATATAAATGTTAGTCAAGAACGTAGAAAAGAAAGACTCCAAGACCGCAAGCTTTCAGGTCGAAGTCGATGCCAAGGAATTCGACGAAGCGGTAACTAAGGCGTTTAATAAAAATAAGAGCCATATCTCCATCCCCGGCTTCAGACAGGGCAAGGCTCCCCGCGCCGTCGTTGAGGGTATGTACGGCCATGACGTTTTCTATCAGGACGCCATCGACGAGCTCGTCGCCCCCGCATATGAGCACGGCTATGACAACTGCGGCCTGAAGATCATAGGCAAGCCTGCGGTCTCCAATATGGACCTTTCCGACGATAAGGTACTCACCCTGACCTTTGACGTTGAGCTCTACCCCGAGGTAACTCTCGGCGAGTACAAGAACCTCAGCGCGGTCAAGGAGACCTATGTTATAACCGAAGAGGATGTTGACGGCCAGATCGACGGCGTGCGTAAGCGCAACGGCCGCGTTATCGACCTTGAGCGTGAGGCTCAGATGGGCGATACCGCAGACATCGACTTTGAAGGAACTCTCGACGGCGTTCCCTTCGACGGCGGCACGGCAGAGGGCTACGAGCTCGAGCTCGGCTCAAATACGTTCGTCCCCGGCTTTGAGGAGCAGCTTGTCGGTATGAATATCGGCGACGAGAAGGATATAAACATCACCTTCCCCGAGGACTATGCGGCAGAGCTCGCCGGCAAGGACGTAGTGTTCAAGGTCAAGCTCAACGGCCTGTCCATGACCGAGCTGCCCGAGCTCGACGACGACTTTGTTCAGGACGTTTCCGAATTCAACACCGTTGAGGAATACAGAGCCGATACCCGCAGGGACATGGAGCGCGTTATGGACCAGCAGATGGACGCAAAGTTCCGCACCGCGATTATGACCAAGGCCTGCGACAACATGACCGTCGAGATCCCGGAGAGCATGATGCAGGAGAAGATCGACGAGCTTATCCGCAGCTATGCGGCAAACTTCGGACTTACCGACCCGAAGATGAGCACCGACGATATCAAGAAGATGATGGGTCTTGACGACGAAGCCGTCAACGCTACCATCCGTCCCGCAGCCGAGTATCAGGTAAAGCAGGAGCTGCTTCTGCAGGCCATCGTTGAGGCGGAGAACATCGAAGTCACCGACGAGGAGCTTGAGGACTACATCAAGGGCGCGGCCGAGACCGTCGGCGCAGAGCCCGAGCAGATCCGCAAGTACTTCGGCGAGGAGTATATCAAAAACGAGTTCAAAAAGGAAAAGGCAACCAAGATCGTTATAGAGTCGGCTACCGAGGAAGCTCCCACCGAGGAGCCTGCCGAGGAAAAAGAGGCCGAATAATCAGCTGCGCATAAGGATATGATCTCCGGGATAAGCACAACGAAAGGAGACGTTAAAAAATGAGTTTAGTACCCTATGTAGTAGAACAGACAAGCCGCGGTGAGCGCTCGTATGACATCTTTTCGAGACTTCTCAATGACCGCATAATAATGCTGTCAGAGGAGGTCAACGACACGACCGCAAGCCTTATCGTCGCCCAGCTTCTGTATCTTGAGGCGCAGGACCCAGATAAGGATATACAGTTTTATATAAACAGCCCCGGCGGCTCCGTCACCTCCGGCATGGCGATCTATGACACCATGCAGTATATAAAGCCCGACGTGTCCACCATCTGCATCGGTATGGCGGCTTCCATGGGTGCATTCCTGCTCTCAAGCGGCGCAAAGGGCAAGCGTCTTGCGCTTCCCAATGCCGAGATAATGATCCATCAGCCATCCGGCGGCAGCAAGGGTCAGTGCACCGATATCCAGATACAGGCAGAGCAGATCCTGAAGATCAAGAAAAATCTCAACAGGATCCTCGCCGAAAACACCGGTAAGGATATCGCCGTCGTTGAAGCAGACTGCGAACGCGACCACTTCATGTCCGCACAGGAAGCCCTCGAATACGGCCTTATCGATAAGGTCATCACGAAGCGATAAGCACGAATCTATGGGGGAACGGCGCGTTCCCCCATATTACATCATTTTCCGAGGTAGAACTATGGCAAGAACAGACGACAGAAAGAGCATCCGCTGCTCATTCTGCGGAAAAACACAGGCGCAGACCGGCAGACTCATTGCCGGCAACGGCGCATATATCTGCGATGAGTGCATAAATCTCTGTATGAGCATAATCGCCGAGGACGAGCAGGCTCCGGTGCATGACAGCAAGGGTAACCGCCTGCACTTTGAAGATCTCCCGAAGCCTTATGAGATAAAGCAAAGACTGGATGCATACATCGTCGGTCAGGACAGAGCCAAGGTCGTTTTGTCGGTCGCGGTGTACAACCATTATAAGCGCATCCTCTTTGCCGGTGATAACGATGTTGAGCTGCAAAAGAGCAATATCCTGCTCATCGGGCCCACAGGCAGCGGCAAGACGCTGTTTGCCCAGTCGCTGGCCAAGATGCTCAATGTTCCCTTTGCCATCGCCGATGCCACCACTCTCACCGAGGCCGGCTATGTCGGCGAGGATGTGGAAAATATCCTCCTGCGCCTTCTTCAGGCTGCCGATTTCGATGTCGAGCGCGCCGAAAAGGGCATCATCTACATCGACGAGATCGACAAGATTGCCCGCAAGAGCGAGAACACCTCGATAACCCGTGACGTTTCCGGCGAGGGCGTGCAGCAGGCGCTGCTGAAGCTGCTTGAGGGAACTGTCGCAAACGTTCCGCCGCAGGGCGGACGCAAGCACCCGCATCAGGAGTTTATCAAGGTCGATACGACGAATATACTTTTCATCTGCGGCGGCGCATTTGACGGTCTTGACAAGATCATCGAAAAGCGCACGGAGAAAAAGAGCATGGGCTTCGGCGCCGAGATAAAAAGCTCTGCCGAGCGCGACGTCGGCGAGCTTTTAAAGCAGGCTCAGCAGCACGATCTGCTGAAATTCGGCATAATCCCCGAGCTCATAGGACGTCTGCCGGTCATAGCACCGCTCAGCTCACTCAAGCGCGAGGACCTTGTACGCATACTTACCGAGCCCAAGAACGCGATGACCAAGCAGTACGAGGCGCTCATGGAGTATGACGGAGTGAAGCTTGAGTACGATAAGCAGGCGCTTGAAGCGATAGCCGACAAGGCGATTGAAATGAAGATCGGCGCACGCGGACTGAGAAGCGTAATGGAAAATATCATGACCGACATCATGTACACTGTGCCGTCCGAGCACGATATAAAGAAAGTAATTGTCACTGCCGACTGCGTGAAAAACGGAACCGGCCCCGACGTAATACGCAAATGATACATCACGGCAAGACGGGGCATTGCCCTGCCTTGCCGCGTTTTTTTATTCCTCATCAGGGAGGTAAAGCATATGAACCAGAACAGAAAAATACCCGACCGCGCAATGGCGGTTCTCCCGCTGCGCGGCCTTAATATATTTCCGGGAATGCTCCTGAGCTTCGATGTTGAGCGTCCTGTATCTCTGGCGGCCCTCAACTGCGCGCAGACTGCCGACCAGGAGATATTTCTCGTAACCCAGAAGGACATATCGAACGACATACCTGAGCCTGCCGACCTCTACGAATACGGCGTTGTCTGCCGTATCCGCCAGCTCATGCGCCAGCCGGGCGGCAAGCTGTGCAAGGTGATGGCCGAAGGCCTGTACAGGGGCAGGATAGTCTCGTTGTCCTCCGAGCAGCCGTATTTCTTCGGCGATATCGAAAGCGTGCCCGACAAGGCGGACAAGGTTGCGGCCGACAGGAAGGAAGCGCTCATGCGCACGACGGTCGGGCTGTTTGACGAGTATATACAGCTTTCCGGCAACATGCCGGCGGAAATGCTCCTTAACCTTGTCGTCAGCCGTGACCCTGCCTTTGTTGCCGACTACACGGCGCAGAACGTGCGCCTTGACTATCGGCAGAAGCAGGTGCTTCTTGAGCAGCTGCATCCCTGCCGCAGACTTGAAATGCTCATTGAGATGCTAAACCACGAGCTCAACGTCATGAGCATAGAGCAGGAGCTCACCGATGCGACAAACGAGCAGGTAAACCGCAGCCAGCGCGACTATTATCTGCGCGAGCAGATGAAGATAATCCAGCAGGAGCTCGGCGAGGACGACACGGTCGATGATATCGGCGAATACCGTCAGAAGATCCGCGGCCTCAAGCTTTCGCAGGAGATCGAGGAGAAGCTTCTCAAGGAGGTATCTCACCTGGCAAAGCAGCCCTTCGGTTCAACGGAGGCGACGGTCATACGCGGCTATCTCGACGTGTGCCTCGAGCTGCCATGGAACATTAAAACCGAAGAGATTCAGGATATAGACAAGGCTAGAAAAATACTCGATGAGGATCATTTCGGCCTTGAAAAGGTCAAGCAGCGCGTTATCGAGTACCTGGCCGTCAGGGCGATCGCACCCAAGGCCGGAGGCAGCATACTGTGCCTTGTCGGCCCTCCGGGAACGGGCAAGACCAGCATTGCAATGAGCATAGCCCGCGCAACAAACCGCAGGTGCGTGCGCATATCACTCGGCGGCGTTCATGACGAGGCGGAGATACGCGGTCATAGAAAAACCTATGTCGGAGCAATGCCCGGCAGGATCATAGCCGGCATGCGTCAGGCAAAGAGCATGAACCCCGTTATGGTGCTCGACGAGGTCGATAAGCTCGGCTCGGATTACCGCGGCGATCCCTCCGCGGCGCTGCTCGAGGCTCTTGACCCGGAGCAGAACTCGGCATTCAGGGATAATTTCCTTGAAGTGCCCTTTGACCTTTCGGATGTGTTTTTTATAACGACCGCAAACTCGCTCGACACCATACCGAGAGCGCTCCTTGACCGCATGGAGATAATAGAGCTTTCAAGCTATACCGACGAGGAAAAGCTGAGCATAGCAAAGCAGCACCTCATTCCCAAGCAGCGCAGAAAGCACGGCCTGAAGGCCTCGCAGCTCAAGCTCGCCGACGATGCGATACGCGAGATCATAACATATTATACGCGTGAGTCCGGCGTCAGAGGCCTTGAGCGTCAGATCGCGGCCGTCTGCCGCAAGACGGCGGTCCTGATCTCCGACGGTGAGCGCAAGAGCCTTTCGCTGCGCGCCGGTGCACTGCAGCCCTACCTCGGATCACCGAAGTACAAGCCCGAGCAGCGCAGGCTGAGCGACGAGGTCGGTCTCGTGCGAGGACTTGCGTGGACTAGCGTCGGCGGCGAGGTGCTCGACGTTGAGGCAGCCGTTGTGGACGGCAGCGGAAAGCTCGAGCTCACAGGCAACCTTGGCAAGGTCATGCAGGAATCCTGCCAGGCGGCAATGACCTGCATAAGAAGCCGCGCCAAGAAGCTCGGCATAGATGCGGATTTCTATAAAACGAAAGATATACATATCCACTTCCCGGAGGGTGCGGTTCCCAAGGACGGTCCGTCGGCCGGAGTTACGGTCTGCACGGCGATAGTATCCGCGCTGACGGGCACTCCCGTGCGTCGCGACATCGCAATGACGGGCGAGATAAGCCTGCGCGGCAGGGTGCTGCCCATAGGCGGCTTGAAGGAAAAGACCATGGCCGCTCTGCGAAACGGCGTGAGCACGGTCATAATTCCCGCCGAAAACGAGCCCGATCTTGAAGAGATCGACCCGACGGTGCGCAAGGCGCTCAATTTCGTATTTGCCGACAAGGTCGATACGGTCCTTGAAACGGCGCTTTTGCATAAGGATGCCGAGGCAAAGCCCGAGGTGATCATGACCGTGCAGGGCAAGAAGTCCCGCCCCGGCATAAGACAGTAGGTGAAGCATGGCAGAACTTAATATCAATAAAGCCGAGTTTATAAAAAGTGCGGCGGCTCCCGAAGGATTTATCCGCGGCGAGCTTCCGAACATAGTGTTTTCCGGCAAATCGAATGTCGGAAAATCATCGGTCATAAACAGGCTTTTGAACCGCAAAAATTTTGCCCGAGTCGGACAGTCGCCTGGCAAGACCATACACGTAAACTATTTTCTCATCGATAAAAAGGTCTACTTCGTCGATCTTCCCGGCTACGGTTACGCCAAGGTCTCCAAGTCCGAGCGCGAGCGCTGGGGCAGGCTCATGGAGCAGTTTTTTGCTTCTGACGGACTCATTGACCTCGGCGTTATGATCGTCGACTCGCGCCATAAGCCGACGGCTGACGACGTGACCATGGCACAGTGGTTCAAAAGCACGGGGTGTCCGCTCGTCGTAGTCGCAAACAAGGCCGATAAGCTCAAAAAGAGCGAGTGCGGGCCTAATCTTGAGCTTATCCGTCTTACACTCGGCCTCGACGGGGACACGCCGCTCATACTCTTCTCGGCGGAAAAGGGGAGCGGCCGCGATGAGCTCATGTCGCAGATACTAAAATACGTTTAAGGAAGCATCATAATGAATTCTTTCGCTGATGTTATGCGGAACCTTGACTGGTCGGTGCTGACGGATATGCTCATGGCCGTTATTCCGGCGCTCGTTTGCATAACGCTGCACGAGCTCAGTCACGGCTTCGTTGCCTATAAGCTGGGCGACAACACGGCAAAAAATATGGGCAGACTCACGCTCAACCCCATCAAGCATATCGACATTGTCGGCCTTATAATGATGGTCGCATTCAAATTCGGCTGGGCAAAGCCTGTTCCGGTAGATATGCGCAATTTCAGGCATCCAAAGCGCGATATGGCGATAACCGCGCTCGCGGGCCCCGTGTCAAATGTTATAATCTGCTGCGTTGTCTTGTTTATCTACGGCGTTATATTTGTGCCGTGCCGGCTATCCGGCAGCGAATTTCTGGGCGATGTGCTCGACATGGTTTACATAACTGCATATCTGAGCATAGCGCTTGCAGTATTCAATATAATTCCCGTCCCTCCGCTGGACGGCTCAAAGGTGCTGTTTTCGCTCATGAGCGATGAAAAGTATTATAAGCTCATGCGTTACGAGCGCTACGGGATGCTCATACTGCTTGCTCTTATAGCCACCGACGTTCTTGCCGCGCCTCTCCAGACGCTTACGGAAGCGGCCTTTAATTTTCTGTTTGTTTTTGCCGAGTGGGGCAACAGCCTCGCGGTAAAGCTGTTTTATTGATAATGGATAATCCGACTTTTCACCTTGAAAGCGTAGTCAAGGATAAAAACGAGCTTCAGGACTTTGACGGCCCGCTCAGCCTTATCCTTATGCTGCTGTCGAAAAACAAAATAGAGATACGCGATATCAAAATATCCGAGATACTTGATCAGTACCTTGAATACCTCGACCGGATGGAGAAAATGGATCTTGAGATAACGAGCGAGTTCGTGCAGATGGCCTCGCATCTTCTGTATATCAAGACACGCACGCTCCTTGCCGGTGAGGAAGAGGTAAGCGAGCTTGAGGAGCTCATGAGCTCACTTGAGCAGCTCAAATGCAAGGATATATACACGGCCGTGCAGAAGGTAACGCCGGAGCTGAAAAAGGCATCGGAAAAGGGCCTGCTGTATTACGCAAAGCTCCCTGAGCCGCTGCCGGATATAAAGCGCGAGTATGAATACCGTCACGAGCCGGCAGACCTCTTCCGTGCACTGTACGCGGTCATTACCCGCGGCGGGAAGCCGGCAGAGCCCGAGTTTGCACACAGGCTCGCTCCCTCACGCATCGTATATGAAGTGCGCACAAAAAGCCGCGAGCTGATAGAGCGCCTGCAAAGCGGTCCGGCGAAGCTATCGGAGCTTTATTCCGACTGCCGCAGCCGCTCGGAGATAGTGGCGACCTTCATATCCATCCTTGAGCTGTGCAGCATGGGCAGCGTCGAGCTCTCGGGCGATGAGAGCGACTACACGCTCTCGTTTACCGGCGGAGACGTCGGCGAAATACTTGACAGAATAGTAGAGTAGGTTTGTAATGGAAACAGAGAATATAAAGTCAGCAATTGAGGCAATACTTTTTGCGGCAGGGGAGCCCGTTCCTGTGGCGCGTTTGTCGCTGATCCTCGAGACGGAGGAGGACGATATACTCGCGGCGGCAAAGGAGCTTTCCGACGAGTACAGCTTCGGTATGCGCGGTATGCGTATACTCAGGCTTGACAACAAGCTGCAAATGTGCTCATCGCCGGAGTATGCGTCGGTGATAAGCAAAACGCTCGAGCAGCGCAAGCCGCCGATGCTCTCGCAGCCGGCTCTTGAAACGCTTGCGGTCGTTGCGTATTTTCAGCCCGTTACAAGGGCATATATAGATCAGGTGCGCGGCGTTGACAGCTCATACACCGTCGGTGTGCTCATTGACCGCGGCCTTATCGAGCGCTGCGGTAAGCTTGACGTACCGGGCAGGCCCTCGCTTCTGCGCACGACGGACGTTTTTCTGCGCACAATGGGCGTAAGCAGACTCGAGGAGCTTCCTGAGCTTCCGGATATAAGCTCCGGCGACGGAGTCAAAAAGCTTGAGGACGCCATAGAAAAGCTAAACACGGTCGGCAGCAATCAGCTCCGCATGGAGGATATGAAGTAAGCTCGTTGAGGTGATGCGCCCATGGCGCTTGTTGTTATCTTAATAATTTTGGCCGCGATAATGCTCATTCCGGCGGGTGTCCACGCGTCGTATACCGGCGGCAGCTTCACGGCATCGGCGCATGTGTGGTTTTATAGGATCGGGCTTTACCCGCCCAAGGAGAAAAAACCGAGGGGCGAAGAAAGTGAGCCGACCGAGGCCGGCGCAGAGCCAAAGCCCAAGAAAAACCTTCTGTCCGACTTTACTTTCGACGATTGGCTTAGTCTCATAAAAACGGCATTGCGGGCGCTGCGGCACTTTAAAAAAGTCGTATTTTTTGATATAATACGGCTCAGAGCCGTAATATCTGCACCCGACCCTTATGATGCGGTCATGCGCTACAATTCGGTAAACGGCCTTGTCGGCTCGATAATTCCGTTTTTCGAGAGCGGGTTTCGCGTAAAGGAAAGGGATATATACATCGACCTTGATATGCAAAGCGGCGAAAGCCGCGCCGAGGCGGAGCTTTCCGTGTCCGTGAGATTGGGCGCGGCGCTGGCCGTGGGACTTGCGGCAGGCTTTTTGTTTCTGAGGATTCTTATAAATAACAGGATACGGCGTATCCGTGAAAGGGTGGCACTCAATGGAAATGGAGAACAACAAACTGAGCGAAATGATGCAGACAACAATGGACAGCATCAAGAATCTTGTTGAGGTCAACAACATTATCGGCGAGCCTATCGTCACGCCCGACGGGCTTACCATCATACCGGTTTCAAAGCTGAGCTTCGGCTTCGGCGGTGCCGGAGGCGACTCGCTCGGCAGCAGCAAGCAGGGCTACGGCGGAGGCAGCGCGGCCGGAGTTAAGATCGAGCCCATCGGCTTTCTCGTAGTAAAGGACGGCGGTGTGCGTATGATAAACGTTGAACCGCAGGCGAAAAACGGCGTTGACAGGGTCATCGACATGGTGCCTGACGTCATGGACAGAATCGAGAACATTGCAAATAATGCTAAGAAAACACGTTTAAAACGCTTCAATCTGTAAATAATAAGCACTGCCGAAAGGTGGTGCTTATTTTAATGAAAAAGATCATAGCCTTGATTATTATTGCCTCACTCGCGCTTGCGATACCGCCGGTGCAGGCACTTGCCGATGCTGAGCTCTCAGCGCACAGTGCGATAGTGCTGTGTGCTGATACGGGCGATGTGCTTTTTGAGAAAAACGCCGATGAGCGTATGCTGATTGCAAGCATAACAAAGATAATGACGGCTATCGTCGTCATTGAAAACATGCAGCCTGACGATAAGATCGTCATAAAGCCCGAGTGGAGCGCCATTGAGGGCTCGAGCATGTACGCCGTACCTGGCGAGAGCTATACCGTTCGTGAGCTGCTCTACGGCATGATGCTCAATTCCGGCAACGATGCCGCCGCGGCTCTTGCCTGCTCTGTCAGCGGCGATGAGACTGCCTTTGCGGCGAAAATGAACGAAAAAGCCGCCGAGCTCGGCCTTGAGAATACATCCTTCCGCAATCCGCACGGGTTGGACGAGGACGGGCACTGTTCCACTGCCCGCGACATGGCGCGCCTTACGGCATACTGCATGGAAAACGAAACGTTCAAAAGCATTGTTTCGACTAACTGCGCCGTGATAAAGGGCGTGACATACTACAACCACAATCGCCTGCTGAGAGAATACGAAGGCTGCATAGGCGTTAAGACCGGCTATACGATCGCGGCTGGCAGAACGCTCGTCAGCTGCGCTGAGCGCGGCGGCATGCGCCTTGTCTGCGTAACGCTGAACGCTCCGGATGATTGGAACGACCACAGGTATCTGCTCGATAAGGCGTTTTCCGATTACCGCATCGTGTCCTACGATGCCGACAGCTTCAGGCTGTCGCTTGAGGTCGCCGCCTCAGCCGCCGCTGTATCCGAGGCTGTGCCGCAGAACGGGATACGCCTCCTTATGCGCTGTAACGACGAGGTCAGCGTTAAGCTCGAAGCGCCGCGCATACTGTTTGCCGGCGGCATAGAGGGCGAAAAGGTAGGGAAGATAAGCGTATTTGTCAACGACTCTCTTGCGGCGCAGGATAATTTGGTTTATACTGAAGACGTAACGGTAGATGCCTCTCAGCGTCTGAGCGCGTATGAGAGGCTCAGCAGAATGTTCGATACGGCACTCAGACCGTACTATATAGGTGAGGAAAAATGAAGCAGCGACTGCAAAAGCTTATATCCGCCGCGGGCATTGCCTCGCGCCGCGGCAGCGAGGAGTTAATAAAAACGGGTAAGGTGACCGTCAACGGAATTCCTGCCGCTCTCGGCGACAGCGCCGACCCCGACACCGACGTTATCTGTGTTGACGGCAGGCTTCTTGCGCGCCCTGCCGAGAGGACGTACATAATGCTCAACAAGCCGCGCGGCTACGTCACGACGCTAAAGGACGAGAAAAACCGCCGCTGTGTCAGCGAGCTGGTGAAGGACGCAGGTGTTCGCCTGTATCCTGTCGGAAGGCTCGACATGTACTCAGAGGGACTTCTTATCATGACCGACGACGGCGATTTTGCAAACAGGCTCATGCATCCCTCGTCGCAGACAGATAAGACCTATCACGCATGGGTAAAGGGGAAGTGCAGCGAAACGGCGCTCAAGGTGCTCGGAAGTCCGCTCGTAATAGACGGATACAGGATACATCCGGCTGATGTCAGCGTAATAAAAGAAGCTGAGGACTATACGCAGCTTTCAATACGCATCCATGAGGGGCGAAACCGCCAGATACGAAAAATGTGCGACTGCGCGGGACTTAAGCTTACAAAGCTTCGGCGCGTTGCCGAGGGCAGCCTTTCCCTCGGTCAGCTCCGACCGGGTCAGTGGCGCTATCTCACGGAGGAAGAATTGCAGGAATTACAGTCTGAATGAAGCCTGAAAAATCAAAAGCTTTGATACACTGCCCCGAACGCATTGAAATATGCAAGTTCGGGGCGAAAAAGTTGCAGAATGCTATTGCAATTTAATGAGAATGAAAGTAAAATGTCTTTTATGTTTTAACATGGAGATGAAAGTATGGAGACCGATCTTCTCAAGGTCCTTTCGAAGGGCAGCAACAAGTTTTCCAAGGGACAGAAAAGCATTGCAAAATATATTCTCAATAACTATGACAAGGCCGCGTTCATGACCGCCGGAAAGCTCGGCAAGATAGTCGGCGTGAGCGAATCCACCGTTGTGCGTTTTGCAACCGAGCTCGGCTATGACGGATATCCGAGCATGCGCAAGGCTCTGCAGGAGATGATACGCAACCGACTTACCTCGGTGCAGCGCATAGAGGTCGCAAAGAGCATGATCGACGATAAGGACATCGTCCGCTCGATAATCGGAAGCGATATTCAGAACCTCCAGGCGACGCTCGAAGTGCTTTCGCAGGACAGCTTCAACAAATTCGTTGATTCCATAATCGACGCGAATAATATATATATTGTCGGTATGCGCACATCGACCTCGCTGTCAACATTTCTCGGGCTGTATCTCAATTTGCTGCGCAGCAATGTCAACGTCATTCACGACACCGCAGCCAGCGAGGTATTCGAGCAGATGATAAGGATAGGCCACGGCGATCTCTGCATTGCCATAAGCTTTCCGCGCTATTCGAGCCATACCATCGACGCAGTGGAGTTTGCAAAGAAAATGGGCGCAATGACCGTCGCCATAACGGACAGTCCGGCCTCGCCCTTAAACGGAATAACCGACGTATGCCTGCACGCAAAGAGCGATATGGTGTCATTCCTTGACTCGCTCGTAGCTCCCATGAGCCTTATAAATGCCATAATCATTGCAGTCGGCATAAAAAACAAGGAAAACCTCTCAAAAACCTTCGAGCGGCTTGAGACGATCTGGTCGGAAAACAAAGTATATGAGCAGACCGAACACGGTGCAGTTACATGAAAAAACTCAGTGCCGACGCTGTTGTAATAGGCGGGGGAGCCGCCGGAATGATGTGCAGCCTCGTCGCGGCGCAGCGCGGGCTTGACGTTATCCTGCTTGAGCCGAATAAAATGCTCGGCCGCAAGGTGCGAATAACCGGCAAGGGGCGCTGCAATGTCACGAATAACTGCGATATAAAAGAATTTCTCGAAAATATCCCAGGCGACGGCAGATTTCTGTACAGTGCGCTCAACAGGCTTTCGCCTAGCGACACGATGCAATTTTTCCTGTCGCTCGGTCTGCCTCTGAAAACCGAGCGCGGAAATCGCGTCTTTCCCGTGTCGGATAACGCAAATGATGTCGCCGGAACGCTCACACGCAATATAGAGCGCTGCGGAGTCCGACGTCTGCGCGAAAGTGCGGAGCATATAATCTGCGAAAACGGCGCAGTCAGCGGCGTTAAAACGGATGCTTCCGTAATATCCTGCCGCGCCGCTGTCATATGCACGGGCGGACTTTCGTATCCGCTCACGGGCTCGACCGGAGCAGGCTATAAAATGGCGCACGAGCTTGGGCACAGCATAAGTCCCTGCCGCCCGTCGCTCGTTCCGCTTGAGAGCGGAGACGAATACTGTGCGAGGATGCAGGGCTTTTCACTTAAAAACGTAACGCTGTCGGCCTACGAGGACGATAAGCTCATTTTCAGGGAGCTTGGAGAGATGCTGTTTACGCATTTTGGCGTGTCGGGGCCGCTCGTGCTGTCGGCAAGCTCGCATATGCGCAATTTCGGTACTGCAAAGTACCGTCTGAGCATCGACCTCAAGCCTGCGCTCGATGAGAAAAAGCTTGACGCAAGGCTGCTGCGCGACTTTGAAAAATATGCAAACCGCGACTTTGCAAACGCATTGGGCGATCTTGCCGGAAAAACAATGATACCGGTCCTCGTTGAGCTGTCCGGCATACCGGCGGAGGAAAAAGTCAATTCAATAACGCGTACACAGCGGCACAAGCTTCTGAAGCTGTTCAAGGAGTTTCCCGTATCCGTGTCCGGGCCGCGGCCTGTTGACGAGGCTATAGTAACCTCAGGCGGCGTTTCTACAAAGGAGATAAATCCGCGCACGATGGAATCAAAGCTCGTGAGCGGACTGTACTTTGCCGGCGAGGTCATGGATATAGACGCCTATACCGGCGGATTCAATCTTCAGATCGCATGGTCTACGGCATACGTTGCCGCCAACTCTATATAAGGATGTAAAGCTATGATATCAATTGCCATCGACGGCCCGTCCGGCGCAGGAAAGAGTACAATATCAAGAAAAGCCGCCGAGAAGTTCGGATTTATATATGTCGATACCGGCGCCATATACAGGACCATCGGGCTTGCCTCAAAAAATCACGGTGTGAGCCTTGATGATAAGGCAGCCGTTATCGCCATGCTGCCGAAGCTTCAGATCGAACTCAGATATAACGAAAGCGGAGAGCAGCATATGTATCTGGACGGCGCCGACGTTTCCCAGGACATACGTCTGCCGGAGGTATCGATGCTTGCGTCCGGGGTCTCGGCGATACCGGAGGTCAGGGCATTTCTCATTGATATGCAGCGCGATATGGCAAAAAAGCACGATGTCATCATGGATGGCCGCGATATCGGAACGGTGATACTGCCCGATGCCGATCTCAAGATATTCCTCACCGCCGATGTTGAAGACCGTGCCCGACGCCGTTATGAGGAGCTGCTCGCAAAGGGGATAGACAAGCCCTTTGACGAGGTGCTCGATGAAATGAAGCGGCGTGACGAGCAGGACAGCCTGCGTGCTGCCGCACCCTTGAAGGCTGCCGGCGATGCCGTGCTGCTCGACACGAGCGGCAACACTCTCGAAGAAAGCGTGACAGCGGTCTGCCGCCTGATAGCGGAGAAAACCGGCCGGATGTCCGGAGAATGAATATGGATAAAATGATCGTAGCAAAAAGCGCGGGCTTCTGCTTCGGCGTGAGCCGCTCGGTAGACATGGCGCAGAAACTGCTCAAGGACGGCAGCGCGTACTCGCTCGGCCAGCTGATACACAATGACGATGTGGTTCGCCGCTTTGAGAGCGAGGGACTGCGTGTTATAGCCTCTCCCGAAGAGCTGCCGCAGGGCGCACGGATCATGATACGCTCTCACGGTGTGTCAAAAGCCGTGTACAGGAGCCTTGAGGACAGACAAGCTCAGATAAGCGACGCGACCTGCCCCAAGGTAAAGCGCATACATGAGCTTGTTGCAAGTGCACATGAGGAAGGCCGCTTTGTGGTCATAATCGGAATGCACGGTCACCCCGAGGTCGAGGCCGTCAAGGGCTGGTGCGGAGACTGTGTCATCTGCGAAAATGCCTCCGAATTGCATGAGTGGTACGGAAAAACAGGCGAATTATTGGATAAACCGATAACGATGGTAGTCCAAACCACCCAGACTCGTAGTAATTTTACCGAATGTGCAAGTTTCTTAAAAAAAAGATGTACAAATCTTCAAATCTTTGATACAATATGTGGTGCAACATCCACGCGTCAGGAAGAAGCCGCGAAATTAGCGGCAGAGTGCGATGCGATGGTCGTTATAGGCGGTAAGCACAGCGCGAACAGCGTCCACCTTTCGGTGATATGCTCCGAGCTCTGCCCGAACGTTCAGTTTATCGAAAATGCCGGTGAATTGGACATGGACAGGCTTGCAGGTGCGTCCACCGTCGGCGTTACGGCAGGAGCGTCCACGCCTGCGTGGATAATTAAGGAGGTAAGTAACAAGATGAGCGAAGAAATCAAAATTGATGCTGCTGCAGCAGAAGAGAAGGAGATGTCCTTCGACGAAATGCTGGAGGAATCCATCAAGACTATATATAATGGAGATAAGGTAACCGGCACCGTCGTTGCTATTACCGGCACTGAAGTCAGTGTCGATATCGGCACCAAGTATTCCGGCTTCATTCCCACCACCGAGTTTACCGATGACGGCATCAAGGTAGAAGACGCCGTTAAGGTCGGCGATGCGATCGAAGCAGTTGTCGTCCGCGTCAATGATGTTGAAGGCACAGTTATGCTCTCGAAGAAGCGTCTTGATGCAGCAAAGAGCTGGACGATGGTCGAAGAAGCGGTCGAAAGCGGCGAGTTCCTCGAGGGTACCGTTACCGAGATCAACAAGGGCGGCGTAGTCGTCAGCGTCAAGGGCGTTCGCGTATTCGTTCCCGCATCCCAGTCCGGCCTGCCCAAGGAAGCCGATATGAATCAGCTCCTCAAGCAGAAGACCCGCGTCAAGATCACTGAGGTCAACCGCAGCCGCAAGCGCGTTGTCGGTTCCATCCGTGCCGTTGCTCAGAAGGAGCGCCGCGAAAAGGCAGAGGCCATCTGGAACGAGATGGAGGTCGGCAACAAGTATCACGGCGTGGTCAAGTCCATGACCAGCTACGGTGCATTCGTCGATATCGGCGGCATTGACGGCATGGTGCACGTCTCCGAGATGAGCTGGAGCCGCATCAAGAACCCCGCAGAGCTGTTCAAGATCGGCGACGAGGTCGATGTTTACGTCATCAGCTTCGATAAGGAGAAGAAAAAGATCTCCCTCGGTTACAAGGATCCCAACGAGAATCCCTGGGTCAAGTTTACCACTAACTACAATGTCGGCGACACCGCAGAGGTCAAGATCGTAAAGCTCATGACCTTCGGCGCATTTGCCGAGGTCCTTCCCGGTGTTGACGGTCTGATCCATATTTCCCAGATCGCAAACCGCCGCATCGGCAAGCCCGAAGAGGTCCTCTCCGTCGGCGATGTTGTCGAGGCTAAGATCACCGCTATCGACACCGAGAATCACAAGATATCCCTGTCCATCCGCGCACTGGCCGAGCCTGCTGCCGCTGAGGTCGAGGATATTCCCGAGGTCGAGGATAACGGCGAAGACGCACTCGTTTACGAGGTGTCCACCAACGGTGAAGCCAAGGGTGAACTCGTAGAGGAGTAATACAGTTAAACAATCTGTAATAGCCTGCCGCATTTGCGGCAGGCTGTTTTTCTTGAAATATCAATGAAAATCACTATTCTTCCTTGCAAAAAAACAACAATTTGTGTATAATTATATCATAAAAGCTTTAAGGAGGAGTGGTCTTGTTCAAGATTGGCGATTATATTGCGCATCCGATGCACGGTGCCGGCGTTATTGAGAGTATAGTAACTAAAAAAATTAACGGCGCCGAACGGGACTACTATGTCCTTAAGCTGCCTGTCGGTGATATGGTCGTGATGGTTCCGGTCGTGGGCTGCGAGGATATCGGCGTGAGATCCATAATATCGCGCGGTGATGCGGAAAAGGTATTTGAAGCCTTCCGTGAGCTTGAAATATCCATGACTCAGAACTGGAATAAGCGCTACCGCGAGAATATGGATAAGATAAAAAGCGGAAATCTTTTTGACGTTGCGGCCGTCGTCAAGGGACTTATGCGGCGCGACGGTGAGCGCGGCCTGTCCACAGGTGAGCGCAAAATGCTCCATTCCGCAAAGCAGATCCTGATTTCCGAGCTCGTCGTGGCGACCGAAACCAACTATGAAAGCGTAGAAAAAAGGCTGTGTGCAGCACTTAATAAGGAGTAAGCATCCGTGTCTATAATAAATAAGATATTCAAATTCAAAGCAAAGGACGACGATTTCTGCACCGCAGTCGTGCTCGCCGCCGGAAATTCGCAGCGCATGGGTAAGGATAAGATACTTATGCCGCTCGGCGGTATACCTGTGATCGCGCATACGCTCAAGGCATTGCAGGCATCCGACTGCATTGACGAGATCGTTGTCGTCACTAAGTACGAAAGTCTGCAGGAGGTAGCGGATATCTGCCATGACTACGGTATCACAAAGACAAGCCGTGTCGTACTCGGCGGCAAAACAAGAACCGAGTCCTCGCTTATCGGCGTGAGCAATGCCGACGAAAGGGCGAAATATATTGCCATCCATGACGGTGCACGCCCGTTCCTCACCGGAGGACTCATTGAGAGAGTCGTTCACTCGGCTCATCAGCATGATGCGTCGGCACCCGCCGTTGCACCGACGGACACCGTGCGCGTTCTCAATGCCAAGGGCGCCGTTGCGGAGACACCGTCAAGAGATCTTGTTGCGCTCATGCAGACACCGCAGGTGTTTATGGCAGAGATGATAAAGGCTGCGCTGACCCGTGCGCAGCAGAAGGGCATCAGGATAACTGACGACTGCTCGGCTGTCGAGGCAATGGGATATAAGGTTACCGTCGTTGCAGGTGAGCAGGATAATATTAAGCTCACGACTGCACGCGATATGTATATTGCCGAGGGCATACTCGCCGAAAGGAGAGGCAGATAATGCGCATCGGACACGGTTATGATGTTCACAGACTCGTCGAGGGGCGAAGGCTCATCCTCGGTGGGGTCGAGATACCCTATGAAAAGGGCCTGCTCGGTCACTCCGATGCTGACGTTTTGACCCACGCTCTTATGGATGCGCTGCTCGGCGCCGCGGCACTGGGCGATATCGGCGGCCTTTTCCCCGACAACGACGATGCATATCTCGGCGCGGACAGTATTGAGCTTCTGAAAAAAGTTATGAGCCTGCTGCGCGGGCACGGCTTCGCTGTCGTAAACGCTGACTGCACGGTTATTGCACAGCGGCCGAAGCTCAAGCCCTATATCGAGGATATGCGCAGGGCCCTGGCAGATGCTATGGGCACGGAGACCGGTTCGGTCAGCGTCAAGGCAACGACCGAGGAAAAGCTCGGTTTTACGGGCGAAGGCCTCGGCATTGCGGCTCACGCGGTCGTTCTTATAGTTTAGTTTTTCATCAGGCAGCTTTCGCTGCCTGATAATTTTAACTGCGCATACTCCCGCTGCATAGTATGTAGAAAAAAAGAAGGGGTCAATTATGCGCTATATATTTATGTGCCGTTCGCTGACCTATGCGCAGTCTGCGGCCAGAGTGCTTGAAAAAAACGCAATATCGGCGACCGTAAGGAAGGCTCCGGCGGGGCTGAGTCCCGGCGGATGCAGCTACTGCGTCAGCGTTTCGTACTCGCGCGGCGCCGCCGCAGCCGGAGTGCTGCGCCGTGAAGGACAGCTTCAGGGCAGGATATTTCTGCGACGCGATGACGGCGGCTATACCGAGGTGATCCTGTGATATACCTCGACTCCGCGGCAACGAGCTTTTTAAAGCCGGAAAGCGTAAAAAAGTCGATGCTGAATGCACTCAATACCATGTCCAGCCCGGGCAGGGGAACCTACGCCGCCGCAATGCGTGCGGCCGACAAGGTCTATGAATGCCGCAGTCTTGCGTGCCGGCTGTTTAACTTCGATAAGCCGGAGAATGCAGTGTTCACGCTCAACGCCACGCATGCGCTGAACATTGCGATAAGAACGCTTGCTCGGCGGGGAAGCCGCGTTGTCATCTCCGGATATGAGCACAATTCCGTTACCCGCCCGCTGTACGACATCGGAGCTGACGTCTCCGTCTCGGCGGGAAAGCTTTTCGACCCGGACAGCGTGACATCCGCGTTTGTGGAGAAGCTGCCGGGCGCAGAGCTTGCCGTGTGCAACCACGTGTCAAACGTATTTGGTTTTGTACAGCCTGTGTATGAGATATCCGACATGTGCAGGCGCTATGGAGTGCCGCTTATAATAGACGCCTCGCAGTCGGCGGGTATAGAAGAGCTTGACTGCTCCCGCCTTAACGCTGCGTTTATCGCAATGCCGGGGCATAAGGGCCTGCTCGGCCCGCAGGGGACGGGGATACTCTTGTGCAAGGAGACACCGCAGCCTCTCATGAGCGGCGGAACCGGATCTGAGAGCCTCATACAGGCCATGCCGCCGTATCTTCCGGACAGGGCGGAGGCCGGAACACTCAATGTCACCGGCATCGCAGGGCTATGTGAGGGCATAAGATACGTTCTCGGCAAAGGCGCGAAGAATATCGGCGCATACGAAGCGCAGCTTTGCCGCAAGGTGTCGGAGCGCCTGAACCGTTTACCGTCGCTCGAAGTCTTTTACGCAAGCACGCAAACTCAGGCAGGAGTGCTCTCTTTCCGTCACAAAAAGCTCAGCTGTGAGGAATTCTGCGAAAAGCTTGCTGCGAAGGGCGTTGCCGCACGCTGCGGACTGCACTGCGCACCGCTTGCACATAAGACGGCAGGTACGGAAGCAACCGGTACCGTACGCATAAGCTTTTCGCCGTTTATATCCAGGCGTCAGGCGGCAGAAGCCTGCTCCGCGATAGAAATGACGGCTAATACAGAAAATTAATTAATATTTAATTGCCTTTTGGCCTTATATATTATATAATATAGTGATTAAAAATACAGCAAAGTGCGGACTGCACCCGCAGTCCGCAGATAAAGATGATTGGGGATTATAATGCAGGACTTTTCGGGTTACTTTTTGAGGATGCTCAATTACCTCTCGACAATAAGCTTTTGGGATGTCGTTGACATCCTTATCGTTGCTTTTCTGTTTTATAAGGTGATTGATCTTGTGCGCAAGACAAGCTCGTATAACCTCGCAAAGGGCATACTCTTGTTGCTTATCGTCTTGTGGCTGTCAGGCCCCTCGGTTTTCAACCTGACGATGATAAACTTTATCCTGCGCAAGACGGTCGAGATTGGCCTCATAGCATTAGTCATAATATTTCAGCCTGAGCTTCGCAAGCTTCTGTCGAGAATGGGCAGCAAGGACTTTTACGGCATCTTTTCGCCGAAGGTGCAGGTCACGAGCAAGGTTGAGGCTGCCATTACGCAGACTGTGCTTGCCTGCGAGCAGATGTCAAAGACAAAGACCGGCGCTCTTATCCTTTATGAGCGAAACGTAAAGCTCAGCGATATCATGACTACGGGCACGATCATAGATGCCGACATAACCGCCGAGCTTTTAAAGAACATATTCTATCCCAAAGCACCTCTGCATGACGGTGCGCTCATCATCCGCAATTTCAGGATCGCCGCAGCTGGCTGCGTGCTGCCTCTCACGAGCAAGACAAATCTCAGCAAGGATCTCGGTATGCGTCACCGTGCAGGCATCGGCGCAAGCGAGGTGTCCGATGCTATAACGATCATCGTGTCGGAGGAAACCGGCGGAATATCCGTTGCCGTTGACGGTATGCTCAAGCGCAATCTCTCGGTAGCCATGCTCGAGCAGATACTGCGAAAAGAGCTTATAGTTGAAGATACAAGGAAGAGTACGGCAGCCGAAGTTTTTTCTCGTTTTTTCGATAAGCGTAAGGTGAACAATGATGGAACAGAAAAAAAGAACTAAAAAGATATACGACAGCAAGATATTCTGGATGGTCGTTTCGCTGCTGTTTTCTCTCCTGATGTGGGTGTATGTCACCGGTCAGGAATCTTCCGACAGCAACCTTACCTTCACCGGCATACCCGTTGAATTTCAGGGGCAGGAGGAGCTTTTGAGCGAGCATAACCTCTCGATAAGTGATGTAAGTGCCGATACCGTAAGCATCGTTGTAAAGGGCAACCGCAGTATGATATCAAAGCTCAAGGCTTCAGATATAAAGGCTGTCATAGACGTGAGCGGCATTACCTCGCCCAACAATATGACATGGACCTATAAGCTCGTTTTCCCGAGCTATGTCAACGAAAGCGAGATAAGCGTTGTGCGCAAAACGCCGGACACCATTAACTTCACGGTCATCAAAAACGGCGTCAAGACCATTGAAATCAAGGGCAGCTTTGAGGGTGCCATCGCCGAGGGCTGTGTGGCCGAGGAGTTTGTTTTCGAACCCAAGACAATAACCGTCGAAGGTCCCGAGGACGTTATAAACAAGATAGATCATGCATGGGTCAGCTTCGGCAAGGATCAGACCATTGATTCGGCCTACGTCGAGGAAGCGGAGTTCACGCTGCGCGATAAAAACGACAACGTTATCGACAAGGACGGGCTTATAATCTCTGATGAGACCGTGACGGCGACACAGCCGGTACTCAAGAGCAAGGAAGTGCCGCTGAAGGTGCAGCTCATATCCGGCGGCGGCATAACGTCAAGCGACTGCAGTGTCAGCATCGACCCGAGCAGCATTAAAATAGCCGGCGATTCAAGGATAGTTGACGACATTGAGTCCATCGAGCTCGGTTCCATCGACCTGTCCTCATTCAGCAGCGGCTATGAGCATACGTTTGATATTACTCTTCCAGACGATGTGCAGAATCTTACTGGCGTTTCGGAGGCTACAGTCACCGTTGAAATAAACGGCTCTCATACCAAGACCTTTACAACGACGAATATCGCCGTCAAGGGCGTGTCCAGCGGATACCGCACGACTATCGACACCAAGGAGATCGAGGTAACGCTCCGCGCACTCAGCCAGGATACACTCAATAAGATAAAGGCTGAGGATATAACCGTTGTAGCCGATCTGTCCGATTACGGCACGACAACGGGGCAGGTCATCGTAAACGCAAAGGTCACCGTTAGCGGACACGATAATGTCGGCGCGGTGGGTGATGTGAAAGTGACCGTAACGATATACAAGGATTAATACTGGAGGTTTTAAGCGATGACTCAGGATGCAGTGGTCACCAAGGTGCTTCCGAACGGAATGGCCGAGGTCGTTGTAGCACGCGGCACAGCCTGCGGAAGCAACTGCGGCAATTGTGAAAGCTGTGTGTTCCAGAATGAAATAAAGGCATTTGCAAAGAACACTGTCAATGCAAAGCCCGGCGAAAAGGTCGTCATAGAAAGTCTTAGCTCGAGAATATTCGGCGCGGTGTTCGTAGTGTATATTATACCGCTTATTGCCTTTGTTTTAGGCTATGTCGCTGCGGAAAGCTGCGGCCTGAGCGAAGGGCTCAGCATTTTGTGCAGCTTCGCGGTGTTCTGTGCCGCCGTTGCCGTTATGGTGGTATATCAGCGCCGCAGCAAGCGCAGGAATCCTATTAAATTTGAGATAACACAGCTTCGTTGAGGTGGAAAAATGATAAAAAGCATGACCGGCTATGGCAGCGCCAAGGGCACTGTCGAGGGCATTGAGGTAAGCGTTGAGCTTAAAAGCGTAAACAACAAATTTCTTGATACGGCGATCAGGATGCCGCGTAGCTTCCTGTTTGCGGAGGAAGCGATAAAGCAGGCGGTCAGCTCGCATATAAGCCGCGGCAAGGTAGATGTTTTTGTTACCGTCGATACGTCGATGGCGGACGATATGCTCGTTAAGGTGAATGAGCCGCTTTTAAAGGGCTATCTTGATGCGTTGGGCTTTATCTCCGATAAGTACGGCCTGCCGAACGACGCAAGCGTCATGAGCATAAGCCGTCTGCCGGATGTCCTGTCGGTCGAGAAGAAGGAGCTTGACTCAGATGCCGTGGCAGAGGGTATGCGCACCATTGCCGAGCAGGCGCTGTGTGATTTTGACCGTATGCGCATAATCGAAGGCGAAAAGCTCAGAGACGACGTGCTGACAAAGCTTGAAAATATTGAAGGCTATGTATCCGTCATAGAGCAGAGCTCTCCCATTACGGTCAAGGAGTACCGCGAGCGGCTTTTAGGTAAACTCAGTGAGGTCCTCGGCTCATCGGGTATAGATGAGTCGCGCATACTCACGGAGGCAGCAATTTTTGCCGACAAGGTCGCCGTTGACGAAGAGACCGTTCGTCTGCGCAGTCATATTTCCCAGCTGCGGCAGATGCTTGAGACAGGCTCTCCCATCGGCAGGAAGATAGACTTTCTCCTTCAGGAATTTAACCGCGAGGCGAATACGACCGGCTCAAAGTGTCAGAACTCGGAGATCGCTCATGTTGTCGTTGATCTCAAGTCCGAGATCGAAAAGATACGTGAGCAGATCCAGAATATAGAGTGATGACGTTATGACGCTTATAAATATAGGATTCGGAAACATGGTCAGCGCAGAGCGCGTTATAGCCATGGTGAGCCCTGAATCGGCGCCTATAAAGCGCATGATCCAGGATGTGAGGGACAAGGGTTTGTTAATAGACGCTTCCTTTGGCAGAAGTACGAAGGCGGCTCTTATTATGGACAGCGGCAACGTTATCCTGTCAGCGCTCACGCCGGAGGTTCTGGCCGGGCGAATGTCAAACAAAAATGAGGAGGGTGCAGCAAATGGCTGATCAGAGAGGAAAGCTGATAGTAATATCCGGACCGTCCGGAGCGGGGAAGAGCACCGTTGTTTTCAAGGCGCTTGAGGGGCGCAGCGACGTATGCTTTTCGGTTTCGGCAACAACGAGGAAGCCTCGCCCGGGTGAAGTGGACGGCAAGGAGTATTTCTTTGTAGATCTTGATAAATTCCGCGATATGGTCGCAAATGACGAGTTCCTCGAGCATGCGGTTTATGTCGCAAATTCCTACGGAACTCCAAAGGCATACGTCGAGAAAAAACTCTCGGAGGGCATGAACGTGCTGCTTGATATCGAGGTGCAGGGGGCGCTCCAGGTGCACGAGAAAATGCCTGAGGCCGTCATGATCTTCATTATTCCGCCGTCTATGGCAGAGCTTGAGAAGAGACTGCGCAGCAGAGGCACCGACTCCGAGCGCAAGATCGAGGCACGCCTCATCCGAGCAAAAGAGGAGTACGCCGCCGCGGATTTTTACGACTATATCATTATAAACGATGATGCCGACAAGGCCGCAAAGGAATTTTCGGCAATCATCACCGCAGAGTACTGCAAATACGATCTGAGAAAAAACTATTTAAGTGAGGTAGACTGAATTATGATGCTTTATCCCCCCGTTGCCGAGCTTGTAAGCAAGACAGGCAACCGTTATCAGCTTGTAAATCTCGTTGCGAGAAGAGCCCGCCAGATATCCGCGGCCGCCGAGGAAGAAGGAATAATCCTCGATAAGAAGCCTGTTTCCGCCGCTATCGACGAGGTATACACCGGCAAGCTGACCATAGGCTGACCGACAGCGGAGCTGTAACCTGGCTCCGCTTAGTTTTTCTGAGGAGTGATGGGGCGTGTCGGAAAATCGCATAGCAAAAATTGCGGTCTCCGCCGCAAACTTCAGTCTGGACAAGCCCTATGACTACCTTATTCCGGAAAGCATGGCGGATACCGTAGTGCCCGGAATGCGCGTTACCGTTCCTTTTTCAAAAGGCAACCGCCGCAGCGAGGGCATAGTCCTGGGACTTGCGGACAAAAGCGAATACGAAAAGCTAAAGCCGATCGAAGCCTGCCTTGACAAGGAGCCCATGCTCACGCAGTCGCAGCTCAGGCTTGCTCTTTGGATGCATGACAGGCTGTTCTGCACCGTTTACGAGGCCGTTCGGGCCATACTGCCGGCCGGCTGCTGGTTCAGTGCAGACGGCTCGCGCAGGGTAAACGATAAAACGCGTGAGATGATAAGCCTTGCAGTAGATGCCGAGGAGGCCTTTGCCGCGGCGCAGGAAAAGCGCCGGAAAGCACCGATGCAGGCGGCGCTGCTTGAGCTGCTGTGCTCGACCGGCAGAGTACCGGCACATGAAGCTATGCACTTTACAGGCGCCTCACGGCAGTCGCTCAACGCTCTTATAAAAGCGGAGCTCGTTTTAAGCGAGCATGAGGAAGTTTTCCGCCGCCCCGAGGTATGGACGGGAAAACTCAAGCAGCTGCCGGTGCTCAACCGTGAGCAGGACGCAGCTTATGCCGGACTCAAGAAGCTTCTGGATGAACCGGATCCGGAGGCGGCGCTGTTGTGCGGAGTTACGGGAAGCGGCAAGACCTCGGTTTATATCCGCCTTATCGACGATACGATAAAAAGCGGCAAATCCGCGATCCTGCTTGTGCCGGAGATCGCGCTCACGCCGCAGATGATACGCACCTTTTCCGAATATTTCGGCAACGACGTCGCCATACTGCACAGCAGCCTCGGCGTAGGCGAGCGCTATGACGAGTGGAAGCGCATCAAAAACGGCAGTGCACGGCTCGCTATCGGCACGCGCAGTGCGGTGTTCGCACCGTTTGAAAATCTCGGCCTTATAATAATCGACGAGGAGCAGGAGGACAGCTACAAGTCCGAGTCCTCTCCGCGATACCATGCGCGCGATATAGCAAAATACCGCTGCGCAAAGACTTCGTCTCTGCTGCTGCTCGGCTCGGCAACGCCGGATATCGAAAGCCGCTATGCCGCCGAGACGGGGAAGTACAAGCTCTTCGAGCTTCACGAGCGATACAACGCAATGCATCTTCCGAGCGTCGAGATAGTTGACATGAAGCGCGAACTCAAGGCCGGAAACGGCAGCGAGCTCAGCTCGCGGCTCCGCTCGGAGCTTGAGGAAAATTTCGAGCGCGGTGAGCAGAGCATACTTTTCATAAACCGCCGCGGAGCAAATAAGCTCATATGCTGCGGTGACTGCGGATATGTCTATAAATGCCCGAATTGCAGCGTTTCATTGACATATCACAGTGTTAACAAGCGCCTTATGTGCCATTACTGCGGCTATACGCGCCGTGCTGACAGCCATTGTCCCGACTGCGGCGGAATGCTCACATTCATAGGTGCCGGCACACAGCTTATCGAGGACGAGCTTGAGCAGCTGTATCCAGGTACGGAAATACTGCGCATGGACACGGATACCGTTAAGGCTGCCGGAAGCCACGATGTGCTGCTTGCGAAATTTAAAAACGAAAAGATTCCCATAATGGTCGGCACACAGATGGTCACCAAGGGGCTTAACTTTGAAAATGTTACGCTCATCGGCGTTATCTCGGCCGATCAGAGCCTTTACTGCGGCGACTACCGCTCGGGTGAGAGAACATTTTCACTTATAACTCAGGTCATAGGCCGGAGCGGAAGAGGAGCAAAACCCGGCCGCGCGGTCATCCAGACCTACACTCCGCAAAACGAGATAATACGTCTTGCCGCCGCGCAGGATTACGAGGGCTTTTATAAAACGGAGCTCAGCCTGCGCAGACTGCAAAACACCCCGCCCTTCGCCGATATCATAGCGATAACCGCCTCGGGAACGACGGAAAGCAGCGTGATCAAATGCTGCTCGGATATATGCAGGGTGCTGAAGGCATCGCTGGGCGGGAGACATGATGTACGCATACTCGGCCCCGCACCGCTGCCCGTGGTCAGAGTAAACAATAGATACAGATACAGGGTGAGCATATGCTGCACGGCTGATAAGGCGCTGCGCGAGTTCGTTTCATCGGTACTCATCCGCTGTGCAAAGTCCGGTAAATACAAGGGTGTCAGCGTCTTTGCTGACAATAACCCTTCTGATTAGGAGAATATCATGGCACTCAGACACATAGTGACAAAAGAGGATAAGATACTTTATAAGGTCTGCCGCGAGCAGCAGAAGTTTGATGAAAGACTCCATCAGCTCCTTGACGATATGGCCGAAACGCTCGAGAGCGCAAACGGCGTTGGGCTTGCGGCGCCGCAGGTCGGTATACTGCGCCGCGTCGTTCTTGTCATTGAAACCAACGTGGAGGACGAGGCGGATGAGGAGATACTTGAGCTCATAAACCCCGTTATCGTCAGCACCGAGGGTGAACAGACAGGAGCCGAGGGCTGCCTGAGCGTTCCGGGTGAATACGGAATTGTGACCCGTCCGTCCCGTGTTACGGTCCGCGCTCAGGACAGGGACGGCAAATGGTTTGAATACACCGGCACGGGGCTCACGGCAAGATGCATATGTCATGAGCTTGACCATCTTGACGGTCATCTTTTCACCGAAAAGGCAGAGCGTATGCTCTCCGAGGACGATCTCAAGGGAAGCGGGGAGTAAGCATGCGCATAGTTTTTATGGGCACGCCGGATTTTGCTGCTGCCTCGCTTAAAAAGCTCATAGACGAAAAATACGATATCGCCGCAGTTTTTACGCAGCCGGACAAGCCGCGTGACCGCGGTATGAAGCTTGCTTACAGTCCTGTCAAGGCGCTCGCTCTGGAAAACGATATTCCCGTTTACCAGCCGGTGAAGCTGCGCGACGGAACGGCGACGGAGCTCATAAAAAGCATGGAGCCGGATATTCTCGTTGTCGTTGCTTATGGACGCATCCTGCCGGACGATATGCTCGCGGTGCCGAGGCACGGAGCCATAAATGTTCACGCCTCGCTCCTGCCGAAATACAGGGGGGCTGCGCCCATACAGTGGGCCGTTTTAAACGGCGATAAGACGACCGGAGTTACAACAATGTACCTTGCCTCCGAGATGGATACTGGAGACATTATTTATACGGATGAGACCGAGATAGGCGAGTTCGAGACCTCGGGTGAGCTGTTTGACAGGCTAAGGCTCATGGGAGCGGAGCTTCTGGACAAAACCCTGCGCGATATAGACGCGGGTACTGCACCGAGAACGCCGCAGGATCACAGCCGCGCAAGCTACGTCAAAATGCTCGATAAGAGCCTGTGCCCCATAGACTGGGCAAAAACACCGCGCGAGATAGTAAAGCATGTCTGCGGCCTTCAGCCCTGGCCTGTTGCAACGGCAGAGCTTGACGGCAAGTCGTTTAAGATATACTCCGCAGAATACACACAGACTAAAACGCAAAAAGCCCCCGGCAGCATAGTCGGCGCCGGAAAGCAGGGCATAGAGGTCGCCTGCCTCGGCGGAGAAACGCTTCTTATAACGGAGCTTCAGGCGGCGGGGAAAAAACGCATGAAAGCGTCCGACTATCTGCTCGGACATCCCATAAAGGTGGATTAAGGATTGGATAAGGCCAGAGAAGCCGCAGTCTTTGCGCTCGAAAGGATACGGCGGGACGGCGCGTGGTCGTCGGCACTTGCCGACGCGATGAAAACTAAATACTCGCTCGATGCGCGTTCGCTGGCACTTGCTGTGAGTATAAGCCTCGGTGTTACCCAGAACGAGACACTGCTTGACTATTATATCGGCCTTTACAGCAGGTCATCGTCAAAGATAGAGCCTAAGGTGCGCGATATAATGCGCTCCGGCGCGTACCAGCTTCTTTTCATGGATAAGATACCGGCCTCTGCCGCCGTGAACGAAGCGGTTGCTCTCTGCAAAAAGCTCGGCTATTCAAGGGCTTCAGGCTTCTGTAACGCCGTTTTGAGAAAGCTCGGCGGCGACAGTCAGGCGCTGCCGGATATACCCGGTGCCGGCACGGCGAAGTATCTTTCGATAAAATACAGCCACCCGCTGTGGCTTGCCGAGTATATTATGTCCCGCCGCGGATATGATGCAGCCGAAGCGTTTTTCGCCGCAGACAATACCGCGCCGGACACCTGCTTGCAGGTAAACACACTGAAGATACAGACAAGCCGACTGATGGAGCACCTCTGCGCCTCCGGTGTGCGGTGCGGCCTTCATCCGTGGCTGCCCGACTGCATAACTGTGAGCGGAAATGTCAGCGCCATGTACGGCTTTTCTGAGGGCCTGTTCTATGTTCAGGACCCTGCGGCAAAATGCGCCGTTTTATCCGCTGGGCTAAGACCCGGAATGCAGGTGCTCGACGCCTGCGCAGCCCCGGGCGGAAAGAGCTTTGCCGCTGCGATAGCCATGAAAAACGAGGGGTGCATTGATTCCTGCGACATTCACGAAAAGAAGATACGCCTTATTAAGGACGGAGCCGAGCGCCTCGGCATCGGTATCATAAACGCCTTTCAGCGCGATGCAAGGCAGACTCCGGATAAGACGTATGACGCTATAATTGCCGATGTTCCGTGCTCGGGTCTCGGAGTTATCAGAAAAAAGCCCGAGATACGTTATAAAAAGCAGACGGACTGCACAGCCCTGCCGCCTATACAGATGTCGATACTCGAAAATCTCTCGCAGTATCTGAAGACCGGCGGAGTCTTGATATACTCCACCTGCACTGTGCTCATGGAGGAAAACGAGGACATCGTCAACGAATTTTTGAGCCTGCACCCGGAATTTTCCGCCGAGAGCTTCACGCTTCCGAACGGTGAGCGCGCCGAAAAAGGATATTTTACTTTTTGGCCGGATCTTCACGGAACCGACGGATTTTTTGTCTGCAAGCTGAGGAGAATTAAATGAAAAACCTTAGGAGTATGCTCCCTGACGAGATAGAGCAGCTGCTCACGGAGCTCGGCGAGCCGAAATACCGCGCAAAGCAGGTATTTAAATGGCTCAGCAGGGGAATAGGCTCGATAGACGAAATGAGCGATATCCCAAAAGCGCTGCGCGAAAAGCTGAAAACGGAATACTGCGTTTACGAGCCGAAGCTGCTCAGCAAGCAGGTATCAAAGATTGACGGCACGATAAAATACCTCTGGGAACTGTACGACGGCAACGCAGTCGAGACGGTGGTCATGAGTTATAAGCACGGAAATACCGTATGCGTGTCAACTCAGGTCGGCTGCCGTCAGGGCTGCGCGTTCTGCGCTTCGACAATCGGCGGACTTGTCCGCTGCCTCGAGCCGAACGAAATACTCGAGGAGGTCATGTTCTCGCAGCTTGATTCGGGAAAGCCGATATCAAATATCGTCCTTATGGGTATAGGCGAGCCGCTCGATAATTTTGACAATGTCGTCAAATTCCTTGAACTTGTCAACCACCCGGACGGAATGAATATCGGTATGCGCCACATATCTCTTTCTACCTGCGGTATAACAGAAAAGTTTGACAAACTGGCGGAGCTTAATTTACAATTGACCTTATCGGTGTCCCTGCACGCTCCGGATGACGAGACGCGCTCGAAGATAATGCCCGCAAACCACGGCAGAGGCGTTGAAGAGCTGATGGAGTGCTGCCGCCGCTATTATGAAAAAACCGGCCGCAGGATATCGTTTGAGTATATAATGATAGACGGCGTAAACGACACGCAGTACCATGCCGAGCTTTTGTCCAGGCGTGCAAGGTATGTCGGAGCGCATGTCAACCTAATTCCGATGAACCACGTTGAAGAGAGCCGCTTTCAGCCTTCGACTCAGGGGCATATAAAGGCCTTTGTGAAGGTGCTGGAGGATAACGGCGTTAACGTCACCGTCCGCCGCAAGCTCGGCGGCGATGTGGAAGCCTCCTGCGGACAGCTCCGCAGAAAAATGCAGAAGGGCAATCAGAAATAATGAAAAGTTTCGGCATAACTGACAAGGGTAAGGTCAGAAGCGAAAACCAGGACAGCTATATAATCGAAAACTGCGACAAACGAAAATGCGTGATCGCAGTAATCTGCGACGGTATGGGAGGCGCCAAGGCCGGTGACCTTGCAAGCCGTCTGTCGAGCAAGGAGTTTGTGAGCCGTGTGTATGAAGGCCTTGCAGCGCCGCGCCTTTTTATGGGCGGTCAGGAAAAGCTCCTGCGCGACAGCTGCGCCGATGCAAACGGTGTTGTATATGAATACTCCCGCTTTGACGCAAATTACAACGGCATGGGAACCACTCTTGTGGGCGGCATAATAACGCACCGCAAGGCTTACCTTGTCAACGTCGGTGACAGCAGAGCCTATTATCTTTCAAAAAACGAGATAAGGCAGATAAGCCGCGATCACTCGTACGTCGAGGAGCTTGTCGCCATGGGTGCGATAACAAGGGAGGAGGCCGCGCACCATCCCAAGAAAAATATCATCACCCGCGCACTGGGCGTTGACGCTTCGGCAGTGCCTGATTATTTTGAATACCAGCTGCACAGGGGCGACGGTATCCTTTTGTGCTCGGACGGGCTGAGCAATATGGTAAGCGACAAGGAGATCCACGATCACTTCAGTGAAAATGCCCTGCCGAAGGATGTCTGCTCAAAGCTCATGGAGCTTGCGCTTGCGCGCGGAGCGAGAGACAATGTCTCTATTGTGCTGATCAAGACTTGATGTAAAAGGTGCTACTATGGGAAACAGTACTGATAAATATATAGGCAGGATCCTTGACGACCGCTATGAGATAATCGAACTCATCGGCTCGGGCGGCATGGCGAATGTTTACAAGGCTCTGTGCCACAGACTCAACAGATACGATGCCGTAAAGATCATGCGTGACGATACGGCGGCAAATACCGAGCTCAGGCGCCGCTTCCGTGCCGAATCGCAGGCCGTTGCCATGCTCTCGCACCCGAACATAGTCTCGGTGTACGACGTCAGCCACAACGACGATATCGAGTATATCGTCATGGAGCTTATTGACGGCATAACCCTGAAGCAGTATTTGCAGAAAAAAAGCGTTCTCGATCCGTCCGAGGTGCTTGATTTCAGCATTCAGACAGCGAAGGCGCTTGAGCATGCGCACAGCAAGGGCATAATTCACCGCGACATTAAGCCGCAGAACATCATGCTTCTCAAGGACGGCATGATAAAGGTCGCCGACTTCGGCATAGCATCGCTTGAAAATGACATTGAGGAAAATAACGGCGAAGCCGTTGGCTCTGTACATTATATTGCCCCCGAGCAGGCGCGCGGACAGGCTCCCGATGCGAGAAGCGATATATACTCCCTCGGTATAGTCATGTACGAAATGCTCACGGGAAAGCTGCCGTATATCGGCGCGTCCGATGTCGAGGTAGCCGTTAAGCACATGAATACCGATCCCGTCAGCCCGCGCAATATCGTCCCCGAGATCCCGGAGGAGCTTGAGCGCATATGCCTCAAGGCAATGAACTCCGACATAAACGAGCGATATCAGACCGCGAGCGAGCTCTTGAGAGATCTTGAGCAGTACAAAACGCAGAGCCTCACGGCGCATGTGCTCGAGGACTCCGATGCCGTACTTATAGATAGCGGCGCGGAGCCGCGGCGCAGTTCACGGCGCAGCCGCAGCAGCCGAAGGATCGCACTGAGTTCAGGAATTCTGGCGGTTTTGCTGTTCGTAATAATAGGCTTTGTGTTCTTAAACGGCTATTTTCTCAAGGATCTGTTTTCCGATCCGGTGAAGGTCAAGGTCGATAACTTCGTCGGCCGCTACTATGAGGATGTCATAAACGACAAGGATTATAAAAAAATATACGATTTCAAGGTTACCTTTAAGGTCGATCTCGAGCATGATTACGGCATCATCCTCTCGCAGAGCCCCGAGGCAGAACGCAGCAAGACCGTAAGCGATAAAAGCAGCAAGATAGTTGTCGAGCTCGTTTGCGCAGCGGAAACGGTTGACGAGGAAAAACGGCTTTTAAAGGTTCCCGATATCGTGAACCGCGAGAGGGAAGAGGCCATAAGCATGATCCAGGACGCGGGCTTCAGCTATACTCTCGAGCAGGCTCCGTCGGACAGTGTTACTAAGGGCTATGTCATCAGCACCGATCCGGTCGCGGGCGCTGCCGCGGAAGAGGGCTCTGAGATCAAGATAATCATAAGCACCGGCCCGCAGGTCGTCATGACTAAGGTGCCGCAGCTCAAGGGACTCTCCAAGGAAGCTGCTCTCAGCAAAATAGAAAGCAGCAATCTGAGCATAGGGACCATAACGAGCGCCGAGAGTGAGCTTGACGCGGGCACGGTCATAGATCAGAACATTGCGGCAAACACGCAGGTCGAGGAGCACACAAAGATATCCATAACGATATCCTCCGGCCCGTCGGGAAGCGGTGGCTGATGGAAGGAACTATCATCAAAGCACTCAGCGGCTTCTACTATGTGATATCCGGCAGCAACATCTACGAGTGCCGTGCGCGCGGTAAATTCCGTCTCGACGGAACGTCGCCCATGGTAGGCGACAGGGTCAGCTTTGATCCCGACGGTAAAAAAGGCTATGTTACCTCGATAATGGAGCGCAAAAACTTCTTTATCCGACCTGCCGTTGCCAATATCGACGCTCTTGTATTCATAGCGGCAAACACAAATCCGGTAACTGACCCGTTTTTGATAGACAGAGTGTCCGTTATAACAGAGGAAGCCGGATGTGAGCTGATTGTCTGCATAAACAAGACGGATATAGACCCGGCCGACGAGCTGTATGACATCTATTCATCTTCCGGCTTTGAGACCTACAGGCTCAGCGCAGAAACGGGAGCCGGAATTGCAGAGCTTAAGGCTGCGCTGTGCGGCAGGATATGCGCCTTCACGGGCAACTCCGGCGTCGGAAAATCAAGCATACTGAACGCCATGCTCCCTGGACTGAGCTTACAGGTCGGTGAGGTCAGCGAAAAGCTCGGTAGGGGACGGCATACGACGCGGCACGTCGAGCTGTTTGATGCAGGGGACGGAACTTATATTGCCGACACTCCGGGTTTTGCCTCGTTTGAGATAGAAATGATGCAGACCATTGACAAAAGCGAGCTCCAGTACGATTTCCGCGACTTTAAACAGTATATTGGATCATGCCGCTTTGCCGACTGCGCCCACTTAAAAGAGCCCGGCTGCGCTGTGACTGCTGCCGTCTGCGACGGGAGCATCAGAAAAAGCAGATACAACTCATATGCGCGGCTTTATGAGCTTGCGGCAAAAAACAAGTTCTGGGAAAGTAAATAGAATATTTGATCCGCCTCCGGCATACGCTTTATAAAATGCGTGTGCTGGGGGCGGTTTTTTGCGTAAGGGTCCATGTGCGCTTTTCGCTGTAATTGCAATAGTTTCGGGTATTATAATAATTCTCTCTCTTTTTCTGCCCACGCAGTTCTGGTGGTTCATGCTTGCTGCGTCGCTCATCTGTCTGGGCGTTTGGCTCATTCGCTGTCATTAAATAAATTGCTGCGGCATAGTATGTACAAAAGCAAAATTAAGGAGAAATGCCATGAAGATCGAACTTAAAAGCAGGGAAGGCTGCGAATTTAAAAAGCTGTGCCGCTCGGGAACTGAGACACACAGCGATGCCGAGCTTATAATTCCCGATACGCTCGAGGACATACTGCGCATCCTCTGCTGCCGCTGCCAGTGCAGGGTGCGTGAAAAGACGGTAAGTCAGGACGCGGTTGACGTCAGCGGCGAGATAGACGTGACCGTTATCTATATTCCGGATACCGGCGAGGGAGTGCGCTCTGTCGGAACGAGCGTTCCGTTCAATGTGCATCTTGACGCACCCGGAGCGGACAGTACGAGCATAGCAGTAACAAAGATCAATTCACTGTGCGTTGACGCAAAGGCCGCAAACCCGCGCAAAATATCTCTGAGCTGTGCAGTTTTCATGGAGCAGTGCAGCTTCAAATACGCGGACGTGTGCCATACCGAACCGCCTGACGAGAAACCGGATAAGCTGTTTTTCAAAACAGAAGAACTTAAATACAAGAGCGTCGCGCTCGTTTCCGAGAAGACAATAAGCATTGAAGACGAGCTTGAGCCGCCTGAGACTGTTCGCGGAGGAGATTTCCTGAAAGCCTTCAGCAGCGTTAGGATAGACGGTAGCGAGACCGTCGGCACAAAGCTCATAGTAAAGGGTGCGGCAGACATAGAAGCCGTATATATTGTGTCGGGAACTCCGCGCTGCGCACAATTTTCGCTGCCCTTCTCGCAGATATTCAATCTGCCCGACGGCTGTACGGAAGTTGAAGTTTCTGCCTGCGCAATGGTAACGGGGCAGTATTTTGAAGCGTTTGACGACAGACTGTCGGCGGATATACGCGCTGCGGTGCAGATAATATGCCTTCAGGAGCAAAGTATGCGCTACATTAGCGATGCCTACTCGTGTACAAAGCAGCTTTGCCTGACCGAGAAGGAGCTCAGCTTCATTACGGATGCCGGAGAAGAGGTGCAGAGTGCGGGCGTAAGGCTGTCATATAATTCCGATTACGGCGCTGACGAGATCATATTTTCAAATGCTTTTGCAGGCTGCCCTGAGGCGGACGAGTCAGAGCTAAGCATACCGGTAACTGCGGATATTGCGTACAAGGACCGTGAGGGGGAGCTCAGAGCGTGCCGCGTAAGAGGCATAGTGCAGCTTGAACTGCCATATGAGCGAAAGCCGGATAACATAATCGTTAATAAGATATGCATCAGCGCATCCGCGGCGGGAGACGGTGTCTGCGCCGATATAACGCTCACAGTCACGCTGCAATATCTCAGCTTTTGCAGCGTTATTATGATAAGCGCAGTTGAGGAAACGGCGCTTGAGCGCGAAAAAACGTCCGCAGCGCTGTACATGTGCCGCTGCTCGGACGGTGATCTCTGGAGCCTTGCAAAGAAATACGGCTCGGATGTCGAGCTGATCAAGCTCATAAACGAAATTGACAATGAGCCGGACGACAGACTGCTGCTGATTCCTGTTATATAAGTATGCCAAAAGCGTATGATGAGGCCGTGAGACTGCTGCCGTCAAAAACGGCGGCGGCTCTCGGTGAAAATTTCAAAGCTGCCGAGGAGTTTCGGCTCAGGACAGGCCGTGCCCCGGCAGCGCTTATGGGCGGCAGGGAAGTGACGATATCCGACATTCCCGTGACAAGCGGCGATATCGCCTCCGTCCTGGAAAAAGCAACGCGTGCATCCGTACATGCCGTGCAGCAGGATATGGCCAAGGGTTTCATAAGCTGCGGCTTCGGCCTGCGTCTCGGCATATGCGGCACGGGGATAGTGAGCGGAAGCGGGCTGATCGGACTGCGCGATATAAGCTCCGTATGCATACGGATACCGCATGAGCTGCGCGGCTGCGGAGGCAAAGCTGCAAAAACGCTGTGCAGTATAAGTGACAATGTTCTTGTCATCTCGCCGCCGGGCGGCGGAAAAACAACGCTTCTGCGCGAATGCATAAGGTCAATGTCCTCTGCCGGTGTAAGGGTCTCGGTCGCGGACGAGCGGTGTGAGCTGGCCGCGATGTATCGGGGAGTGCCGCAGTTTGATATAGGGCCGTCATGCGATGTCATGTCGGATATTCCGAAAGCGGAGGCCGTTATGATGCTGCTGCGTACCATGAACCCGCAGCTTATCGTTATGGACGAGATATCGTCGTCCGGCGACTGCGCAGCTGCAGCTTCGGCCGTCGGCTGCGGTGTGCGCGTTATAGCGTCGGCTCATGCAGCTTCTGTCGATGATCTGAAGAGCCGCGCGGTATACAGAAAGCTTATAGAGCAAAGAGTTTTTACGGCGGCACTCGTTATCGGAAACATTGGCGGTGTGCGCAGCTATTGCATGGAGGAACTGACGTGAATTTCATCGGTGCAATGCTCATACTTACCGGCTGCACCGCGGCTGGCATCTTGAAGGCCCTAAGCCTAGGACGGCTGGACAGAACTTATACCGCTCTGATATCGGCATTAACGATCATGAAAAGCGAGATATGCTCGCGCGCCGTGCCGCTTGACGAGGCGCTGCGTATTGTCTCCGGCTCTGTCTCCGGCGATGCCGGTAAATTCATATGCAGACTCAGCGACAACTTCTCAAAGCTCGGTGAGAAGCCGTTTTGTGACATATGGTCATCCGAGGCAGGAAGCTGCCTTGAGAGCCTGCCTGACCGTTCACTGTCGGCGGTAAAGGCACTCGGTGCCAGTCTCGGAAGATATGATGCCGCCATGCAGTGTGCGGCGCTTGACCGCTGCATAAATAATATTTCGGCAGAGCAGAAAGCTTTGCGCGAAACGCTGTCCGAAAACAAAAGAATGTACGTCGGCATCGGCGCATCGGCCGGACTGATCATCGCCATAGTGCTGATATGAAATACTGGAGGAAAAATGGAAGTTGAGCTCATATTCAAAATTGCGGCAGTGGGAATATTGGTGGCGGTGCTCAATATTTTGCTGTCTCGCTCGGGGAGGGACGAGCAGGCACTCATGACGACAATAGCTGCGCTGGTCGTCGTACTGATCGTTGTCGTTCAGAAAATAAGCGAGCTGTTTTCGCTCATAAAAGAGCTTTTTGCACTCTGATGGAGATAGTAATAAAAGCATCGGCGATCGCCGTACTCTCCGCGCTCTGCATACTTCTCATAAAAAAGAGCAATCAGGAGATCGGCCTTGCGGCAGCCATAGCCGCAGCGGCAGTAATATGCTTTTTAGCCATTCAGCTTTGCGGCAGCATACTTGAGCTTGTACGTTATGCAGTATCGCAGACAGGTCTCAGCTCCGCGCTGTTTGCACCGATAATAAAATGCGCAGGCATTGCGATGATCGTAAATCTGACCTCCGGCCTGTGCAGGGACGCAGGCCAGAGCGGCATAGCCGCATCGGTCGAGCTTTTGGGCTCTGCAGCCGCGCTGTTTACGGCGCTTCCTCTTTTGAATGCACTCTTGGAGACGATAGGCGGACTGATATGAAAAAGCTTGTATTTATCCTTTTATTTTCGCTTGTTCTCATAACCCCCTGCCGCGCCGAGCCTTATAGTGATGAGCAGCTTCACGAGTCGCTGCCTGACTACGCCGATGATCTTATCGGCGATACGACCGGGCCTGCGGATGAGTGCCTTGGCAGGATCGGCAGCGCTTTCAGCGAAGCCGTATCCGGCGGCATAGGCGGCGTTATAAAGCGCTGCTCCGGCATAATAGCCGTCGCACTTATCTGCGCCGTGCTCACGGTGTTCTGCGGCGATGCACCGAAGTATGTTTTGCTCGGCGGCTGTGCAGCCGTCGCCGTCATAAGCGCCGGAGACGTTCGCTCGTTCATCTCATCCGGAGTGGAGGTCATTGAGGCGCTGTCCGGATTTTCAAAAACGCTGCTGCCTGCCATGTGCGCAGCCTCCGCAGCCTGCGGCACGCTGTCCTCGGCAACGGTCAGATACGCCGCCTCTGTGCTGCTTATGGACATATTCGTAACAGCCGCGCACAGCGTGATACTGCCGCTTATCTGCGCATATCTTGCCACCGGCATTGCATCGGCTTCCTTTGAAAACAAAAGCCTCGGCGGTATTGCCGCGTTTTTGAAGCGTCTGAGCTCCCTCATGATGGTCTCTGCGGCGCTTTGTTTTACGATATACATAGGCATAAGCTCTGTTGTCTCGTCCGGCGGGGACGCGCTTGCGTCAAAGCTTGCCAAAACAGCAATATCTGCGGCTCTGCCCGTCGTCGGCGGCATAATATCCGACGCTGCCTCGACCGTCGTCGCCGGAGCGGAGGTCATGCGAAATACCGTCGGAGTGTTCGGTATGCTCGCACTGCTTGCCGTCTGCGCTTCTCCGTTTGCCGTGATGGCGGTAAACTATATCGGATACAAGCTCACGGCAGCCGCCGTCAGAGCTTTCGGCTGCAAAAAGCTGTCCTTGCTGACCGACTGCATCGGCTCGGCTGTCGGAATGATACTCGGTCTTGCAGGCTGCTGTGCGATAATACTGTTCGTATCCGCGGCAATATCCATAAAGGCGGTGGGCGGATGATATCGGAGCTTTTCGGGCAGTGGCTGCATGCGGTCATATATACAGGCATCGTATGCTCTGTCGCCATGCTGCTCACACCGGAGGGAAGAGTCAGAAGGGCACTCGGCCTTATCTGCGCTCTTGCCATGTGTGCCGCCGTCGCCTCGCCGCTCGGCAGGCTCGATACCGGCGCATACTCAAAGGCACTCGCCCAGTATAGGCTTGAGGCACAGCAGTATATATGTCAGGGCGAAGACTACAGCAAAAATCTGAACCGCTCTGTCATAGAGGAAGAGTGCGAAGCATATATATTGGACAAAGCAGAAAAGCTCGGTGCAGTACTGTCCGATGTCAGCGTCACTGCATTGTGGAGCAGCGAAGGCTATTGGTATCCGTATGAGGTCAGCATAAAAGCCGATATAGGTGAGCAGCAGAAAAATGATCTGTCAGACTTCATAATGACGCAGCTCGGCATAAGCGCTGAGCATCAGGATTGGAGCGTAGGATAAAATGACGGATAAACTTAAAAACGGATTCGGCAAATTCAAATATCCGCTGCTTGCGCTTGTGCTGGGGCTTATAATAATGCTCCTGCCTGCCGGCGGAACAGACGCCGGAGACAGTGTACGGACCGAAGAGCAGCGTCTTGCCGAAGTACTCGGAAAATGCGACGGAGTCGGCAGTGCGGCTGCGCTGCTGTCCGACACGGGAGCCGTCATAGTCTGCGACGGAGCCGATAATGCTGCCGTGCGTCTGTCGGTCATTAAGGCCGTAGAAGCCTTCACGGGCTTTTCAAGCGACAGCATTGAGGTAATAAAAACTGCGCCGAATACAGGAGGGTAAAATGAAGCATCTAAAAAGAAACGCAACCGTTGCGGCGGTACTGCTGCTCGTATGCGCGGCAGTGTATCTCAACTGGTCATACAACAGCAAATGGGGAACGGCAGACCCTGCAATGGTAAAGGCCGAGGATGCGGCCATGCAGGCGGCAAACGAGGCCTATGAAGCGGCAAATACCAACAGCTCCGGCGGTTATTTTGCCGAGGCACGGCTGAACCGTCAGGTGTCGCGCGATGAGGCGATAAAAATGCTTGAGGATGCGGTAAACTCAGACACGGCCTCGCAGGAGACGATAGATTCGGCGATGACCTCGATATCGGCAATGGCAAACTACTCCATGAAGGAGTCCCAGCTTGAAAACAAGCTGCTGGCAAAGGATTTTTCCGACTGCGTCGTCTATATGAGCGAGGACGGTATAACGGTTGCCGTACCCGCACCGCAGGAGGGGCTCAGCGAGGCCGCCGTCGCAAGAATAACCGAGACCGTGACCTCCGAGACCTCGTACACCGCCGCCCAGCTCAACGTAATAGAAGTGCCATCATAAAAAAAGACGGGGAAAACCCGTCTTTTTTCTTTATTTTTGCTTTGCTTTGTGGTAAAATACCATGACAAGATTTTTGCACCATCGGTGCAGACACAACGGAGGCACATTATGAGTGATAATTACATTAGCTGCAAAGCCGAAAACGGCAGCATAAATATATCCGAGGAAGTTATTTCCGCTATGGTGCGCACGGCCGTCACAGAGGTTGACGGAGTTGCCGCCATATCAAATACGACCACCGGAGAGATCGCCGAGCTCATCGGCATAAAAACCATGTCCAAGGGCATAACGGTTCAGATCATAGACGATACGGTCAAGGCCGACGTTATCATTCTCGTCCGCTACGGCTGCAATATCGTAAACGTTGCGCGCGATGTTCAGAACTCGGTCGCAGAGCTCGTGCATGCTGTCACCGGCATCGAAAAAGCGGAGATAAACGTTCACGTTTCGGGCGTGGCATTTGAAAAGTAAGTTGCGAGGTATTGCAGGATGAAGAGAACTACCGCCAGAGAGATAGCGGTGCAGCTCAGTTTTTATGTGAGCGCAAACGAAAAGCCGATCGAAGAGCTGCTTGAGCAGTTTTTCAATAAGGACTATTACGAGACTCTTGCAGGAGAAAACGAGCTGTTTGCGGAATATCCGGAAAAGAAGCAGCAGGAGTATATCTCCCGCCTTGTCACAACGGCTTACGATTATCGCATTCAGATAGATAAGCTGATCGAAAAATATGCTCAGGGATGGAAGCCGGAGAGAATGTCCAAGACGGCAATGTCTATCCTCCGCTGCGCCGTGAGCGAAATAATGTATATGGACGATATCCCGGCAAGCGCCGCGATAAACGAGGCTGTAGAGCTTGCAAAGGGCTATGACGAACCGGAGACTGTTTCGTTTATAAACGGCATTCTCGGCGGCATAATGCGCGGGGAGTTCTCCGAAGCCGAAAACATCGAGGCAGAGGCCGAGACGGAGACTGTGTGATGAATCAGGAATGCCTTAGTGTATCCGAGCTTAACCAGATAATAAAAACGCTGATAGACGGCGAACCGGCTCTTAACAAGGTGTGTGTGCGCGGCGAATTGTCAAACTACAAGATATATCCGTCGGGGCATCACTACTTCACGCTGAAGGATGCCGAAAGCAGTCTCAGATGCGTCATGTTTAAAAGCAGTGCGTCCAGGCTGCGCTTTCGTCCCGAAAGCGGAATGGGCGTCACTGCTTTTGGCCGTGTATCGGTTTTTCCGCGTGACGGTGCCTATCAGCTTTACTGCACAGATCTTATACCCGAGGGTACGGGCGACCTTCAGATCGCCTACGAGCAGCTGAAGAAAAAGCTTGCAGCCGAAGGCCTCTTCGATCCTTCGCACAAAAAGCCTTTGCCGCCTTTTCCGGAGAAGATCGCCATTATAACCTCGTCGGCGGGCGCTGCCGTTCACGATATGATACGCATACTCGGAACACGCTGGAGCATGACGAAGGTGGTTTTGCTGCCCGTTCGCGTTCAGGGCGTTGAGGCTCCGCCGGAGATAGTCGGAGCGATACGATATGCAAACCGGCACAAGGTCGCTGACCTCATAATAACCGGCCGCGGAGGCGGATCCATCGAGGATCTGTGGGCCTTTAACGACGAGCGCGTTGCAAGAGCAATATACGAATCCGAGCTTCCGGTCATCTCCGCCGTCGGCCATGAGCCGGACGTTACGATAGCCGACTATGTCGCCGATGTGCGTGCATCCACACCGTCAAATGCGGCGGAGATAGCCGTTCCCGACGAGGCCGAGATGCGTGAGTGGCTCATGAACATGAATATTCGCCAGACCCAGGCCATGCAGAAGAGCTTAAACCGCATGAGCACGCGACTTGAAGATATCAGGAGCCGCCGCGTTCTGCGTGATCCCACGGCCTATGTCGATGCAAAGCGCACGGATCTTGACTATGTACGCGGAAAGCTTATAGCCGCAGCGGAAAAGACCAACGCAGCAAACAGGCATAAATTTGTTGCTCTTGCGTCGGCACTTGATGCGATGAGCCCCTTAAAAGTGCTTGGCAGGGGATATGCGATTGCGTCAAATGAAAGCGGCGAGCTTATAAAAAGCGTCGGTGACGTGAAAAAGGGCGACAAATTAAGCCTCGGCGTCAGCGACGGCCTTATAAGATGCACTGTAGATGAAAGTGAGGCAAAGAACCATGGCTAAGGAAAAAATGAGCTTTGAGGAATCGGTAAAGCGGCTTGACGAGATAGTAAAGCTTCTTGAGCGCGGCGACGCTCCGCTGAGCGAATCGCTCAAGCTATTCGAAGAAGGCACGGCGCTCATATCCAATTGCGAAACTCTGCTTAACGAGGCTGAGCAAAAGGTCGTAAAGCTCAGAAAAGGTCAGGACGGTGAGCCGGAAGAGCTCCCGTTTGGTGAATGATATGACTGCAAAAGAATATAAAAACCTTGTTGATGCGCAGCTTGCGGAGTATTTTACTCCGTCCGGCCTCAGCTATGACGGGCTGCTTGAATCTATGCACTATAGCCTTACGGCCGGCGGAAAACGCATCCGCCCGATGCTTGTGCTGGAATTCTGCCGCATTTCCGGCGGTGATATCGAAAAGGCGCTGCCGGTTGCCTGTGCGATCGAAATGCTGCATACATACAGTCTTATCCATGACGATCTCCCGTGCATGGATAACGACGATCTCCGCCGCGGTAAACCGACAAACCATGTCGTTTACGGCGAATGCACCGCGACTCTTGCCGGAGATGCACTCCAGGCGGAAGCCTTCGGCACGATACTGCGCAGCCCGCTTCCGGCAGAGGCAAGGGCAAACTGCGCGGAGATACTTGCCGAAGCTGTCGGCAGTGACGGAATGTGTGCGGGGCAGTATCTTGACATGATAGGCGAGAGTAAGATGCTCTCCGAGGACGAGCTCAACGACATAAACTCGCGTAAGACGGGAGCGCTGCTCACAGCGGCCTGCCGCATGGGTGTTGCGGCGGCAGGAGGAAGCGAGGCCATGCTCGAGGCCGCCGCGCAGTACGGTGCCGCCATCGGCGCCGCATTCCAGATACGCGACGATATTCTCGACGTCATAAGCACCAGTGAGGAGCTCGGTAAGCCCGTCGGCTCGGATGCGCAGGAGCATAAAAATACATACATGGCTCTGCTCGGCGAGGATAAATGCATGAAAATGATAGGAAAACTAACCGAACAGGCCAAGAACGTACTTAAAGCTGCGTTTGATGACACGGAATTCCTCTGTGATCTTGCCGATTCCATGGTAACGAGAAAAAATTGAATTGAATAATTCGTAAAACCGCGGTGAATGTCTATTGTAAAATTCTCCGCGGTTTGTTATTATATAATGTACAATAGCTAAAATAGCGAGTTTTGCGAATATTTAATTGATTTTGAGGCCTTATTTTGAATATTTTAAATAGAGTAAATTCATCCAACGATATAAAACGTCTCGATAAGAGCGAGCTTCCGCAGCTTTGCAGCGAGCTCAGAGAGTTTATAATCGGAAACGTTTCAAAGACCGGCGGTCATCTTGCGTCAAATCTCGGGACAGTCGAGCTCACAGTCGCGCTGCACAGAGTTTATGACAGCGCCGTTGACAGGATCGTTTTCGACGTCGGCCATCAGAGCTATGCGCACAAGATAATAACCGGCCGGCGCGACGCCTTCGGCACGCTGCGCTGCTACGGTGGACTGTCGGGCTTTCCCAAGCCCTACGAGGCCGACGACGACGCATTCATAGCCGGTCACGCTTCAAACTCCGTCTCCGTAGCCTACGGGATGGCAAGAGCGAGGACGATAAAGGGAGAAAAATACAGCGTATGCGCCGTTATCGGCGACGGTGCGCTGACAGGCGGTCTTGCATACGAGGGGCTTGCCAACGTCGGAGGCAGCAACGAGCCTATCGTCATTATTCTCAACGATAACGGCATGAGCATAAACGGCAATGTCGGCGGAATGGCAAAGCTGTTGTCAAAAGAGCGTGTTAAGCCGGGCTATATAAACTTCAAACGCTGGTACAAGCAGACTGTCGGCAGTGTTGACGGGCTGTACAACATGAGCCACAAGGCCAAGGAGGCGCTTAAAAAGTCCATATTACCGTCGAATATGTTTGATTCCATGGGCATTTATTATCTCGGCCCCGTTGACGGACACGATGTCGATCAGCTTGAAACGGTCATTCGCTGGGCAAAGGAAATGAATAAGCCTGTGCTCGTGCATGTTATAAGCAAAAAGGGCAAGGGCTGCAAATATGCCGAGGAGCACCCCGACAAGTATCACGGCGTTGGAAAATTTGACCCTCTGACCGGCGAGATGCCGCCCTCGAAGCCCTGCTTTTCGTCCGTTTTCGGGAAAAAGCTCACGCAGCTTGCTGAGATAAATCACGATATCGTCGCCATTACGGCCGCCATGTCGGTCGGAACGGGGCTTAGCGGCTTTGCCGATCGCTTCCCGAACAGATTCTTTGATGTCGGCATCGCCGAGGAGCACGCCGTCGCCATGGCCGCCGGTATGGCAAAGCAGGGACTTACGCCTGTTGTGGCAATATACTCGGGCTTTCTCCAGCGCGCATATGATATGCTCATACACGATGTTTCGCTTCAGGATCTGCACGTCGTGTTCTGCGTTGACAGAGCAGGACTTGTCGGCAGTGACGGCGAGACGCATCATGGTGCGTTTGATGTGAGCTATCTGCGCTCCGTTCCGCATATGCAGCTGCTGTGTCCGGCGAGCTTTTCCGAGCTTGAGGCAATGCTCGATGAGGCGGTAAACCGCATGTCCGGCCCCGTTGCGATACGTTACCCGCGCGGCGGCGAGGGCAGATATACAGACTGCATGCCGGACGGCTGCGTCAGGCTTCGCCGCGGAAACGATATAACCGTTGCAGCCTACGGCACCGATATAAATACGGCCCTCGACATGGCCGACGCTCTTGAGGATAAGGGAATACACGCCGATGTTTTTAAGCTTTCGCGGCTCGACTGTTCCTTTTTCGGAGATATTGTCGATTCAATGCGCAGAACAGGACGCTTCCTAATGAGTGAGCAGGTGTGCGAAAGCGGCTGCATCGCTGGCGATATACTCGCCCACGCAGAGCGCAGCGGCGTTAAGATAAACGCGGCGTATACGCCGAATCTCGGCAGCGGCATAGTCGTTCAGGGCACGGTTCCCGAGCTTATGGCTCACTGCGGCCTTGATGCGCAGAGCCTTGCAGAGGCAGCCGAAAAGCTGGTCAGGGGTGAAGCATGAAAAAAGTCAGACTTGATCAGCTCGTTTTCGACCTCGGCCTGACGGAGAGCAGGGAGAGGGCGAAAACAACCATAATGAGCGGCCTTGTCTTTGTTGATGGGCAGCGTGCCGACAAGCCGGGGATGCAGGTATCACCGGATGTCAGCATTGAGGTAAAAGGTGCTGCGCTTCCGTATGTCAGCCGCGGCGGCTTTAAGCTTGAGAAGGCGTTGAAGGCCTTTCCTGTCGATCCGACAGGAAAGGTGTGTATCGACTGCGGTGCGTCAACCGGCGGTTTCACCGACGTTCTGCTGAAAAACGGTGCCGGAAAGGTATATTCGGTCGATGTCGGCTATGGCCAGCTTGCGTGGAGCCTCAGGCAGAATGAGCGTGTCATTAATATGGAGCGCACAAATATAAGATACATAAGCTCCGCACAGATACCGGAGCCTATAGATATTGCTGTAATGGATCTTTCGTTTATATCCGTAAAGCTCGTCCTTCCGGCTGTGTGCCCGCTTCTGCGCGACGGCGGTGAGCTCATATGCCTTATAAAGCCGCAGTTTGAGGCAGGCAGGGAAGAGGTCGGCAAAAAAGGCGTCGTGCGCGACAAAAACGTCCATCTCGCCGTAATTGACGGTATACTAGATTTTGCACCATCCGTCGGCATGACGGTCATGGGACTTGACTATTCGCCCATAAAGGGGCCGGAAGGCAACAGAGAGTATCTGTGCTTCATGAAAAAAGGCAAATTTGATGCACCAATCATAGATGCGCAGGCTGTCGTTGATGCCTCGCACGAAAAACTGTGAGGTCGAAATGGCTAAACTGATTGTTTTGTGCCCTAATCCCTATAGGGACAGCGGCCTTGAACTTACAAAGAGAGCAAGAGAAATGCTGCACAATAGCGGCTATAAAACCGCAGTGTGTCCGGTGTTCGGCGCGCACGATACGACTGTGATCCCCGCAGATGTGGAGATCACTGCGTGGAGCGCCGTCGCCGACCGTGCCGATCTGTTCATAGTTATCGGCGGTGACGGGACGATTCTGCACACGGCAAGATATCTCAATCACACCGAGATACCGATGCTCGGCATAAATCTCGGTACGAAGGGCTTTATGGCCTCACTTGAGCCCGAAGATATGGAGCTCATACTCGATGCCGCAAACGGAAACTATTCTTCGAGCTTCAGAATGATGATAGACCTTGAGCTTATCCGCGATGGGGAGGTCATCTATGCCGACATCGGCCTTAACGATGCCGTGATCCACGGTATGGGCGACTGCATTAAGCTCACCGCGTGGTGCGACAGCGAACGTATCATGAGCTTTTCCGGCGATGGCATCATAATATCGACGCCAACGGGCTCTACGGGCTACTCAATGTCCGCAGGCGGCCCGATAGTCGAGCCGGAGGCCAGCAATCTCATAGTGTCGCCAATATGTGCGCACTATATCGGCGCGAGGAGCTTTGTGCTGTCATCAGATCATAAAATAAGCGTAAAAGCCGAAAAACTTCATGACAGGCGGGCCTATGTGTCCGTTGACGGGACAGACGGCTTCGAGCTTGCAAACGAGGATATAGTTATCGTGAGCCGCTCAGCAAAGACGGCAAACCTCATATATCTCGGCGAGCGCAGCTTTTACGATACGACATTCGATAAGCTGCAATACAGAGTTGACTGAAAGGGGACACTCAGTTGAAGGATTCAAGACAAAGCGTTATTCTTAAAATAATCTCCGAGCAGGAGATAGAAACTCAGGCACAGCTTATTCAGGCACTCGCCGAGCACGGTATCTCCAGCACTCAGGCGACGCTTTCAAGAGATATAAAGCAGCTACATCTGGTCAAGGAACTTGGCAGCAGCGGCAGATACCACTATGTCGTCAGCGGCAAATCCCGTAATAACGACAGGGTAATGCGCCTGCGCAAGATATTCCGCGAGGGTGTTACGTCTTATGCCGTTGCGCAGAATATCATCGTTATAAAAACCTTGCCCGGCCTTGCGTCGGCAGCTTGCTCGACGCTTGATTCGATGCATATCGATACGCTCGTCGGAACCCTTGCCGGCGACGATACGGCATTTCTTGCAATGAAGGATAACAAAGCGGCGGAGGAACTCTGCCACGAAATAGATGAAATGTTCTGATAAAGGGGTCACCCATGCTTACACAGCTGCATATTGAAAATATTGCTGTAATTGAAAAAGCGGATATAGAATTCGGCAGCGGCCTTACCGTGCTGACGGGAGAAACCGGCGCGGGCAAGTCGATCATTGTCGATTCGCTTTCCGCCGTGCTCGGTGCACGCACGAGCCGTGAGCTTGTACGCAGCGGCGCTGAATACGGCGTCGTATCCGCTGTTTTTGAGTCCGATGCCGCGGAAAGCTGGTTTGAGGAAAACGATTTTGAGCCCGAGGATGAGATAATAGTACGCCGCAGGATATCGGCCGACGGGAAAAATAACTGCCGCGTTTGCGGAAACCCCGTAACCGTATCGCAGCTCAAACAGCTCGGCTCACTGCTGCTCGATATCCACGGGCAGAACGACGGCCGCCAGCTCATGGATGAGGCCTCGCACCTCGCATATCTCGACGGCTTTGGAAAAACCGATACAGAGCTGTCGGAGTTTAAGAAGGCATATGGGGAATATATTGCCTGCAAGCGCGAGATGGACAGGCTGTCGATGGACGAAGCCGAAAAGGAACGCCTTGCAGACAGCCTGAGATATAAGATCGAGGAGCTTGAAAACGCGCAGCTTAAAATTGGCGAGGAAGATGAGCTGGCTGCACGGCGGGATCTGCTGCGAAACTCCGAAAAGCTCACCGAGGCTCTCGACGGGGCTTACGGCGCGCTCTACGCCCGCGATGAAAATGCAGCTTCTCTCATTGACGAATCGTCCGCACTCATGACCCGCGCCGCATCAATATCCGACGAGCTGCGCGAGACGGCGGATATTATAAACAGTGCATCCGCACTAATATACGACGCTGCCGAGCGCATACGCGATTTTCGTGATGCTCTTGAATTTTCGCCCGACGAATATGACCGCATCGAAACGCGCCTGGCGCTCATAAAGCGCCTTGGCAGAAAATACGGCAGCGACGAGGAAGGAATGCTGAAGCTCCTCGACGACAGCAAAAAGGAGCTGTCTATGCTCGAATATTCCGATGATATGCTCAAAAAGCTTGAAAAGAAGCTTGCAGAGCATAAAGCCAACTGCCTGAAAAAAGCAGGGGAGCTCACGAAATGCCGCATGGCTGCCGCAAAAAAGCTCGAAGAGCGCATTTGCAAAGAGCTGAAAGATCTCAGTATGCCGTCCGTTCGCTTTAAGGTCTCTGTCGAGCCTCTTGAAAGTGAGCTCGGCTTTGACCGTACCGGTGCTGACAGTGTTCGCTTTCTCATATCCGCAAACGCCGGTATGGAGCTCGGGCGCATATCGAAGATAGCCTCAGGCGGTGAGCTGAGCCGCATTATGCTTGCAATGAAGACCGCTTTTTCCGATAATGACCCGATCGGAACCATGGTGTTCGATGAGATAGACACGGGCGTATCCGGCATTGCTGCGCAGCGTGTGGGCGAAAAAATGAGCGATCTTTCGTGCGGCAAACAGGTATTATGCATAACCCATCTGCCGCAGATAGCTGCGCTGGCCGACAGTCACGATAAGATTGAAAAGGCCGAACGCGGCGGAAAGACCTTTACCGTAGTGAAAGAGCTTGACCGTCAGGGCCGGCGTATGGAGCTTGCAAGGCTGCACGGCGGCGACGTTGTGACCGAAACTACGCTCGCAGGAGCCGAGGAACAGCTTGTAGCTGCGGATAAATATAAGTTGACAAGAGACAAATAGTTTAGTATAATCTGCTTCGATAACGCGATGAAGAGCGGAAGTAATTCATTTTTTGCTGTACAGAGAGACCCTGGGCGCTGAAAAGGGGAGAGCGGAAATGAATGAATACGGCTCGGAGCGGCTCGCCGAAAAATCAGTAGGCGATGACGGGTGCGCCCGATACAGCGTATGAGTCACGAACTCACCGAGGCTTTTTCCGCAAGGAGAGAGCGTATAGAGGTGGTACCGCGTTTTTAACGCCCTCTGTCTTAGGACAGGGGGCTTTTTTACAGGAGGGAAGCTATTATGAATATCGGTCAAAAAGCGTTAAGCTATCACAAAAACGGCTTTAACTGTGCACAGTCGGTGTTTGCGGCCTGCTGCGAGTATACCGGAATGGACGAAAAAACGGCGCTGGCACTGTCGGCAGGCTTTGGCGGCGGTGCAAGAAGCGGCGAGCTGTGCGGCGCGATCTCCGGAGCGATCATGGCAGAGGGACTTGTGTTCCCTTTTTACGACGGGCAGGATGCTGAGGCGAAGGACAAAATAGCAGCCATTGCAAAGCAGTGCACAGATATTGCGCGGGAAAAATACGCATATGTACGCTGCGCAGACCTCAAGGGCAATATAAATTGCAGTGAGATAATAGCATTTATGGCCGAAACGGCCGAAGATATAATAAAAAAGGAGAAAAAATAATGGGCATTTATGAAGAACTGGTCGCAAGAGGGCTTATCGCTCAGGTGACCAATGAGGATCAGATAAAGGAAATGATAAATAACGGCAAGGCCACATTCTATATCGGCTTTGACTGCACCGCAGACTCTCTGCATGTCGGTCACTTCATGGCCCTGTGCCTTATGAAGCGCCTGCAGATGGCCGGAAACCGCCCCATCGCCCTTATCGGTGACGGAACAACGCTCATCGGCGACCCCTCCGGCAGAACCGATATGCGTCAGATGCTCACCGAGGAGACCATAGCGCACAATGCCGAGTGCTTCAAAAGACAGATGGAAAAGTTCATTGATTTCTCCGACGGCAAGGCTATCATGCTGCGCAACTCCGAATGGCTCAAGCCGCTCAATTACATCGAGCTTCTGCGTGAGGTCGGCGCATGCTTCTCGGTCAACAACATGCTGCGCGCCGAGTGCTACAAGCAGCGTATGGAAAAGGGCCTGAGCTTCCTTGAGTTCAACTACATGATCATGCAGAGCTACGACTTCTATTACATGTTCCAGCACTACGGCTGCAATATGCAGTTTGGCGGCAACGACCAGTGGTCGAATATGCTCGGCGGCACGGAGCTCATACGCCGCAAGCTCGGCAAGGACGCGCACGCGATGACCATAACCCTGCTTCTCAATTCCGAGGGAAAGAAGATGGGCAAGACTGCCGCGGGCGCCGTGTGGCTCGACCCCAACAAGACCTCCCCCTACGATTTCTATCAGTACTGGCGCAATGTAGATGATGCAGACGTTCTCAAATGCCTGCGCATGCTGACCTTCCTGCCGCTTGAGCAGATAGACGAGATGGACGGCTGGGAGGGCTCTCAGCTGAACAAGGCAAAAGAGATTCTTGCATATGAGCTCACGGCTCTCGTTCACGGTGAGGAAGAGGCGAAGAAGGCCGAGACCTCCGCAAAGGCATTGTTCGGCGGGGCAGGACTCGGCGACATGCCGACCACCGAGATAGCTGAAAGCGATCTTACGGACGGCGCTCTCGATATCATGACGGCGCTTGTGCTCAGCGGCCTGTGTGCCTCTAAATCGGAAGCGCGGCGCAACATACAGCAGGGAGGTGTCTCTGCCGGCGACGAAAAGATAAGCGACATAGCCAAAACCTTCGGCGCAGAAGCGCTCAAGGCCGGTGTCGTTCTCAAGCGAGGCAAGAAAAGCTTCAACAAAATAATTCTTAAATAAGGTGAAACAGACATGTCCATAGAAAAAGGCAGAGCATATTTCAGACAGTTCGGCATGGAAGATCGCGTGCGCGAATTTGACGTTTCCAGCGCAACAGTCGAGCTTGCCGCACTTGCGCTCGGTGTCGAGGGAGCAAGAATAGCAAAAACGCTGTCCTTCAAGAAAGACGACAGCTGCATCCTGATCCTCGCGGCCGGTGATGCAAGGATAGATAATCATAAATTCAAGGAAAAGTTCCACATGAAGGCCAAGATGCCGTCTCCTGACGAGGTTCTCGAGCTTGTCGGTCATCCCGTCGGCGGCGTTTGCCCGTTTGGCATAAATGAGGGCATAGACGTGTATCTCGACGAAAGTCTCAAGCGTTTCGAGACCGTTTTTCCGGCCGTCGGCAGCGCAAGCAGCGCCATAGAGCTTAATCTTGACGAGCTGTATAAATACTCAAACGCGCTGGAGTGGATCGACGTATGCAAGCTGCCTGAAGCATAAATAAAGATCAAAAGCAGAAGGAAATGAACGTTTTCCTTCTGCTTTTTGCATTTTTTATTTGTAATTCCTATAATGATGTTGTATAATATATTAGATTGTGCGCATGTGGGGGCGTGCAGTAGCGGCGCCCCCTATACGAAAGCGGCCGTGCGCACTTTACCGCTGCAATATTTTATGCCGAAAAGGCTTCCGAGGTTATGGATATGGTAAAGATAGCTCCGTCGATCCTCTCCGCCGATTTTACAAAGCTCGGTGATGAGATCGAGGATATACGCTCCGCCGGTGCGGAATATGTTCATTTTGACGTTATGGACGGATTTTTTGTGCCCAATATATCTATCGGTATCCCTGTTCTGAAGTCTGTGCGCAAAATGACGGACATGTTCCTCGACGTTCATCTTATGATAGATAAGCCTGTCAGATACGCAAAGGCCTTCTGCGATGCCGGAGCCGATCTTGTCATGTTCCACGTCGAGGCAGATTCATACCAGAACATATACGAAGCCATTGACATAGTTAAGGAAAACGGCAAAAAAGCGGGGTTGTCCGTAAAGCCGAGAACCACTGCAAGCGTCCTGTATCCGTTCATCGACAGTCTCGATATGGTGCTCGTCATGACGGTCGAGCCCGGCTTCGGCGGCCAGAGCTTTATGCACGATCAGCTCCCTAAGATATCAGAGCTCAGGCAGGAGATAGACAGGCGCGGTCTTGACTGTGAGCTTGAGGTCGACGGCGGCATCGATCCCGTTACGGCAAAGCTCGTAAAGGACGCGGGAGCCACGGTTCTCGTCGCGGGAAGCGCCGTTTTCGGAAAGACCGACAGGAAAGCGCAGATAGACGCCATCAGAAACGCTTAGGAGATACCTCAAATGCCATTTTTCCCTGCTTCACTCGAAAATCTTATAGACAAATTCGCATCTCTTCCCGGCATAGGCCGCAAAAGCGCCCAGCGCCTTGCATTCCACGTTCTCGCTCTGCCGGAGGGCGAGGGAGAGAGCTTTGCAAACGCCATCCTTGAAGCGAGGAAGAATGTCTGCTGCTGCAAGATATGCCAGAACCTCACCGAGGGAGAGATCTGCTCGGTATGTGCAAGCACAAAGCGTGATAAGAGCATAGTCTGCGTAGTATCCGAGCCGCGCGATGTTCTGTCAATTGAGCGCAGCCATGAATACAATGGCGTGTACCACGTCCTGCACGGCGTGCTTTCGCCAATAAGCCATGTCGGCCCCGACGATATACGCATAAGCGAGCTTATCCGCCGCGTTGCCGCCGACGGCAGCGAAATAAAAGAGATCATCATGGCCACAAACCCAGACACCGAGGGCGAGGCTACGGCCATGTACATTTCACGTCTTTTAAAGCCCTTTGAGATCAAAGTAACACGTCTTGCATACGGCATCCCCGTCGGCTCAAATCTTGAATTTGCCGATGATGCCACGCTTCTTCGTGCCCTTGAGGGACGAATTGAAATGTGATAAACGGGTTATAATCCCTTTAAAGCATAAAACTTCATGCAGGAATGATGCACCACGAAACGCGCAAATGCCGATGCATGAAGTTTCTTGTGTATCATTTCCGCTTGCCCCGCAGGGGCGGGGAAGTGGCACGTTTCTTATATTTTCTACGCTCTTGCACAGAAAATATACATACCGGATATCGGAGGGGGAGAGCTTAGCGACAGGCTGCGTATCGGGGCAGCTGCCGCAAGAGTCCCTTTACTTTGCGTTTTCGGAAATAATCACTCACATTGGAGGTTAATATATGACTCACAAATTAAAGATCATTCCTCTCGGCGGTCTCGGTGAGATCGGCAAGAATATGACAGCCATCGAATTTGGCACGGATATAATCGTTATCGACTGTGGCCTTGGTTTCCCGGATGAGGATATGTACGGCATTGACATCGTCATTCCCGACATTTCCTATCTCAAGGCAAACGCCGAGAAGGTCAGAGGCATTATCATCACTCACGGGCACGAGGACCACATCGGTGCGGTTCCGTACGTTATACGTGAGCTGAACGTCCCCATATACGCAACGCCGCTCACGGCGGCGCTTATAGAGCTCAAGCTTGAGGAGCATGACCTGCTGTACAATACGCAGATATTCACAAAGAAGGCCGGAGATATCTTCCGACTCGGCTGCTTCAGCGTTGAGTTTATTGCAGTAAACCACAGTATTGCCGACGCCGTTGCGCTTTCCGTAAAAACGCCTATCGGAACGATCGTGCACACCGGCGATTTCAAGATCGACCTTACGCCCGTACAGGGCAAGGTCATTGATCTGCCGCGCTTCGGTCAGCTCGGAAACGAGGGCGTGCTCGCTCTGATGAGCGACTCGACGAACGTTGAAAAGCCCGGCCTGTCCGCCTCCGAGCGTAAGGTGGGAGAGACCTTTGACATGCTGTTCAAAAACTGCGACCAGCGTATAATCATCACGACCTTTGCTTCAAATGTCCACAGATTACAGCAGATAATCGACGTTGCGGCAAAATATAAGCGCAAGGTGGCAATAACCGGCCGCAGCATGGAGAATATACTGCGCGTTGCAACCGTTCTGGGCTACCTTAACGCGCCGGACAATGTTCTCGTTGATCTTGCGCAGATAAATAAGCTGCCCAAGGAAAAGGTCGTTATCATATCAACGGGCTCCCAGGGCGAAACCATGTCCGCTTTATACCGTATGGCATTTTCCGAGCACAGGCAGATAAACATCCGCCCCGGAGACAGGGTAATTATATCCGCCTCGGCCATACCGGGAAACGAAAATATGATAAGCAAGGTCATTGACGAGCTCTTCCACAAGGGAGCCGAGGTCATCTACGACCGAAACACCGCGCTGCACGTCTCCGGCCACGCATCGCAGGAGGAGCAGAAGATGATGCTCGCCCTCGTGCGCCCTAAGTACTTTATCCCGGTCCACGGCGAGTACCGTATGCTTGTAAAGCACGCCGAGCTCGGCAGACTTATGGGCGTAGATCCAAAAAATGTAGTAATCGCCGAAAACGGAAAGGTCATCGAAATTTCAAAGAAGAGTATCAAGCTCAACGGTGCTGTGCAGTCCGGTGCCGTAATGGTTGACGGCATGGGCGTTGGCGATGTCGGCAGCGTCGTAATGCGCGACAGACACAGGCTGGCAGAGGACGGAATGGTCGTCATCGTTGTTACGCTCTCGTCCTGGGACAATGCGCTTTTATCAGAGCCCGAGATACTCACGCGCGGCTTTGTCTATGTTAAGGAAGCCGAAGGTATGCTCGAGGAGCTCAAGCGCGTAACAAAGGAAACACTTGCAGCCTGCGAGGATAACGGAGTCAAGGATTGGTCTGCAATAAAAAGCCGCATCAAGAGCAATGTTTCGGGATATCTGTATAAAACGACAAAGCGCAGTCCCATGATACTGCCGCTCATTTCCGAAGTATGATGAGTATACCGCTTTTTGACTGCCATTGCGACACGGCAACTCATGCGCATGAGCACGGCGAGGCACTGAGAAGAAATTCAATGCACCTTGACCTTGAGCGCCTGTCGGTGTATTCTCCGGCCGCTCAGGTATTTGCTGTCTGTGCCGTTGACGATCCCGAACCGGTAAAATTCGCAGATGCCTCGATCGCGTATTTTCACGAGCAGATAAATAAAAATTCAGACATAATCAAGCTGTGTCTGAATTTCGAAGATATCGTATCTGCCGAAAGGGAAGGCAGGATAGCGGCTTTGCTCTCCATAGAGGGCGCGGAGCAGATAGCCGATATTGATACGGCCTTCCGGCAGGGCGTGCGTATCGTACACATGACATGGAACCACGATAACAGCCTGTGCGGCGCCGCTATGGACGGCGGAGCAGGACTCAGCGAGCAGGGAAGGCGCTTTGCCGCACACGCGCAGAAGCTCGGCATAATGCTCGATATGTCACATATATCCGAGGCAGGCTTTTGGGATACGCTCGAGATAAGCTCCCGCCCCGTTATAGCAGGTCACTCCGATGCAAAAGCGCTGTGCAATGTACCGCGCAATCTCACCGACGAGCAGTTTACGGCGCTCGTTAAGCAGGGCGGCGGTGCGGGCATAAATTTATACCCCGATTTTCTCGGCCTCGGGCGCGATATTGACGCCGTTTTCGCACATATCGAGCATTTTATGTCACTCGGCGGTGAAAGAGCCGTGTTTCTCGGCTGTGACCTTGACGGCATAGAACAGCCGCCCAAGGGCATACGCGGAGTGCAGGATCTCGGCAGAATATACGAAACGCTCCTCAAGCATAATTACACCGAGCAGCTTGCCCGGGATATTTTCCGCAACAATATTCTCAGGATCATGGAGAAAGCGCTGTGAACATTCAGATTTTCGGTAAAAGCAAATGCTTTGACACAAAAAAAGCCGAGCGCTATTTTAAAGAACGCCGGATCAAATATCAATTCGTAGATATAATGAAATTCGGCATGAGCAGAGGAGAGCTGAATTCGGTCAAAAACGCCGTCGGGCTTGACGCCATGATAAATAAGGACGACGCTGACTATCCGCTCGTTCAGTATCTCGCATCAAATGACGCAAAGCTCGAAAAGCTTTTTGAATGCCCGTGGCTCATAAAAACGCCCATCGTACGTAACGGGAAGCAGGCGACCGCCGGCTACTCTCCGGATGTATGGGCAAAATGGGAATAAAGAAAAACCGCCTGACACGGCGGTTTTTCTTATATAAATGAGCGAGTCTGTAAGCCGGGTTCTGTCTTAAACGACCATCTATCTAATCCTGCCGTTGCCGGCAGGCTCAAGCCGCCTCCTGAGGACGATCGGGCCGATCGCATGTCCTCCCACGGCGTTGCTCCGGATAGAGTTTACAGCGTCAACATGTCTCCATGCGACGAGTGAGCTCTTACCTCACTTTTCCACCCTTACCGATCTCTCGGCGGTATATTTCTGTTGCACTTGTCCGAGGGTCACCCCTGGCGGGCGTTACCCGCTATCCTTGCCCTATGGAGCCCGGACTTTCCTCATGTACTTCCTTTCGGAATGCACCCGCGGTCGTTCGGCTCACTCAGCTAAATATTTTAACCATTATAAGCGCCCAAGTCAATAGAAATTTCTTGTCTTTGACCGATCAAGGCCGTATAATATATAAGTTAACGGGAGGTTTTAAAACATGACCCTAAATGAATATATTGAAAAGATAAAGTATAAACGCATATGCGTTATCGGCATCGGAGTGAGCAACACTCCGCTTATAAAAAAACTGTTGGCTTCCGGCTGCGACGTGACCGCCTGCGATAAGCGAAGCGCCGAGCAGCTCGGTGAGGAATATGAGGTGCTTTCAAAGCTCGGTGCGAAGTTCTGCCTCGGCGATGATTATCTTGAACATCTTGATTTTGACCTTATTTTCCGCACGCCCGGCCTTATGCCCTTCGACTCGCACTTGCAGGATGCAGTAAGCCGCGGAGCCGAGCTCACAAGCGAGATAGAGCTTTTTATGAAGCTCTGCCCATGCCGTATATTTGCCGTGACAGGCAGCGACGGCAAGACTACCACGACAACTATCATATCCGAGCTGCTGAAGGCACGGGGCTATACCGTCCATCTCGGCGGTAATATCGGCAGACCGCTTCTGTGCGATGTTGACGGCATGAGCAGTGATGATTTTGCCGTACTTGAGCTGAGCTCGTTCCAGCTGCACAGTATGGTGTGCAGGCCTGATGTTGCCGTCATAACCAACATTTCGCCGAACCACCTTGATAAGCACAAGGATTATCAGGATTATATCGACGCAAAAAGCGCAATATTCGCATGTCAGGGATCGGATGACCGGCTTGTTCTCAACCATGAAAACGAATTTTCAGCATACTATGCGGGAAAGGCAAAATCCGATATATCGTACTTCAGCCGCGCCGTGAAGCCTGAAAACGGCGTTTACTGTGCAGACGGCATCATATACCGCGTCCGCGGCGGCATGGTGAGCACCGTCATGGCGGCAGATGAGATAAAGCTGCCCGGAACTCATAATCTTGAAAACTACATGGCGGCGTTTGCCGCAACAGACGGCTATGTTGACAACGATACATGCATAGCGGTTGCAAAGAGCTTTGCCGGCGTTGAGCACCGCCTCGAGCAGGTGCGTATCAAAGACGGCGTCACGTTTATAAACGACTCCATCGGCACGAGCCCCACACGCACGGCGGCTGGACTGCATGCCCTGAAAACAAAGCCCATACTCATAGCGGGCGGCTACGACAAGCACATACCTTTCGATGAGCTGGGCGACGAGATAAACCTGCATGTTAAAAGGCTGTATCTTACCGGTGCGACAACGGAAAAGATATATGAAGCCGTCGTAAACTCGAAATACTATGACGGAACTCTGCCGATAGAGAAGAAAGACGATTTTAAGGACGCTGTGCTCGCTGCCGCATGTGCAGCTCAGGAAGGCGATACGGTGCTTCTCTCTCCGGCATGTGCCGCTTTTGACAGGTTTAAAAATTTCATGGAGCGCGGCAAATATTTCAAGCAGATAGTTATGGAGCTTTAAAATGAATGTAAATGATATAAGACCCGAGGTATATGAGCTTGCCCGTCAGGCAGAGGATGAGATCAGAACGCAGTTTGAGAGCATTGACCGTATTGCAATGCTCAATACGCGCAAGGTAATGACCGCGTTTCAGGATAACAGGGTGTCCGACTCCTGCTTTGCCGGAACGAGTGGCTACGGCTATGACGATCTTGGCAGGGAAGTGCTCGACAAGGTGTATGCGCAGGTGTTCTGCACGGAATCTGCGCTTGTGCGCATCGGCTTTGTAAACGGAACTCACGCACTCTCGGCAGCACTGTTTGCTATGCTCAGGCCTGGCGATACGCTGCTTTCCGTCACGGGACTTCCTTACGACACACTTAGAAATGCTATCGGCATAGAAGGCAGCTGCCACGGATCGCTCAGGTTTTACGGAATAAATTATAAACAGGTCGATCTCAAAAACGGCGAGCCCGATATTGAGGGCATCAAGGCTGCACTTGCGGATAAAAGCGTTGCCGCAGTCCTTATCCAGCGCTCAAGGGGCTACGATAACCGCAAAGCCCTCTCAGCAGAGGAGATAGGTGAGATATGCGCTGCTGTAAAAAGCACCGCACCAAACGTTAAAGTTATGGTCGATAACTGCTACGGCGAGTTCACTGGTGAGCATGAGCCCACGGAATACGGCGTTGACCTCATGGCGGGCTCTCTTATTAAAAATCCGGGCGGCGGACTTGCGCCTACAGGCGGTTACATAGCAGGCAGAAAGGAACTCGTCGAAAACGCGGCCATGCGCCTGACCACTCCGGGCATCGGCGGTGAATGCGGCGCAACTCTCGGAAATAACCGGCTGCTCTTCCAGGGCTTTTTTATGGCGCCTCACGTCGTTGCTCAGGCCTTGAAAACAATGACCTTCTGCTCAGCAATATTGAAAAAGGCCGGCTTTGAGTCGTCGCCGTCTCCCGACGAAGTACGAAATGACATCATTCAGATGGTGACGCTCAAAAACGAGGATAATATGAAAAAATTCTGCCGCGGCATCCAGGCGGGAGCACCAGTTGACTCGTATGTAACGCCCGAGCCATGGCAGATGCCGGGCTACAAGGTGCCTGTCATAATGGCTGCGGGAGCATTCGTTCAGGGCTCATCCATAGAGCTCTCCGCAGACGGCCCGATGCGCGAGCCGTACACCCTGTATGTGCAGGGCGGCATAACGTACGAATCCGGCAAGCTCGGCGTAATGATGGCAGTAAATGAAATGCTGAGCTGAAAATACGCATATAAATACATGAGGTGATCTCATGTACCTTCTCCGACACAGAAGGCCGAGATACGAAAGACGCAGCGACGGAGGAAACCAGAGGAGAAAATCTGCCGGGCTCAGCCTTTTTGTTCCGCTCGTACTGGCTCTTTGTGCGGCGATAAGCTGGTTTTTGGGAAATCTTTCGGCTCAGATGGCCGTGTCAGATGCCACAGATATTGTTACAAAAACGGTAAATGACTCCATAAACAGCGTTATCGGCAGGGGCGTATACGGCTTTGACTATTTTGTAAACCTTGAAAAAGACACCGACGGAAACGTCTCGGCGATAACAAGCGACATGGCGCACATAAACACGCTGTCAACGGATATACTTAACTGCGTCATCGAGTCCACCGACAACGGCGTTATAAGTGTCGCAATACCCATCGGCAATCTAACGGGACTGAATCTTTTGCTGAACAAGGGGCCGGATGTCAATGTTCAGATAATCATGCTGACCTCATCGCGGGTCGATTTTCGCAATGAGATCGTATCCTGCGGCATAAACCAGGCAAAGTATCAGCTCGTGCTCGAGGTCACGATAGATATTGACATCCTTATCCCGTGGGGAACGGAAAGCGCATCGACAGTAACAGAGGTAATCGTCGCGGATACCGTTATCGTCGGCAAGGTGCCCGACACATATTTGAACATGGAGAACTGAGTATGGACGCAAAAAAAGAAATAGATAAACTCAGAGAAGAAATTGAATATCACAACAGGCTGTATTACGTTGACGATGCACCCGTAATATCTGACTATGACTATGATATGCTCATGGTAAAGCTAATAAAGCTTGAGCAGGAGCATCCCGAGCTCATAACTCCAACATCTCCGACACAGAGAGTCGGCGGAAAGGCTCTGTCTCAGTTTACGCCGGTACATCATCAGGTGCCGCTTGAAAGCCTCAGCGACGTGTTTTCCTTCGATGAGCTGAGCGCCTTCGGTGAGCGCATGGATCAGGCTCTCGGCAGTGACAGACAGTTTTGCGTAGAACCTAAAATTGACGGACTGTCAATGTCCCTGGAGTACGAAAACGGATACTTCGTGCGCGGCGCAACGCGCGGCGACGGCATGACCGGCGAGGACGTCACCGAAAACCTGCGCACCGTCAGAAGCCTTCCTATGCATATCGTTGACGCTCCGGCGCATCTTATTGTCCGCGGCGAGGTTTATATGTCAAAGACCGTATTCAACGAGCTCAACGCCGAAAGAGAAATCAACGGCGAGGCACTGCTTGCCAATCCGCGCAACGCCGCAGCGGGCTCGATACGTCAGCTTGACCCGAAGGTAGCCGCCTCGCGTAAGCTTGATATCGTATGCTTCAACATGCAGTACAGCGACGGTGAGCCCTATAAAACGCACTCGGACACGCTGAATGCCATGAAGCATATGGGATTTCCGGTTGTTCCTTATAAGCTGTGCGGCACGATAGCTGAGTGCTGTGAGCAAATAGACCGCATAGGTCTTTCGCGCGGCGAATTTGCATACGATATTGACGGTGCGGTCATAAAGATAAACTCCCTTTCTCAGCGTGAAATGCTCGGCAGCACGTCAAAATTTCCGCGCTGGGCAGTTGCGTACAAATATCCTCCCGAGAAAAAAGAAAGCAGGGTAGTCGATATAGTCGTTCAGGTCGGAAGAACGGGCGTACTTACGCCGAAAGCCGTCATTGAACCCGTGCGCCTTGCGGGAACCACTGTCAGCAACGCAACGCTTCACAACCAGGATAATATCGACAGGCTCGATATTCGCATAGGAGATACCGTGCTTGTCCAAAAAGCCGGTGAGATAATACCCGAGGTGCTGTCAGTCAATAAAGACAAGCGCCCAGAGGGCACCGTTCCGTTTAAAATGCCGGAGCTCTGCCCGGAGTGCGGAGCTCCTGTCGTGCGCGATCCTGACGGAGCCGCGCTCAGGTGTACAAGTCCCGAGTGTCCGGCACAGAGGCTTCGCAACCTCGCTCATTTCGCCTCACGCGAGGCTATGGATATAGAAGGGCTCGGTATATCCGTGTGCCAATCGCTTATAAGCAGCGGCCTTGTCGGAAGTCCGGCGGAGCTTTACTCTCTTGATGCTCAGTCCGTCGCCGCGCTTGATCGCATGGGTACGAAGTCGACCGAAAATCTTATCGGTGCCATCGAAAAGAGCAAAAGTGCCGGTCTCGCGCGGCTGCTGTGCGCCTTCGGCATTAGACAGGTCGGGCAAAAGGCGGCAAAAACGCTGGCAGTGCACTTCGGTACGCTTGATAAACTCATGCAGGCGGGGCAGGAGGAGCTGAAAAACGTCCCCGATATTGGAGGCATAACTGCCGAATTTATTCTTGAATGGTTCTCGCTTCCGCAGTCGCAGCATCAGATAAAGCTGCTGCGCGAGGCAGGGGTATCTTTCGAAAGCGTCGATGCCGTAAAGGACACGCGCTTTGCCGGTATGACCTTTGTACTGACTGGAGAGCTCAGCGGCTATAAGCGCGATGAAGCGGCTGCTATCATCGAAAGCTACGGTGGTAAGACCTCATCCTCGGTATCGAAGAAAACCACATATGTCCTTGCCGGAGAGAATGCCGGCAGTAAGCTGAAAAAAGCAACAGACCTTGGGATCAGTATTATTAACGAAGATCAGTTCAACGAAATGATAAGATGAGCAAGCGCCGGATACAGTCCGGCGCTTAATTCATCATTCATCACAGCCGTGCGAGTCTCGACATATAATAAGCCTGCAAAGGAGGACTGCACCAATGGATGATAATAAAAGCTGCGGTATGAAGGAAGGCACACTGCCGCAGTGTGCACCGCTTGCCATGGCCTATGTGCCGATGCAGCAGTCGATTAAGCCCATGTACAATAACGCAGAGGCGCTCAGCCGCGGAACGCTTTTTCCGGGGCTCGACCTGCCTTTTATGAATATGGTCAACACCGGTGATCTGACCGGAACACCTTTAGGAGAGGTCATGGCGATTGACTTCGTTGCTCATGAGCTTTCCCTGTATCTTGATACGCACGGCAGCGACGACGAAGCGTTTGCGCTGTATAAAAGCATTCTCGCACTTGCCGAAACGGCAAAAGAAAAGTATGTCAAGCTGTACGGCCCGCTGACTCACACAGATCTCAGCCAGTCACAAAGCTACACATGGCTCAAAAACCCGTGGCCATGGGACTTCTGCGGGAAGACGGAGGGCTGAGCATGTTTATATATCAGAAAAAACTGCAATACCCGGTCAAGATAGCAAATCCCAATCCGGCGCTTGCAAAATTTATTATCACTCAGTACGGCGGCCCTGACGGTGAACTCGGAGCGTCACTGAGGTATCTGAGCCAGCGCTACAGTATGCCGTATCCCGAACTCAAGGGCCTGCTCACCGATATAGGCACCGAGGAACTCGGACACCTTGAAATGATAGCAGCGATCGTGCATCAGCTAACACGGAAAATGACGCCTGACGATATCAAAAAGGGCGGTTTTGAAGCATATTTTGTAGACCACACTGCCGGTGTTTACCCGCAGTTTGCGTCAGGAACTCCGTGGACAGCGGCCACAATGCAGGTAACCGGCGACGTTATAAGCGATCTAAGCGAGGATATGGCGGCAGAGCAGAAGGCTCGCACCACCTACGACAATATTCTCCGCCTCTCCGACGATCCGGACGTTAACGACGTTATAAAATTCCTGCGTGAGCGCGAGGTAGTTCACTATCAGCGCTTCGGCGAAGGACTAAGAAACGCAGTCGAAAAGCTCGACTCCAAGAATTTTTATGCCGTAAACCCCGCTTTTGACTGAAAAAAATCCCCCATCGGAAGATGGGGGAGAAAGTTTATATTGAGCTGATTACGCTTACTTAGCTGCCTTTGCAGCCTTTTTCTCGCGCTCGACTCTGGATATCCACATAGCTGCGGTAGCATCGCCTGTGATATTGAGCGTTGTACGGCCCATGTCAAACAGCTTATCGACGCCCGCAACGATCGCAATACCTTCAACAGGCAGACCGACGGACAGAAGGACCATGGAGAGCATAATCATGCCTGCGCCGGAAATGCCGGCAGTGCCTACGGAGGCAAGTGTTGCAGTGAGGACGATCATTGTCATCTGGCCAAGGGTGAGGTCAACGCCGTAGCAGCATGCTATGAACACGGCGCAGACCGCCTGATAGATAGCGGTACCGTCCATATTGATGGTTGCGCCCAGAGGCAGAACGAAGGAACTGACCTCGGGCTCTGCGCCCATGTTGTTGCAGCACTCAATGTTAACGGGGAGAGTTGCATTCGAAGATGTGGTGGTGAATGCGGTAAGCATTGCGGGAGAAAGGCCCTTGAAGAAGGCGAGGGGGCTCATGCGTGACAGGAACTTGATGCTGATGCCGTATACGATAACCACGTGCAGGATGTATCCGATGTATGCGACACCAATGACAAGAGCCAGCGAGCCAACGACCTTTGTGCCGTTTACGGCTACAACGTCGGCCATGAGGCAGAATACGCCGATCGGGGTGAGGTTGATGATCATCATGAGGATCTTCATGGTAACTTCGTTCATGCAGTTTACAAAGTCGCCGATCTTCTTGCCCTTTTCTCCGGCGGCAAGTATGCCGGCACCGAAGAATATCGAAATCACGATAACGGGCAGCATATCCATTTCAACCATGGGCTTGAGAAGGTTATCAGGGAAAATGCCGACTATGACGTCCATAACCTTGGGAGTTTCATTGGCCGTATACTCAAGCGAGTCGGTAACGCTCGAATCGAGAACAGGGAAGTAGCCCTTGAAAATGTTGACTACGACAAGACCGATGACGACGGCGATCGCTGTCGTGCACATATAGTAGATAAATGTTCTTGCACCGATGCTGCCGACGCGCTTGAGGTCGTTGAGTGAAACGACACCGTCACAGATCGAGAACAGAACGACGGGAACGACCATGAACTTGAGCAGGTTTATGTATATCGTTCCAAAGGGCTTGAGGTACTCGGTGGTAAAGGTGCTCTCGGGCGCAGCCAGAAGAAACACGAAGCCGAGAGCGATGCCGGCAAACATCGATATGATGATCCAACCGGCTAAGTTGATTTTACTTTTTTTCTGCATATCTATTCCTCCAAAAAATAATACAAGCATATTACCACACTATAATCCTCTTGACTATAGGCTATATCAAATCTTAACAAGTTCTTTACGCCATTTTGCACAAGCGCAGACTAAAATTTCAAAAAATACAGCCGCCGTTTTGGTGACAATGCACAAACGGCGGCTGTATGTCGGTTCAAACAGATGTTTTTACTCTGCCATAGCTTCCTCTCTTGCCTTTGCTCTGACCTTCTTGAGACGTGCGTAGCGGGGGAGGGAATTGCTGCGTGGGATCTTCGGCTCGCCCTGAATAAGCGGGAGAACGTAGTTTATAAATTCATTCGTAACGTAGTTTCCGTCCTCGGTTATCCACTCAAGCGGGACCTTCTTTTCAAAGTTTGCAACGCTGTTGAGTGAAAGCAGTACAGGTTTGCAGGAATACAGTCCGTCGTTGTCGTCGCGTTCAAGGGCCACCATCTGACCGCTCGCACCGGCGATGGCGGATTCGACGGCAAATTTACCGACATCATATGCCTCGTCAATATCAACGGCTGAGGCTATATGCGCCGCGCTGCGCTGGAGAAGGCTGAGCTCGATACCGCGGACCTTCTTAAGATTAAGGCGCTCCTTTAGATAGTTTGCAAGCTTTACGGCAAGTCCGCCGAGCTGCGCATGTCCAAAGCCGTCCGTTCCGGATACCTTGGCTTCGGAAACAAAGGTGCCGTCGGCGTAATGAAGCCCTTCGGATACTGCGACGAGTACGTTGCGCTTCTGCTTCATTATCTTCAGTACGTCCTCTGTAAAGCTGTCAAGGTCAAAGTCACGCTCCGGCAGATATATAAGATCCGGTCCGCAGCCGCTCCCGTATTCGGTTGCAAGCGCTGCCGAAGCCGTAAGCCAGCCGGCGTGGCGGCCCATGATCTCAATGACCGTAACCATATCGGTATTGTAAACGTCCGTATCCTTGCCGATCTCCATGCACGAGGTTGCAATGAACTTTGCGGCGCTGCCGTAGCCGGGGCAGTGATCGGTGCCGAAAAGGTCGTTGTCGATAGTCTTGGGAACTCCTATAACGCGGCATTCATAGCCGACCTTCTCCATGTAGCTGCTGATTTTGTTGCAGGTGTCCATGGAGTCGTTGCCGCCGTTATAGAAAAAGTACCTGACATCGTATTTTTTGAAAATCTCGAGAATACGCTTGTAGTCGCTGTCATCGACCTCGGGGTCAGCTATCTTGTACCGGCATGAGCCGAGCTCGGATGACGGCGTGTTGAGCAGGAGCTTGAGCTCGTAATCCTCTTCCTCACCCATATCAAAGAGCTCATCATTAAGAACGCCCTGGATTCCGTAGGCCGCACCATAGACATTTGTTATGGCATCGCTGTCGAGCGCCGTTCTGATCACGCCGTATGCGCTTGCGTTGATGACTGCCGTCGGGCCTCCCGATTGACCGAAAATACAGGCACCAACCAAAGGTGTGTCAAAAAAATTATCCAAAACTTCGCCTCCATTTATGTAATGATTATTGATTATAACATGCTTTTGGTTTATAATAAATACGAATTTTAAAAATATGTACAATTTTACAATATTTTTGACAGGAGGACTTACTTATGCCACTCGTAACAACAAGCGAAATGTTTGAAAAAGCCTATAAGGGCGGATATGCCGTCGGTGCATTCAACGTAAACAACATGGAGATCGTGCAGGGCATCACAGAAGCCGCAGCCGACCTCAAGGCTCCTCTCATTCTTCAGGTGTCCAAGGGCGCGCGCGCATACGCAAATCACACCTATCTTATGAAGCTCGTTGAAGCGGCGGTCGAGGAGACCGGTCTGCCTATTGCGCTTCATCTTGACCACGGCGACAGCTTTGAACTCTGCAAATCCTGCATCGACGGCGGCTTTACCTCCGTAATGATAGACGCATCCTCCAAATCTCTTGAGGATAACATAGCTCTCACACGCCAGGTTGTTGAATATGCTCACGATCACGGTGTAGTCGTCGAGGCTGAGCTTGGCACGCTCGCCGGAATAGAGGACGATGTAAAGGTGAAAGCGGAGGATTCGTCGTACACCCGCCCAGAGGACGTTCAGGAATTTGTCGAGCGCACAGGCTGCGACTCGCTGGCGATAGCAATCGGCACCTCACACGGTGCATATAAGTTCAAGCCCGGCACGAAGCCTCAGCTCAGATTTGACATTCTTGAGGAGGTCGAGCGCCGTCTGCCCGGTTTCCCGATAGTCCTGCACGGCTCGTCGTCAGTCCCGCAGGAGTTTGTCAAGCTCATAAACGAAAACGGCGGCAATATGCCCGGTGCCATCGGTGTGCCCGAAGACCAACTCCGCAAGGCGGCATCCATGGCCGTATGCAAGATAAATATCGACTCCGACCTGCGCCTTGCCATGACCGCTACCATCCGCAAATATTTTAACGATCATCCCGATCATTTCGATCCCAGGCAGTATCTCAAACCCGCAAGAGCGGCGATAAAGGACATGGTCGCTCATAAGATCACCGATGTTCTCGGCTGCGACGGCAAAGCATAATCCGATACCGGTCTGAAATTCAGCAGGGAGGTGCTGCAATGGTTAAACCTCGTTCATCAAAAAAACGCAGCGCAGGCAATGGCTATATGCAGGAGACGGTAACTGTGATTCGGGTGCTGCTGTCCGTTCTGCTTCTGATACTGGCGTATTCGATCAGCGCATCCGCCTTTGCTGCCATGCTGATGCTTGCTGCTGCCGCTCTCATATGCGGGGTGGACATTGCGTTGACCGCCGTTGAGAAGATCCTCGGGAAGAAGGATTATCTCAACGACCAGCTGCTGCTCTGCCTATGTGCCGTCGTATGCTTCTGCATCGGCTGCTATACGGAAACGATCGTCATGCTCTGCATATATCAGCTCGGCCGATGCTGTCTGAGGCTTGTCATAAGGAAAACCAAGCGCGGATTTTACGACGCAGTCTCACCAGAGGACAGGGAAGGCAGTCTCAGACTCAGGAGCATTCTCAGCAGTCCCGCAAGTGCGGAAAACTCGGCAGCGGCAAAGTATATGCCGTATTTTGAGCTGTTTTCAAAAGCAGCCTTCATTGTAGGCGTCATATATGCCGTCGCCGTTCCGCTTATTACGGATATGACATATCTTATGAGCATCCGCCGCGGCTGTATGCTTATTGCCGCGGCTGTTCCGGTGTCGGCACTGGCAGCTCTGCCGGTATACTCGCTCGCGGGCATCAGCCGCTCGGCGGAGTACGGTGTCTTTGTAAAATGCGCGGACGCGCTTGAGAACATGGAGAATCTTGCGGCGGTCATATACGATAAGGCCGACGTTTTTACGGACGGTACGCCAAAGCTTGCGTCGCTCAATTCGCCGATACTGGATAATGCCAGCTTTTTGATGCTCGCTGCATATACCGCGTATCAGTCCGAGCAGCGCTTTGCCGCTCCCATCGTCAGCGCCTACGGCGGAGACATCGTTACATCCTATATATCGGATTTTCGTGATATTCCGGGCTGCGGAATGGAGATCATACTGCGCGGAAAGCATATCATGCTCGGAACCCTGGAGCTTTTCGACGCGAAGGGGATAAGCATCCAGAACAGCGACCGCAAAGGCGGCTATGTACTTTATCTCGCTATAGGCGGCAGATATGCCGGAAGTCTTACGCTCAAGGAAAAGCTCAATCCGTATGCCGAGAGCGTTATTTCAGATTTTTCGGCTTTGGGTGGTATAAAGAGCATTCTCGTTACCGAGGATGGGCGAGACGTAAGTGAAAAGCTTGCCAAGGCTTTGAATGTCGATGAGCTGCATTACGAATGCAATTTCAGCGAAAAATCAGACATCATTCAAAAATGCAGGGAGCAGCTCGCTCCGGGTGAGAAGCTGATGTACATAAGTGCGGAGACTCTTGAATACCATACTGCCGCCGATATCGACGCCAAGGTCGGCTCGACGTTTGACAGTGCGGATATGCTTATGAGCAACGTCGGTATCTTCGGCCTGCCGGTTGCATATACGGCAGCGCACAAGGTCAAACGGCTCACGATCGAAAACCTTCTGTTTACGGCTTTCATAAAACTCGTCCTTGTAGTACTCGCACTCACAGGCAGCGTAACGCTCTGGTTTGTCATGCTGCTTGATTTCTCCGCTTCGATACTCGGAGTGCTGAGCGTTGTACGCCTGCCGTCATCCGAGGTCCAGCAGGAAGACACTGCTGAGGAATAAAAATCAAAGACTAATGGTCAAACGGCCATTAGTCTTTTTTCGGCTCAAAGTGGGCGAGAGGGTTGGCCTCGGCCGCAATCCTGAGCTCATAATTATCAACATGGGTATATATCTGCGTTGTGTTGAGATTATCGTGTCCCAAGAGCTCCTGCAGAGTGCGAACGTCAACACCGTTTTGCAGCATCAGCGTAGCGGCTGTATGCCTGAGCTTATGTGATGAGTACTTTTCGGCATCCAGTCCGGCGCGCCGCAGAGAGTTTTTCACCATACTGTGCACCGCCTCGCGGCTCATCCTCGTGCGTCGGTTTGAGAGAAACAGCGCATTTTTGTCAATAGCCGCAATACCTTTTCTAACTGCGAGATAGTTGTTTATCGCTTCCGCGCAGGCATCGTTTATATAGATCACGCGCTCCTTGCTGCCTTTACCGAACACCCGAATATGATCAACGCGTATATCAGACAGATTGAGATCGACGATCTCCGAAATTCGCAGTCCGCAGTTTAAGAATATACATAGTATACAGTAATCACGCTCTTTATTTTTCCCGTCAACAGAGGAGAGGAGGTTTTGCGCTTCCTGCAGGGTGAGGTACCTCGGCAGCTTGCAGGGTATCTTCGGCACATCGAGATCCTGCAAGGGGTTAACATCCAGTAGCTTTGCCTTAACAGTCAGGTATTTATAAAAGCTGCGCAGAGTGGACACCTTGCGCGCGCGCGTAGAAGCCATAGTGCCGTATTCGGCTTCACGGCTGCGCTGATTTTTTATCCTGTCGCGCGACAGATATGCAAGGTATTCATACGCATCGGAAACGGTGATCGACTTGACAAATTCAAGATCAATATCGCTTATGCCGATATTCTCAAGCTCGGTATCTCTCGGAACGATCCCACGGCTGATCTTCATGTAGCGAAAAAACGTCCTGAGATCAAGATAATATTCCTCAACGGTCTTAGGAGAATGCCCTTTAATGGTTTCGTGATAGATCAGGAAGCTTTTGATTATCTCCGGCGCTTCGTTTCTGTAATCCATTATAAACGCTCCAATCATTGTTGCTGATACTATTATAGCAGGGCAGGCATAATTATGTCTATCGGCAAATTGACTAATAATTAAGCAAAATAAAGATTTTGTTTAATTTAGGGGAGATGAAAAAGCGAAAACAGGTACTTAAGCAGCAGCTTATGCTTAGTACCCATTTTCGCTAAACTTCTTCTGTTATCGGTATTGCACTGCCGACATCGAGCAACGGCATTTGCGTAAGGTATACGGCGGATATGCCGCGCTCATTCAAAAAGCGCTCGATTCTTGATCTTTCCGATGCATCATTTATAACGCCCGTAAATGCCATTTCATTTGCGCTTATTTTAAATGATGCTCCGCCTATAAATCCATGCTCAAATCCGTCCAGAGCCGCGAGTTTTTCGCTGACCGTTAATACATCCATTCCTGCGGCCGCTGCTATGGCCGCGATTTTTCTGTCTGCCGTAATTATTGAGTTTTCGTCTACGACGCACACAGAGCATTTTGTGTATCCCTGTTTGCAGCAAAGCCTTGTACAGTCAAGGTGCGACACCGTCTGCTCATCTGCGCTTTTTGGATTGTATATCAGTTTATCTCCGACTATACATATGTTAAGTCCGGCATCATACGGATATTCCGGTTTTTTCGGGACATCCGTCCTTATAAGCTTTATATTGTTAATTGTTTCGCAATCAGCCGCTGCGTTTTTCTGAACAGCGAGTATGTTTTTACCCAGATGCACTGCCGTCAGATCGCAGTGGCCGGCAAGGCGTTCATCCACAAACGCGTTATCATTAAGCCAAATCGGAGCTATATTTCGCGCTAAAAGTGCGTTTTTAAGAACTTTTTTGTATTTTTCGCCGAGTATAAGCTGCCGGACTTTTCCCTGCGGAAGATGCGGTTTATCGACAAAATGTATCATATCAGCCGAGCGTTGCCTTTACGGCTTCACGGATATCTTTGACGCTGATGAGCTCAAGTCCATCCGGTCTGCGGATATCGTCCTTGACGTGCGCAGGTATAACGCAGCGCTTAAATCCGAGCCTTGATATCTCGGAAAGGCGTGAGTTCAGATTGCTTACGCTTCTTATCTCTCCCGAGAGACCGACCTCACCTACGGCGGCAAGATCACGGCCGAGCGGCAGATCCCTGAAGCTGCTTGCAATAGCCAGAAGTGTTGCAAGATCCGCAGCCGGTTCTTCAAGCTCAAGGCCGCCTATTACATTTATATATGCATCGCACGCGGAAACCGACATGCCGCCGCGCTTTTCGAGCACTGCAAGCAGGAGCGTTGCGCGGTTATAGTCTATGCCGTTCGAGCTGCGCCGCCCGGAATTATATGCTGCCGGTGCTATAAGTGCCTGAATTTCAGCAAGTATAGGTCTTGAGCCTTCGATAACGCAGGTAACGCATGTGCCCGGAGCATTCTCCGGACGGCCTGACAGCAGTATCTCGGACGGGTTTTTGAGCTCCTTCAGTCCCTTGTCATTCATTTCAAAAACGCCGATCTCATTCGTCGAGCCGAAACGGTTTTTACCCGCTCTGAGTATTCTGAACGAGGTGCTGCGCTCGCCTTCAAAGTACAGGACGCAGTCTACCATGTGCTCAAGAACCTTGGGGCCGGCTATGCTGCCTTCTTTGTTTATGTGACCTATAACAAAGGTCGTGAAGCCCTTTTCCTTTGTCAGACGCATTATTGACATCGTGCATTCCCGCACCTGGCTTATGCTGCCCGGTGCCGAGCTTATGTCAGCGTCGAACATAGTCTGTATCGAGTCTATTATAACTATATCCGGCGACAGAGCCTCAACATTTTCTATTACTTCGGCAAGCCCCGTCTCGGCAAGAACATATATCTCGCCTTTATCGACACCGAGACGCTGCGCGCGCATTTTAAGCTGCCTCTCGCTCTCCTCGCCGGTAACATATAATATTTTCTGTCCCTCTTCGGTCAGACCGCACAGCTGAAGCAGCAGAGTTGACTTGCCTATGCCGGGAGCGCCTCCTACAAGGACGAGCGAGCCGCGCACAGCTCCTCCTCCGAGCACTCTGTCAAATTCGCCGATACCGGTTGAAAAGCGCATCTCCGCCTCTGTATCGAGCTCGGATATTAGCTTGGGCTTTTTGACAGCGGCAGAGCGCGGTGCATTTTTAGAGCCGCCCTTCCCTTTCACATCGGCTTTTACCTCTACAAGACTGTCCCACGCACCGCAGGCAAGGCATTTCCCACTCCATTTAAGGGTCTCGTTGCCGCATTCCGAGCAGCAGAACACCGTCTTTTGTTTCATAATTTTCTCCTTATACTTAGAGCTGCCGGCAGCTGAACTGAATATACGACGCGACAAGCGTCATTGCCATCTTCTTCTGATGATCACCGTCGGCAAGCAGCGCCGCTTCCTGAGGGTTTGACATGAATCCGCATTCGACCAATATTGCGGGGCATTCAACGCTTGAGGTCAGAAGCAGCTCATCAGGTGCAGCGTGCGCAACGCGCCTGTTTTCAGGATCAATTACCGATACCATGTTATCCTGCACCAAAAGCCCAAGCTCTCTGCTGCCCTGTGCTGCGGCATACATCACCTCTGCACCATGGACAAGCTCGCTTGGGTACTTATTCTGATGTACGCTTATAAGCACGCAGTTATCTATGGCATTTGCCATTGAAGCGCGGGCTTCAAGATCATCATGCTCACTGTAGCTTTCGGCGTTAAGACAGCCGGTATCGGCATTCCTTGTCATCCTATGCTCAATACCCATGAGCTCACACAGGCCTGACATTTTAAGCGCTATGGCAAGGTTTATATCGCTTTCCTTCACGCCGTCTGCGGATACCGCACCGCCGTCAACTCCGCCGTGACCGGCATCTATAAGAAGCGTATATCCGCTGTACGGTCCCATAACGCTTTCTGCTTTGTCGGGAAATGCAAACAGCACAGCCAGAACGAATAAGGCTGCGGCACAGAAAGCTGCCGTCGGTTTTGCAATGCTTTTTAATTTAACGGTAATAAACACAAAATCACCCCACTAACAAGCTATGTCGATGGGGTGATTTTTATATCAGTCCTGGTTCAATTTTTGATATAATACCCACTTGGGACAATTATATCATTCGGTGATGAATTTTTCAAGGCGATTGAGGCCCTTCTCAATGTTTTCCATCGAAGCCGCATACGACCAGCGAACAAAGTTCTTCATACCGAAGCCGGAGCACGGAACAACTGCGACGAGCGCCTTTTCCAGCAGCGCCACGGCAAAATCGTCGTCATTTTCGATGAGCTTTCCGCCGAGCGTTTTGCCGACAAGCTTTTCCATGTTCATCATCACATAGAATGCGCCGTTGGGCTTTATGCAGCTTACACCGGGTATCTCATTGATGCGCTTGACTATATAGTCGCGGCGCTCAAGGAACGCAAGGCGCATTGCCTCGATGCTCTCCTGCGGGCCTGTGAGAGCTTCAACTGATGCCCACTGGCTTATGGTGGACGGAGCGCCCGTCGAGTGGCTCAGAAAATTGGACATTATCTTTGCAAGAGTCTTGTTTGCGGCGCAGTAGCCGACGCGCCAGCCTGTCATGGCATAAGACTTTGATACGCCGTTAATGAGCAAAGTGCGCTCCTTTACTTCCTCGCCGAGGCTTGCAACGCTTGTAAACTCCATTCCGTCGTAAATGAGCTGGTAGTATATCTCATCGGCAAGGATATACAGGTCGTGCTTTACGCAGACATCGGCTATCGCCTGAAGCTCGTCCTTTGAATAGATCATGCCGGTGGGGTTTGAGGGGTTATTGAGCATGAGGCATTTGGTTTTATCGGTAATGGCCGCCTCGAGCTGCTCAGCCGTTATCTTGAAGCCCTGTTCCTCGCCGGCCTCTACTATAACGGGCGTACCGCCGACCATGCGCACCATTTCGTAATAGCTGACCCAGAACGGAGCCGGTATTATTATCTCGTCACCGGGGTTAGTTATAGCTGCAAGAGCAATATAAACGCTGTGCTTTGCGCCGCTTGCAACAACTATCTGCGTATAATCATAGTCTACGCCACAGTCGTCCTTGAGCTTCTGCGCAATGGCCTTTCTCAGCGGAATTATGCCTGCCGCCGGAGTATACTTGGTCTTACCGTCGCAAATGGCCTTGATACCGGCCATGTTTATATTGTCGGGAGTATTAAAGTCGGGCTCACCCGTGCCGAAACCGACAACGTCAAGTCCGTCGGCTTTCATCTGCTTTGCAAGGCTGTCTACAGCAAGCGTTGTCGAAGCGCGGACTGCTTCCGCAATTTTAGATACTGGTTTCATTATCAGTCACCTCCGTAGTAATAAAAATATTATAGCTTCTGATAAATGCTTTTTCAATGATTAATTTAGATAAATATTGTTCTTGTTTTCATCTCAATATGAGCAAATAAATAGCACAAAACGAGGCGTGAACGGCTGCACACCTCGTTTTGTGTTCACAGAAGAATGCAGATCAGCGTTCCCCTGCCCTCGTTTATGATCCTTTGCAGTGTCTCCTGAAGTTTGGCTCTCGCATTTGGAGGAAGGCTCGTAAGGCGCTCTGAAATTGCACTGCGCGCTATTTCATATAACGGCTGCCCGAATATATTTGACTCCCAGAGCCTGCTCATATCGCCGTCAAAGCCCTGCAGAAGAAAACTTATTATCTCATCAGATGCTCCCTCGCCTCCTATGGACGGCGTTACTACCGCTTCTACGCCTGTTTTGAGCATGTGCACGGCAGGAGCGTGAGCCTTCAGCCTGACGGAGTACTTCCCTCCCTGTTTGACAAGCTGCGGCTCATCGATCCGTATGTCGTCTGCCTGCGGCATAATAACTCCGTAGCCCGTTCTGCTGACAGAATCCAGCGCTTCTTTAATATTATCATACTCCCGCTTAACCTGCCCCAGCTCGCGCAGTACCTTCATGAGGTCTCCGTCATCCAGTATCTCAACGCCCGATTCCGCACTTATAAGGCGGTAATACAGATTGCGCGGCATATCGATCGCTATATTTATTGTTCCGCTGCCCAGATCGCTGTTTTCAATATACGCAGAATTTACAATATCCAGATCAGATATCCGTACGAGCATACGGCTTATATCCTTCACGCAGCAAAGCTCGCTTGACGCGCAGAGCAGACTTCCGTAAAGCTCGGTTTTCATATCATTCTCGCTGCTTAGCGCGGAGAACCATTCCGGCAGACGAACGGAAAGCTCACACAGCGGGAACTGTCCAAGCACCGTCCGCATTATCTCGCATATATCGCTCTCTGTGAGCGACTGACAATTTACCCTTATGCACGGTGCATCATAGGTCTCGCTCAGCTGCCGCTCAAGCTCAACCGCTCCGGCAGAGTCCGGTGCAGCGCTGTTTAAAAGTATAACGAAGGGCTTTCCGATGCTTTTGAGCTCTTCAACGACTCGCTTTTCGGGCTCAATGTACGCCTCGCGCTCTATATCGCATATGCTGCCGTCGGTCGTTATGACGAGGCCGATGGTGGAATGGTCGCAGATGACCTTGCGTGTGCCGGACTCGGCGGCCTCCGTCATCGTCACTTCGTGATCGAACCATGGAGTGGTTACAAGCCTTTCGCTGCCGTCCTCAAAACGTCCCGACGCACCCTGGACCATGTAGCCTACGCAATCGACCATGCGCACCATGCAGGAGGTCTCGTCTCCCAAGCGTATCTGCACGGCCTCCTCCGGGACAAACTTAGGCTCAGCTGTCATGATCGTCCTGCCGGAGCCGCTCTGAGGCAGCTCATCGCGGGCGCGCTCTCTTGCGTACTCATCCTCTATATTCGGTATGATCAGCGTATCCATAAAGCGCTTTATGAACGTGGATTTACCCGTTCTGACAGGCCCGACCACGCCGATCATGACAGCTCCGCCGCATCTTGCGGCTATATCTTTGTAAATATCGGAATTTGTCATATAAAAACCTCCGCAGCTTTCTCGTTTGTACGAGTTTATGAGCCGCGGAGGACAAATATTACTTGTCAGAAAAATTGAACGGTCTGCCTGTGCACGCCTGAGATATGCACATCAAGCTCCGGAAATTTTGCCCTGAGTTTCTCGGCAAGCACCGGCACAACAACATTTTCGGTGCAGAAATGGTCGGCATCAATGAGATTTATGCCGAGCTCCTTTGCGTCAAGGAAGCTATTGTATTTAATGTCACTCGTGACATAGGTATCGCATCCGGCGCTTACCGCATCCATGAGGCTTGAGCCTCCCGCGCCGCCCATAACGGCAAGTTTTCTGACCGGTCGTCCGGCACATACATACCTGAGGCCGTTTGCATGGAGTGCGCTCTTGCAGAGCTTTAAAAAATCCTCAAAGGGCATGGACTCGGACAGCTCCCCTATCCTGCCGCAGCCGACCGTTTTGCCGGCAGCGTCATAGCCGCAGGCTTCAAGCCGGCTCTGCGGCTCAATCGACAGGGCCGCCATAAGCGCATCGTTCACGCCGCCCTCGGCTATATCAAGGTTTGTGTGCATGCATATTGCCGAGATATTACTGCGCACAAGGGCTATTATCTTTCTGCCGACAAGATCGTCAGCCGTAACGCTCTTGAGCGCGCCGAAAATTATCGGATGGTGCGACACAATCAGATCCGCACCGAGCTGTGACGCCTCATCAATGACTTCGTCTGTAATATCCAGTGCGACAAGGCACCTGCCTGCATCCTCACGCGCATCCCCTACCAGCAGACCGACATTGTCAAAATCCATCTTCAGAGAAACCGGCGCAAGTTCGTTTAAGTATTCAAAAACTTCTCCTACCTCAGGCATTTGCTGCTCCCTTCATCTGCTCAAGTTCACATATCATATTCGCAATGAGCTTTCTCCATGCATCCAAGGATACATCGTTTGCTCTTTCCAGGCCTCTTACGGCCGATCTGAAGCGCTTCAGGTGCTTGTCGAGCACTGCTTCAAAGTACGGCGAGCCGTTTACGAGCTCGTTTTTTCCTACAAAAAGCTCTGCATCCTTATATCTCACACTCTCGCCGGGCTCGGCGCATATGATCTGGCACAGGATATTGTTATCCTCAACATACGTCTCGTTTGTTATGGCAAAGCCGTTGTTAGTGAGCCAGTATCTGAGTATCTCAGGCTTTGTCACCGGGTGAAGAACGAGCTTATAGTCGCTGCGCTTTGCCCACTGCGTCATGTCGTACAGTCCGCGGTCAAGTATGCCAGTTATCGTATCTCCGCCCATACCTGCTACAATGATCGTATCCACACGAGCTGCGTCGATGCCTGCGAGCCCGTCACAGAGAACGAGCTCAACATCGTCGATTCCGGCATCATAAAGCCCGCGTTCGGCTTTTTCAAGCGGGCCTTCGTTCACATCGCTCGCTGCGATATAGCCGCCGTATCCCATACGCCGGAGCATGACCGGCAATATTGCATGATCCGTTCCGATATCGACAACGCCGCGCCCTTTTGACGCCAGCGAGGCTATTAGTTCAAGTCTGCTGCCCATAATTTTCTCCATATACGGCGAAAAGCCGGAACGACCCGGCTTTTCGTCTTACTCTTTCTTACAGAGCCAACAGATATGCCTTGAGCTCAACGATGAACTCGTCGGGATCAACGCCATGTGCCGCGCATGCCTGCTCGAGGCTTTCGGCGGTTGCAAGTGCACAGCCGAGGCAATGCATTCCGAGCTCCTGGAACTTGGGCATAGCTTCGGGGAAATTAGACAGTATCTCCGAAATAACGGTTTCTCTGCTGATATCCATAATCTTAAGCATTTCCATTGTTCGTATCTCCAATCATAAGATTTTGCAAAATAAAGAACGGGACGTCGTGAGGACGTCCCACTCTATACCTGAACCTTTAGGTCTCAGGCCTGTTCCTTCATCTTTGCAAAGCATTCGCTGCAGTATACGGGACGGTCGGACTTGGGCTCAAAAGGAACCTTTGCCTCGCCGCCGCAAGCTGCGCAAACTGCGGTGAAGAACTCACGGGGACCGCGTGCTGCGTTCTTGCGAGCGTCACGGCATGCCTTGCAGCGCTGGGGCTCGTTCTGGAAGCCGCGCTCTGCATAGAATTCCTGCTCGCCTGCGGAGAACACGAACTCCTGACCACATTCTTTGCAAATTAAGGTCTTGTCTTCGTACATTGTAAATCCTCTCTTTGAAAATCTCGCCTGTCGGCTTTTATATGCGTCAGCTATTGCTGATATCGCCTGATTTAAGCATTTGCGCCGTTTTGCGCCTTATCCTTTGTATCGCATTGTCAACAGCTTTATCGCCCTTACCTGCCAGACGCGCTATATCCTTATAGCTGAAGCCTTCAAGATAATAGCTCAAAACGGCTTTTTCGTATTTGGAAAGCATATTGACCAAGGATAAATATAACTGTTCTGTGTACTTTTTATTCTCTCTTGCCAGAACCTGCTCTTCAGGAGATTTCTGAAAAAATTCAGAGCATATAACTGCCTGGGTCTGGGATTCATCCGAGAGTATCGACTCTAAAGGTACGCGATTATTAAGCGGATCATGTTTTAAGCTGGAAGCCGATTTCACAGCCGAGCGAAGTCTGTTCCTTATGCACCATTCGGCAAAGGTCTTGAACGATGCATTATGCTCGGGCTTATACTGCCTTACAGCCGAAAGCAGACCAAACATTCCCTCCTGGATAAGGTCTTCGCTCTCTCCCCCTGCCAAAAACAAGGGGCGTGCGCAGACGCGCACAAGACGCATGTATCGGGAAACGAGCTCTTCCTCGGCATAGCTGTCGCCATTGACGGCAAGCTTTTGCAGGGCATTATCTTCTAAGTCAGTGTATATGTTCATATGAAACCACTATTACTTCCAACAATACTACTTTATTATATCTCAAATTTGTTGAAAGTCAATATAAATACAGTGAAAAAATACCGAAATTTCATAAGAAAACGGAGTGCTATATGTCAATTTCCTGCTGCCCGAGTTGTTGGATGCCGAGATGCTCATAGGTTTTGCGCGTTACGCAGCGGCCGCGCGGCGTGCGCGTGAGAAATCCCTGCTGAAGCAGGTATGGCTCATACACGTCCTCAAGCGTGACCGAATCCTCATTTATTGTCGCCGCCAGCGTCTCAAGCCCGACAGGCCCTCCGTTATAATACTCGATAATGCTGCGCAGCATCCTTCTGTCAAGCGAGTCAAGGCCGCTTTTATCGACCTCGAGCCGTGACAGCGCCATATCGGCAACATCCTTAGTTATAACGCCGTCGGCCCTGACCTGTGCAAAGTCGCGCACACGCCGCAGCATTCTGTTCGCTATGCGCGGCGTTCCGCGCGAGCGCGACGCTATCTCAACTGCGCCGTCACGCTCTATCTCTATGTCGAGAATATCGGCCGAGCGCTGGACAATGCGACGAAGCTCATCGACAGTATACAGCTCAAGCCTGAGAGTTACGCCGAAACGGTCGCGCAGCGGCGCCGTGAGCTGACCCGAGCGGGTCGTTGCTCCGATGAGTGTGAACCTGGGCAGCTCAAGGTGCAGCGAGTTAGCCGAGGGTCCCTTGCCGAGGATTATATCTATCGCATAGTCCTCCATTGCGGGATAGAGAATCTCCTCATAGGCGCGGTTGAGCCTGTGTATCTCATCGACGAAAAGTATATCGCCCTCGTTAAGGTTCGTCAGCATTGCAACGAGATCGCCCGGCTTTTCAATCGCAGGGCCGGAGGTTATACGCATATTTACGCCCATCTCATTTGCAATGACCGCCGCAAGGGTCGTTTTTCCCAGACCCGGGGGGCCGTGCAGCAGAACATGGTCGAGCGGTTCATTTCGCAGGCGCGCGGCATCAATGAAAACGCTGAGGTTATCCTTGGCCTTCTCCTGCCCTATATATTCGTTTATCGTTCTCGGTCTGAGGCTTCCCTCGCCCGCATCCTCCGGCAGCACCGAAGAACTCGTCACTACGGGAGTCTCCTCCAGACCTTCCGAAAAGTTTATACTCATTTATTCTTTCCCCTACATAAGGTTTTTCAGCGCAGTCTTGACTATCTGCTCGGTTTCCATGCCGTTTATATCCAGCCCCTTCAGAGCGGCGTTTATATCCGCCGTACCGTAGCCGAGCACCGTGAGCGCGGCTACTGCATCGCTTTTGTTTTTGCTTCCGGCGGCCGTCTGCGCAACAACGGCAGGCATTTCATATTCTACCGAGCCGCCCAATTGCTTGGCCACCTTATCCTTGAGTTCGAGTATAACGCGCTGGGCTATCTTTTTTCCTACGCCCTGAGCCGCGCTTATAGCCTTATCGTCTCCGTTCATTACGGCAAGCGCAAGTCCCTCCGGCGTTACGGCGCACAATATCGACTGCGCGGCCTTAGGGCCGATACCGGATACCGACAGCAGCATTTCAAAGCAGCGCTTTTCGCTGAGCGAGGCAAAGCCGTAAAGCTCAAAGCTGTCCTCCTTTATACATTCGGAGATATACAGTTTTGCCTTTTCGCCGAGCTTCAGCCTTGACAGCGTATATGTTGTCGTATTTACGGCATAGCCGACACCGGCGCAGTCAATAACGGCGAGGTTCAGATCAATATCCGAAACAACTCCGTTTAAATGGTAGAACACAGTCCTTCATCTTCCTTTCGGCTAAGTAGTGAGGTGCTGCTGCGCGCATGGCATATGGCAAGTGCAACAGCGTCGGCAGCATCATCGGGCTTCGGAGCTGACGGCAGAGCGAGTATGCGCTTTACCATATCAATGACCTGATTTTTTTCGGCTCTGCCATAGCCGACGACGGCTTGCTTTACCTGAAGCGGAGTGTACTCAAACACTCTTACGCCTGCACGGTATGCGGCGAGCAGAATAACACCGCGTGCATGAGCAACGGATATGCCGGTAGTAATATTCGTGTTGAAAAAAAGCTCCTCAACAGACATAACGTCCGGCGAGAAAGTGCTTATAAGCTCGTTCATATCACAGAATATCCTGTCAAGCCTGCTTGAAAGCGAAGTGTGCGCCGGTGTGCTTATAACTCCGCAGGTCACGAGCTTCATTTTGCTCTTGTCCGTATCCACGACCGAAAAGCCGACCGTGGCAAGTCCGGGGTCAATACCCAAGATACGCATGTATATCACATCCTGAATATTTATTTTAACACAACCTATCTTTCATTACAACTAAAAACAGACAGCCTGCCAACAGAACGTTTTGTAAAATTTCCGGACGGTGCCGTGTAACTATTGTAATTCTGCGGCGAGCGGTTTATACTCTAACCGACTTTCTGCTTCGGAGGCAATAATGAAGGCTATAATTAAAGATAAGCTCTACAGCTATATGTTTGACACGCTGTGGAAAAATCGCCGCGATGATCTTGTTCGTGCAGTTTCCGCTATCGCGTCGGACGAAAAGCGCAGCGTTAAATCGGATGCTCTCAAAAAATGGTTCAGAGAAATGACCGGTCAGACGGCAGAACTTACCGAGCAGCAGATGAGCGAGCTCAAAAAAGCATGGAGCGATGTATGGGATACAGGACTTGTAGATCCGCTCTGGGTGCAGGTATACAGTGATAAAACCGGTGTATACAGTCCCGAATATATCGGCAGCGATATACATTATTACAATGTTGAGTGGAGCAAGATAGATCACGACTATCTCCGCGCCTTCCTTGACAAAAACTACATGGACGTACTGCTGCCATGCGTAAAGCATCCCGTAACACTTATACGGAAAATACACGGGCTGTATCTCGACGCGGATTTCAGCCCCATAAGCAAGCAGCAGGCAGTCGATAAGCTGTATGAAAATCTTGATCCCGGTGTCGTGGTCAAAATAAGCCGTGCAAGCAGCGGCGGAAAGGGTGTGCGCTTTTTGGGCACGGATAGCTCAAAGGACGATATTTCCGAAGCGCTCGAGGCTGACCGTGACGTTGCCGTCCAGCTCGTTATGCGCCAGCACCCTGAAATGGCAAAGATGAACGCGTCCTCCATAAACACTATACGCATCATCTGCATAATGCTCGACGGTGAGTCGATCCCTCTGTCGGCGGTCGTGAGGATAGGAAACAGCGGCAGCCGTGTTGACAACTTCAGCAGCGGCGGAGTCGGCTGCGGAGTCAGGCCCGACGGGCATCTCAATGACTGCGGCTATACGCAAAAGGGCGAGAGATACGACGTTCATCCGAACGGCTTTGTTTTCAGCGATGGATTTGTTCCTAATTTCGATAAAGCTCTGGAGGCCGTCAAGCGCTGTCATATGCATGTGCCGATGTTCGGTGTCGCTTCGTGGGATATAGCCATAGACGAGGACGGAGAGCCCGTCCTTATCGAGTACAATGTCGGCGGCGCCGGTATCGATATCCACCAGTACAACAACGGACCGCTTTACGGTAAGTACCGTGAACGCATAATCTCTGATGCATTTAAAAATTACGCAAAGCGAAACGCAGCGCTTGACTATAATTACTCCATAGCGCATGGCGCAGTGACTCTGTCAAGCGGAAGCAAGGCCGTGCATGAGATGACGATACCTGAAGCGATAGACGGCTTCCCCGTCCGATGCATATCCGATAATACCTTCAAAAACAGCAAAAATCTCAAAAGCCTTGTCATTGAAGCCGAGCTCGACGAAATTGGCTATCTGGCATTCTACAACTGTTCAAAGCTCAGGCACCTTGAGTTTAAAAAGCCTGTGAAAACAATATCGCGCTCGGCATTCAACAGATGCAGTGCGCTTGAAAGCGTCATACTGCCCGAAGGCTGCGAGAAGATATGTACATACGCATTCAGGACATGCAAAAGACTGCGGCAGATATATATCCCCGACTCTGTCAGCGTCATCGAGCCCGACGCGTTCCTCGAGTCGCCTGAAGTCGTTATCCGCTGCAGAAAAGGCAGCGCCGCCGAGCGCTATGCAATAGAAAACAGCTTAAATTGCCGTAATTAAATATAGCTGCAAAAACTGCTGTACTCAGATGAGTACAGCAGTTTTCCTTATCCGTTATGAGCTCTCGGGTGCGCCTTGTTGTACACATCCTTTAGCTGTTTTTTTACAAGCTGTGAGTATATCTGCGTTGACGATATATCCGAATGTCCGAGCATTTCCTGTATCGAGTGCAGATCAGCTCCGTTTTCAAGCAGATGCGCAGCAAACGAGTGGCGCAGTGTATGCGGCGTTATCGTTTTTTCTATATGTGCCTTCTGCTGATACGACTTTATGATCTTCCAGAAGCCCTGACGGGACATACGCTCGCCGCTTACATTCACAAACAGTGCCTGCTCCGTCGGCAGAGCGATCATCTGCGGGCGTACAAACTCAATATACTCATTGAGAGCCTTGACTGCCGTAGCGTACAGAGGTATGAGACGCTCCTTATCCGTATTCGGCGCGCATCTGACAACTCCGGCCGAGGTGTTCACATCATTGATATTCAGCGCGATGAGCTCGCTGACCCTTATGCCGGTAGCATACAGCAGCTCGAGCATGGCCCTGTCGCGGTAACCCTTAGCATCAGTGCATGAGGGCTGCTCAAGCAGGAGGTCTACCTCCTTGCTCGTCAGTATCTGCGGAAGCTTATGCTGGCTCTTTTCCGGCGCGAGCTTTCCTGTAGGATTTTCGCTGACATAGCCTCCGTCATGCAGAACACCGTACATACATTTGAGCGACGCTATCGCTCTTGACACCGTAGCTACGCTCTTGCCGTTTCCTTTGAGCCATTCTATGTACTCGGACAGTTCGTCCTCCGTTGCACTTGCGATATTCTCCGTCGTGTGCGTTTCCATAAAATCGCCGAACTGGCGAACGTCACGCATATAGGAGCTGAGGGTATTTTGGGAGCACTTCTTTACCTCGGTAAGATACTTATTGAACACTTCGAGGCACTCAGAATTAAGCATCCGGCAACCCCCTTTCTCATTTATAACAGAATAAATGCAGCCGCAGCAGCAATCGCCGCAAGCGCAAGCGCCGACGACACGGCGCAGAATATATTAAGCTCACGCCTGAGTCTGCGGTCGGTGCGAATAACGCTCCGCAGCTTCGGCGACAGCACAAAAACTCGGTCGGAAACATATGCTACAGCTGCCGAAAGCGTAAAGATAACGGCAGCAAAGGCAAAAAATTCAGACGAAAAGAGCTTCAAAGACGAATACATATAAGATATACACGCAGCCGCTGCACCGCACACAGCAGACAGCAGGATGCTTAGCACTCTTGCAGCAGGCATAACAATGCACGCTGACTCAGCCGAGAGAAAAGCGGCCAAAGCGATCCACACCGCCGCCTTTTCGGTCATTCCGATAGACATAACATCCGTAACAGGAGCCATTCTCAGTAGAGCGGTACAGCAGCATCCGACAGCAAAAGCCGCCGCTGTGAGCATCAGACCAAGGCCGAAATCAGGTATAAATCCGTCTTTTTTGCGTAAATCATAATTATCCATCAGTTCTCCTCTCATTTACAAAAGCATCGGAGAATAACTCATGGATTTACATAATTACTGTGTACACACAATATAATACAACTTTTCGATGTAATCAAGCGTTTTCTAAAAATAATATCAATTTTGTTAATTATGTCGATATATTATGTTAACTGTGTTATGTAAACTTAGTTACCCTCCGGCCGCGCCAATCAAACTACAGCAAGTAATAATCACAACATTTAGGCGCCATATTTACGGTTTTTCACTATATATAGGTTATCATAACGCGTTATGTAAACTCGTTGGTTGGTATACAGTCGGTTATATCAAGCTCATCATTTGCGACTTTTGTGTAAGCTTTTGTTACTTTTGCCTAAATTGACGCTTCCGCCTATCAGGCCGCTCGCAGCCGCAACGGCAAAAATACGGATAATTTTAAGCCAATCGACCTCGCTAGGATACGCAAGCAGCGGCACTGCCGTCAAAATTGCGGCGTATATAAGACCAAGCACCAGCCCGTAAATCCGCCGGCTCCCCCGCCCCGCGCTTGTGATCAGCGATGCTGTCAGCACGCTCACTGCAATCGCAGTGCTCATGATCAGGTCAGTGTGCTCCTGTGTGCATTTTCCGTTTTTCACAAGCAGAGCATATATGCCGCACAGAACTGCGGTAAGTGCTATTGCCAGCACGGTCCCCGCCACTACTCCGGCCCTTTCTTTATTTTTGCTTCCAGACATAAAAATACCTCCGGTACATGATGTTTGTACATCATATTTGTCCGAAGGTATTTTTATGAACGCTTATTACTTTTTCTCTTTTTCCTTTGCTTCAGCCGCATCGGCTCTCACATTGCTGCTGACTGCCCATTTTTTGAACTGAACGCGGACTCTGTCCTCACCGGTCTCGATGGTGATATCGTCCTCTGTAACATGAACGATCGTTCCCATTATGCCGCCGATGGTGACAATCTGATCACCGACCGTCAGCGCGCTGCGCATTTCTTCGATCTTCTTCTGCTTTTTCTTTTCGGGGCGGATCATGAAGAACCACATCAGGACAAAGAACAGAAGAAGGATAATGATCATGGAACTGGAGCTTCCCGCTCCGGTAGTCGTTGCTAAAAACATATTGTGCTCCTTATATTTAAATTTCGCTTTAGGCATTTAGTTAATTATACATATTAATGCTCTTTATTTCAAGTACTTTATATCCTCGTGTCCAATAATTTTGAATATTTACTTCTGAACTGCTCAAAGCTTCCTTCATCGAGACTGAGACGTATCTTTTCCATGAGCTTATTGTAAAAATACAGATTATGCATGACCGCAAATCGCATGGCAAGCATTTCATTTGCCTTGAACAGATGCCTGACATACGCCCTGCTGTATCGCCTGCACACAGGGCAGCCGCAGTCGGGATCTATAGGCAGCTCATCGCGCAGGTATTTTTCGTTTTTAATGTTAATAATTCCGTTCCAGGTAAACAGATGCCCGTGCCTGCCGTTTCGCGCCGGCATGACGCAGTCGAAGAAGTCCACGCCGCGTGCAACTCCCTCTATAATATTTCCCGGCGTACCGACGCCCATCAGGTAGCGCGGCTTGTCCTTCGGCATATATTCCTCGACCGCCTGAATGGTATCGTACATTTCCTGATGGCTCTCACCTACGGCAAGACCGCCGATGGCATAGCCGGGAAGATCGAGCTCCGCTATCTTTTTCATGTGCTCAATGCGTATATCTGCAAAGACTGCCCCCTGATTTATGCCAAACAGCATTTGACCGGGGTTTACCGCGTCGTCACGGCTGTTATACTCATTAAGTGCAGCCTTGCAGCGCTTGAGCCAGCGATAAGTGCGCTCGCAGGATTTTTCAACATACTCGCGCGGCGAAGGTATCTTTATACACTCATCAAAGGCCATTGCGATATCCGAGCCGAGATTTGACTGAATGCGCATGCTTTCCTCGGGTCCCATAAATATGTGCCGGCCGTCAATGTGGGAGTTGAACTTAACGCCCTCCTCGCTTATCTTGCGCAGACTTGCAAGGGAAAATATCTGAAATCCGCCGCTGTCTGTAAGTATAGGGCCGTCCCATGTCATGAATTTATGCAAACCGCCCATGTCCCTTACGAGCTCATCACCGGGGCGGAGATGCAGATGATAGGTGTTCGACAGCTCAACCTGACAGCCGATAGTCTTCAGGTCGGCAGCGGAAAGTGCCCCCTTAATGGCGGCTGCCGTGCCGACATTCATGAAAACCGGCGTCTGTACGGTTCCGTGAGGGGTCTCAAGCTCGCCGCGGCGGGCGTGTCCCTCCTGTTTTTTGAGTTTGTACATAGTCCCCTCCCCTATTCGATCAGCATTGCATCACCGAAGGAGAAAAATCTGTACTCCTGTTCTACGGCGACGGAATACGCGTTGAGAACATGCTCGCGTCCGGCAAGAGCTGAAACGAGCATTATGAGCGTACTCTCAGGCAGATGAAAGTTTGTTATCAGCGCATCGATGCATTTGAATTTATATCCGGGATAAATAAAGATATCGGTCCAGCCGGACGAGGCCTGCATAAAACCGTCATCCTGCGCAAAGCTTTCGAGCGTACGGCAGGATGTCGTACCTACGCCGATGACCCTGCCTCCGTTTTTCTTTGTCTCGTTTATGATATCCGCCGTCTCCTGCGGGACCATACAAAACTCTGAGTGCATTTCATGCTCTTCAATTTTTTCGGCCTTGACAGGTCTGAAGGTGCCGAGGCCGACATGCAGAGTTACAAAGCAGGTCTTGACACCCATGGCCTCGATCTCTTTTAAAAGCTCCTTGGTGAAATGCAGTCCAGCCGTGGGCGCAGCGGCGCTGCCGAGCTCTCGCGAATACACGGTCTGATATCGCTCCGAGTCCTGAAGCTCTTCCTTTATATAAGGCGGCAGCGGCATTTTTCCCAGCCTTTCGAGCTTTTCGAGGAAAACGCCCTCAAAGTGGAATTTGACAATTCTGTTTCCGCCGTCTGCTACGCTCATGACAGTGGCCGTAAGCTCACCGTCGCCGAAGCTGAGCTCCGTACCGGGCTTTGTTTTTCTTCCCGGGCGGCTCAGGCACTCCCAGCAGCCGTCACCGAGATCGCGCAGCAGTACGAGTTCGACGAGTCCTCCGCTCATACGCGAACCGATAAGACGCGCCGGAAGAACGCGCGAGTCATTCATCACAAGGCAGTCGCCTTTTTTTAGATACTTCGTTATATCGCAAAAGTGAGCGTGCTCAATTTCGCCGGTATTCTTATCAAGATGCAGAAGGCGCGAGGCATCGCGCTTTTCAAGCGGCGTTTGTGCTATCAGCCGCTCCGGCAGGTAGAAATCAAAATCCGATTTATTCATTAGATCGTGCTCCATTTATATAGTGAGCTTTTATTATAATACAAAGACCGCAATAATTCAACAAGTCATATATCAAGCACGGCAATCATAATGTTTATAAGCATTATGATTGGAGGTATACCATGTTCAAAACTCCGATATTCAAGGGCTCATGCACCGCGATCGTAACGCCGTTCAATGACGGCGGCATAGATTACGGCAAAATGGCCGAGCTGATCGACTTCCAGTACGATAACGGAACGGCAGCGATCGTCGTTTGCGGAACCACCGGCGAGAACGCAACAATGAGCCGTTATGAACACGAAGAGCTTATCGAATTTACCTGCCGACATAACGACGGGCGCATGAAGATCATTGCAGGCATCGGCAGCAACGATACGGAAAAAGCTCTCGGCTTTGCAAAATGCGCACTCAGATGCAATGCCAACGGTGTGCTCATGGTAACGCCGTACTATAACAAGGCAACGCAGTCCGGGCTTATAAAGCACTTTACATACGTTGCGGACAGAGCCGACATTCCGATGATAGTCTATAATGTCCCGTCCAGAACAAGTATCGGTATAAAGCTCGAGACCTATGTCGAGCTTTCGAAGCACCCGAATATAAACGGCGTAAAGGAGGCCTCGGGCGATTTCAGCCTGTTTGCCTCAACAAGAGCCGAGTGCGGAAATGATCTTTATGTCTGGAGCGGCAACGACGACAACACCGTACCGATGATGGCGCTCGGCGCAATCGGAGTCATATCCGTTGCTTCAAACGTCGTACCGGCAGCGGTCGCAAAGCTTTGCGAGCTGTGTCTTGACGGAAACTTCCTGCAGGCACGGCAGCTGTACTTTAAATACTCACGGCTGTTCTCGGATCTGTTCATAGAAACCAATCCCATACCAGTGAAGGCCGCCATGCGCATGATCGGCTTAGACTGCGGTCGCCTTCGCCTGCCTCTGACAGAGATATCTCCGGAACATTTGCAGCGTCTTGCAGATACGTTGCGCGGCTGCGGAGTGGCCGTAAAAGCGGAGTAGAAAAGATACAAGGCATTGGCCGAGCCAATGCCTTGACAGCATTATTCCGGATAATGCGCCCTCACACCGCCTATGAGCTTCGGTCTTGTATAAGCTGCGGTGACCAGTGCGTCGCCTATATGCTTTACCGACAGCCTGAGCGGAACTGCAACCTCTTTTAGATGCATACCTATGAGCGTGCAGCCGATGTCCATACCGGCGTGAGCCCTGACATGCTCGACCATGACCGGATCGCGCATTCTGTCGTACACAGCGGTACCGAACGAGCCTCCCGCCTTTGGCATGGGTCTTACGCAGACCTCCTCAAGCATATATTTCTCGGCGGCCTCGCGTTCTACGACAAGTGCGCGGTTAAGATGCTCGCAGCACTGCGCAGCAAGGTATATGCCGTTTTCGTCGAGCACCTTGAGTATCGTTTCCGCGACGGCGGCTCCGGTCTCCGGAGACGAGCCCTTGCCGATGCGCTCACCGAGTATTTCGCTTGACGAGCAGCCGACAACAACTATTGAGCCTTTCCTGAGATTCGATTTTTCAAGCAGCTCCCTGACCGCGTTTTCGGTTTCGCTTTTTATCTGATCATACATTATAATCATCTCCTGTACGCAATACTAACACAATTTCGCCGGTTTGACAATACGGGTGCAAAATAGTATAATGATTCGAGCAAATATACTAAAATGTGAGGTGTTTCATTTTGAAAAGAATATTGGCGCTCGTTCTTTCGGTGCTTATGGTGTTGTGTCTGTTCACCGGCTGCGGCAAGGATGATGGGCAAAATGCCAGTGCGCCCGATGTTAACGGCGACGGCCTAAATAAAAACGAAACGGTCAGCGGTCCTATAAATCCGCTGACGGGCGAAACGGTCAGCGAGGATATAAGCGACTTGCGTCCGTACTGCGTTATGATAAATAACCACCCCGATGCCCGTCCTCCCGTCGGTCTGTCGCAGGCTTCCATCATCTATGAAGCACTGGCCGAGGGCGGCATCACCCGTATGATGGCCGTGTTCAACGACGTTGACGGCATCACCATCGGATCACTGCGCAGCGCAAGACCATACTACATCAGCATGGCGCAGGCTTATGATGCTATCTATATCCACGCAGGCGGCAGCGAGCAGGCCTATTCGGACATCAAGTCTCTCGGAATCGACAACATGGACGGAGTACGAGGCGCACGCGCCGGTGAGGCTACGAGCTATTACCGCGACCAGACCCGTATAAGTCAGGGTAAAGCAGTCGAGCACACTCTGTTTGCCGACGGCACAAAGCTTGCCTCCTTTGCGGCAAATAACTACGATCTCAAGCATGCAAGCGGTTATGACACGACATACGGTCTGAGCTTCTCGGCGGATGCCGTTTCCCAATGCAAAAGCTCGACCACCGATTTCACCGTTCCCTACGGCTACTACAAGACTAATTTCAAGTACAATGCCGAGAAAAACTGCTACAACGCCTACATCAGCGGCGAGGAATATGTTGACGGCGGAAACAACAGTTCTATCGATCTTGCAAACGTCATCGTTCTGAACATTCCGACCCAGACCATCGACAGCTACGGCCGTCAGGCCATGGAGCTGACAGGCTCCGGTACGGGATACTTATTCACGGGCGGAAAGTATGTTGAGATAAACTGGGCACGCGCCGACCGTGCCGATAATTTCCACTACACGCTCAAGGACGGCACAGCCCTGAACCTCAGCGTCGGCAAGACGTGGATAAGCATTGCCCCGCTTGACAGCACCGACGGCATCGCATTCAACGCATGATTATACAGCAGCACCGCACGGAGAAACCGTGCGGTGTATTTTTATACCTTGCTGTCAATTTTTCTGTACGCTGCATACAGCACAAGCAGCAGTGCAGCATCGGCGGCTATGTGAGGGCTGAAGATTACCATTTTCGGCAGGAGCAGCGTTCCGACCGCCGCGATTGCCACAATAAGCAGTAGAAGGCAAACGAGCACGTAGCCCTTAACCGTGAACGAATTCTTTGTTATGTAAACTACAGTAAGCGCTGCTGAAAATATTAGCGCAGCGCCGAACAGCACATCCGAGGCGTAAAGCGGTGTAATATACCACGCCTCGCCCTTTATTGCCTGCGTAAGTGCTGTAAACGCAGCCCATATGCCAAATAACACGCACAGAGCGGGCAGCGTGTTTCGCACGGCAGTCAGCAGCCGCTGCTTTGTGCTTATTTTAGGAATTTCGGCAATGATCTCATCGCAAAAAGCCTTGTAGTCACCGCCTATGATCCTTGGTACACCATAACCGCGGCTTTCGCCGTCAATGAGCATCTGCGTTATGTCGCGGCGTACCTTTTCCTGTTCGAGATCGCTGATATTTGCACTTCTTATGTAAACCACAATATCGGTCAGCACATCGTTGGTTTCACTGCTAAGCCGCTTTTCAAGCTCATTGTTTTCACGTCTGAGCGCCCTTGCTTCACTGCTCATTTTCATTTCCTCCCGTTATCGCATTTTGAACGGCATTGCACAGCTCCGTATAGCTGACGATAAAAGACTCCAGCTCTTCCCTGCCAAGAGGTGTCAGGCTGTAATACTTTCGCTGCGGTCCGAGCTCCGACGCTCGGTACTGCGTGCTCACAAAGCCGTTTTTTTCGAGCCGCAGCAGCAGCGGATATATCGTTCCCTCCGCTATCCGACCGAAGCCGTAAGCACTTAGAGTTTCCGCTATCTCATATCCGTATGTTTCCCGGCGCGAGATTATTGCAAGAATGCAACCGGAAAGCGTACCCTTGAGCATTTGTGACGGTATCATTGTGCACCTCTACTTTGCAATACATAGTACTTGAGTATATTGTAATACACAGTAGTATGATTGTCAATAAAAAAACTACGGTAATACCGTAGTTTTTTACATTAAAATTAATTGAACCGCTTCAGACGAAGGGCGTTGGATACAACGGATATGGAGCTGAGCGCCATTGCGGCACCGGCGAACATCGGGCTGAGCAGCGGTCCGCCGAAGGCGTAGAAAAGTCCGGCAGCAAAGGGTATGCCGACGCTATTGTAGAAAAACGCCCAGAAAAGGTTCTGCTTTATGTTGCGGATTACCGCCTTGCTCAGACGCAGCGCCGTTACGAGTGCGCCGAGCTGCGAGCCCATGAGAACTATATCCGCCGACTCGATGGCGACGTCGGTTCCGCTGCCGATTGCCGCGCCGATATCCGCAGAGGCCAACGCCGGTGCATCGTTTATACCGTCGCCCACCATGCAGACCTTTTTGCCGGCAGCCTTTAGCTTTTCTATCTCCCCTGCCTTGCCCTCTGGCAGAACACCTGCCAGTACGCAGTCGATATTAGCTTTCTCGGCTATGGCTTGGGCAGCTTTTTCGTTGTCACCAGTTAACATAATTGTATCAATACCGAGATTATGCAAATCTGATATAGCTTCAGGGCTGTCGGCCTTTATTGTATCGACAGCACCGAAAAGTCCTGCAAAGCTGCCGTCCACTGCGGCGTACATGAGCATACAACCGTCGTCTTCGAGTTTTTCACGCTCGGCTGCGGCGCCGATGGCGATGCAGTTTTCCCTCATCAGCAGCTCGTTGCCGATGAGCACTTCTTTACCGTCTACAGTCGCTCTTATGCCGCGGCCCGGCACGGCCATTATGCTCCCGGCCTCCGGCAGACTCAGTCCGCGCTCGGCCGCTGCCTCGGTTATTGCTTTTGCAACCGGGTGCTCGGAACCCGATTCCGCCGCAGCACATACGGCAAGCAGCTCGTTTTCGGGGATCGAGACGGAATAAATGCTGCGAAGCCTTGGCTTGCCCTCGGTGACCGTGCCGGTCTTATCAAGAACCACGGTGTCGGCAAAGGCCATTGCCTGAAGAGCCTCGCCGCTTTTATACAGTATGCCCATCTCGGCACCGCGTCCCGTACCGACCATGATTGCCGTCGGCGTTGCAAGACCGAGCGAACACGGGCAGGCAACTACGAGAACGGAGACGAATATGTTAAGAACAAACTCGATATCCTTGCCGCACAGCGCCCAGATGATCGCCGAGACCACAGCGATCGCCATGACGACGGGCACAAACACGCCCGCTACCTTATCGGCCAGCTTTGCTATCGGTGCTTTTTTGCCCTGAGCATCCTCGACCATGCGTATTATCTGAGCAAGAGCCGTATCTCCTCCGACCTTGGTGGCCGTGAACACTATGAGACCCTCGCCGTTTATGCTGCCGCCGGTAACGCCGCTGCCGACATCAAGCGTAACGGGAAGGCTCTCGCCCGTGAGCATGCTAAGGTCCGCGCTCGACGCGCCGGAGCTTACCGTGCCGTCACACGGAAACCTCTCGCCCGGACGAACCGTTATCACATCGCCGACACGCAGCTCCGATACGGGGACCTCTCCAGTCTCGCCGTGCCGCGTAACAAGCGCCGTTTCGGGCGCGAGCTCTGTCAGTGCACGGATGGCATCGGATGTGTGGCGCTTGCTGCGGGCTTCAAGATATTTCCCGAGCATAACGAGCGTTATAACGACCGCGGCACTCTCAAAAAACAGGTTTTCGGAGTATCCCGTATCTCCGAGCGCGATCTTTACGACGGCATAAATGCCGTATGCCAGCGCGGAAAACGTTCCGACCGCAACAAGGGTATCCATATTCGGGTGGCCCTTGACGAGACTTCCGAAGCCGTTGATGTAAAAGTTTCGCCCGCCGATCACGATGGGCAGGGTGAGTACGATCTGCACAAGCGCAAAGGTCAGCGGCGCATGATGCGGCATCATGAACATCGGAAGCGGCAGGCCGACCATATGTCCCATGGAGACATACAGCAGCGGCACGGCAAAGCAGATGCACAGTATAACTCGACGCTTCATCGCGCTGAGCTCCGCCTGCTTTTCGGCATTCTCTTTCCTTCGATTTTCAGCGGCAAGCGCGTCGGCCGAGATATATTCTTCCGCGCCGAAGCTCAGGCGCGAGACGAGCTCGCATATCTTCTGAACGTCCAGCGTATCGTCATAGACGATATCCATCTTTTCTGTCGTGAGGTTTACGGAAACGTTCTGCACACCGGCCTGACGCTGCATGAAGCGCTCAAGGCTCGCCGAGCATGCCGCGCAATGCATTCCGCTTATCTTAAATGTTTTTTCTGTCATGCTGTCACCTTCAGTTAGCATATGCTAATTTGTTCTTAATATATATTATACCACGATAAGAAAAAAATAAAGTGATTTTTTCGACAAAAAGTTATTCCCGAAGCGCATATTTGCTTCGGGAATTTGTCTACATTATTAAATACATTATTGCAGCAGCCGCTCCGCTGCCGATAAGCGTAGATAATGCGGCTATCAGGCCGAGCGGCAGCTTCGATGTGCGAAGTGAGCCGGTGTAGGCTCCTGCTGCCTGCCTCGCTTCGTTCAGCAGCTGCGATCTCGTGACTCCGGCAGTCTTCATATAGTCCTCGCGGACGATGAATATCGCTTCCTCGAATACCTTCGGATCGGGCGATTTGACGACTATGACTCTTTTTGCTACTCCCTTTACCACATTTCCGGCCTCCCTGCCCTCAGTTTTCTGTATGTAGTTTAACCGTTTAGCCATGATTTTATACCTCAAACGCGCTCTTCGACGCGCACTGCAAGCACGGTCATATCGTCAGCGCAGCCACAGCTGCGCTCGGCGGCCTTAAGCGTATCGCGTGCAAGAGCTTTCATATCGTCGCCGCACGACAGCAGCATATCACGCAGCCATGTATCGTCACTGTCTCCGATGACGCCGTCGGAAGCTATGACGGCTGTGCTGCCCGGTTTTAAGCGCATACGCACGGTATCCGGCGCGGCTCCGGCCTTGCCGCTGAGCCCCGGAGCGAAGTTCTCGCATTTTATCCTGCGTATACCGCGGCCGGAGCTTACATAGCTGGGCGCAGCTCCGTATTTATAAAAGCAGGTCTCTCCGGAAAAGAGATCAACGCACATGAGATCGACCGTCGCAAAGCCCCAGTTATCACCGCATTTTAGCAGCATGACGGAGTTAAGAGTTTTCATCGCAACGGCAGGATCCACTCCGGCGCGAAGGAAGCCCTCGAGTATCTCTATGACCTCCCGACTCTCGCTTGCGGCTGCTTCACCGCAGCCCATGCCGTCAGAGAGAATGACGCACAAAACTCCCGCCTCGGTCTTGAAATATGTTCCCTTGTCGCCGCTGACCTTCTCACCTTTTTTCTTGAGTGCCGCTATACCTACGGAAACGGCCAGAGGCTCTGCCTCCATGAGCACGAGCTTTGCTTCGCTGTCATTGAGGCTTTTCAGTCTGCACAGGCGAAGTCCGAGCACACCGGAGAGCTTATCGAGGTAATCGGCCTGCTTTGTCAGCTTCGGCAGAGCTCCGCTTTCGATAACGGCGCGCAGCCTTCCGCGTGCATCACGGTAAACCGCTGCATCCGCGTCAATGTCAAGTGACAGAAGATAGCGTATGAGCCGCCTTTCGGCAAGATGGTCCGCTCCGTTGGTTCCGGAAAGTTCTTTGGAAACCGATGCCAGTATTGCTGACATATCGGCATACTGTCCCCATGCGGTATTGCGGCTCTCACGCAGGCTTTCCGCAAACTGACGACGGTAAGCCGCCGCCCGCAGCTCCGCGTTAACGGCTGTTACAAAGGCCTCGGGAGTTCTGCATTTTTCGGTAAAACGGCGTGGGATGTCGCCCATCTCCAGCGTACCTCTTTCGATCATCTTCGGCGTTGCATCATTGAGCGCGGACAGTGTGTCGATATAATCCCTGTTCCAACAGCGGTTTTTTTCTTTACATTTGAGGCAGACGCTGTCGGCCGCGCGGTCAAACACTTTTGCGGGATCTGCATCGTTATACTTTTCATCAACATTGCGTCGGACGATCTCGTAAAGGCTTGCATAAGCGCGGCTCAGGCTCATTACCCTGCGTGCAGCGCAGCGGCGCAGTCCTGATTCCCCGCTGCCGCCGATTACAGGCTGCACCATAGAACCCGCACGGTTGAGGAATCCAGATGGCAGCAGAAGAAATATAACGGAAGCAGCAAAGACCTCAAACAGTGAATAAAGTTCGGTTTGAAATGACCATGCGCAGGCAACGGCAGCCGCGTTGGCGGCAATAAAGGCAAGCAGGAACAGCAGTCTGCCGTGACGGTTGAACATGCCCGATAGGAGTCCCGCAAATGCATATGACATCGTATAAAACGGCATTCCGCCGACCGCGAGATCCATTGCAATTCCAAAGGCAGTCCCAACGGTACATCCGGTCATGATACCGCAGCGCAGCGTGCAGGTCATGACTATGAGAAGAGCGGCCAGACGTCCTACGGAAACGGCACCGAACAGCTCGATCTGCGACACGGCCATGAGCAGTACCGCGGCAGTTATGAGCACGCTGCCGGTGTAGCGCAGCTCCTCGGCCTCAGTCGTGCGTTCCTTATCGCTCATCGCCTCACGGAAAAACCAGCATCCGCCGAAGGAAAAAACAGTTTCAACGAGCACGACCGCAGCGGCGGGCGCCTGAGTAAACACTGATGTAAAGCCCGACAGTATGCCTGTCGAAAGCGCCGCAAAAGCCGCTGCGCACGGTGCGAAAATGCCGCTTTTGGATAGTTTTGTATCCTGAAAAGCAAAGTTAATCGTATAAACGAGTACTATCGCGGCAAGGTAGCGTATGCTTCCGGCAAGTCCGGCGCTTATTATGTAGCCGATGGCCGCGCCTGCGAGGCAGCTCACCGCATTGAGCCCTGCGCCCGACGCTGCAACTGCGGACATTCCGAATGGGCCTGCCGCACCGAGCAGCCGCGCCGATGCAAGCAGCACGCCGCCGGCAAGGTGCACGGCAGCATAGGCCGCGCTTATTACCTCCGGCGAACTGCGCTCCGCCGCGCTTCTGTTTATCGCGCACTTGATCGCCGCGATCGAACCTTTCATGTCCATTTCTCTCCTCCGTAAGTTTACATAAGATAATAATTATTATACTTATGTAATTCTCCGAAGTGTGTCACAAGCCGCTGTTGAGAAATGTTATTTGTGCATGGAAAATACGGAGAAATAATGCGACAAAAAACAGGTACAGCCGATAGACTGTACCTGTTGAAAATAACTTGGAGATTACTGCTTTGCAGCGTCGTCCTTGCCGGCCTGAAGAGCCTTCATGTTGCCGGGCAGGAACTTTGCCTTGCGCTCACCGAGCTCGATGCGGATAGCTTCGCTCATCTTCTCGTCGTCAACGACGGGAGCCTTTGCGAGCAGTGCGCCGAGGATAGCGACGTTTGCACCCTTGGGGTTGCCGACTTCTTCTGCAATGCGGTTTGCGTCGCAGTAAACGACCTGGATATCGTCGCGCTCTGCCTTGCGGTCGATCAGGGAGCTGTTGATGACCAGAACGCCGCCGGGCTTAACGTGTGCCTCGAACTTGTCCAGAGAGGGACGGTTCATGGCGACAACAACGTCAGCCATATCGACCAGAGGAGATGCAACGGGATCGTCGGAAACGATGACCGAGCAGTTTGCCGTACCGCCGCGCATCTCAGGGCCGTAGGAAGGCAGCCATGAGACGTGCTTGCCGTCGAGCATGCAAGCCATTGCAAGGAACTTACCGATCAGGAGCATGCCCTGACCGCCGAAACCGGCGAATATAAACTCTTTTTTCATATTATTCGGCCTCCTTGTCTTTCTTAACGCCGAGAGGATAGTAAGGAATCATATTCTCTTCGAGCCACTTCATAGCCTCGATCGGGCTGAGACCCCAGTTAGTGGGGCAGGTGGAAAGAACCTCTATCAGGCAGAAGCCCTTGCCCTGCATCTGATAGGTGAATGCCTTCTTGATGGCCTTCTTGGTCTTCATGATGTTTGCGTTGGTGTTGACAGCGCAGCGCTCGATGTAGTAGGAGCCGGGGATGGTTGCGAGCATCTCGGAAACACGGAGAGGTGCGCCGCACCATGCCTCGTCACGACCCTTGGGGGAAGTGGTGGTCTTCTGGCCAACGAGGGTGGTAGGAGCCATCTGGCCGCCGGTCATGCCGTAAATGGCGTTGTTGACGAAAATGGTGCAGATGTGCTCGCCGCGGTGTGCAGCGTGAACGATCTCTGCGGTACCGATGGAAGCGAGGTCGCCGTCGCCCTGGTAGGTAAATACGAGGGTATCCTTGCCGACAACGCGCTTTGCGCCGGTGGCGACTGCGGGTGCACGGCCGTGTGCGGCTTCGTACATATCGCAGTTAAAGTAATCATATGCAAATACGGAGCAGCCGACAGGTGCTACGCCGATGACCTTACCTTCTTCGATAACGCCTTCCTTTTCGAGCTCCTCAATGGACTCTGCTACCAGGCGATGAATAATGCCGTGGTTGCAGCCGGGGCAGTAATGGAAAGTCTTGTCGGTAAGGAGTTTAGTTCTCTCAAATACTACGGACATTTATTTACCCTCCTTCATGCTCTTGATCTTGGCAACGATCTCGTCGGTGGTGGGCATCTGGGAGCCGCAGTGGCCGAAGAAATCGATGGGCTTTGCGCCGTTGACAGCAAGCTTAACGTCTTCGAGCATCTGGCCTTCGTTCAGCTCTACGTCGAGAACTGCCTTTACGCCTTCAGCATTGACTGCCTGTGCAACTGCATCGTACGGGAACGGCCATACGGTGATGGGACGTACCAGACCGACGTTGATGCCCTCTGCCTTGAGCTGATCAATGGCAGACTTTGCGATACGCGCAACGGTACCGAATGCAGTGATGACATACTCAGCACCATCGAGGTTGTAGTACTCCCACTGCTGCTCGTTCTTGGTGACCTCTGCGTACATTGCCTGAAGCTCTGCGTTATGTACGGACAGGGACTCTGTGTCAATGTAAATGGAGTTGATGACGCCGCGCTTTGCAGGATCGTCGCCGGGCTTCCAGCCGGTGCATGCCCAGGGCTTCTTCTCGGGATCGATCTTAAAGTCGACCATTTCAGGCATCTCAACAGGCTCCATCATCTGAGCGATGATGCCGTCTGCGATGAACAGTACGGGAATACGGTACTGCTCTGCCTTGTCATATGCGTACATCATGATGTCAACAGCTTCCTGAACGGAGGAGGGTGCGTAGGTCAGCAGGTGGTAGTCGCCGTTGCCGCCGCCCTTGACAGCCTGGAAGTAGTCGCCCTGAGAAGCCTGGATGTTGCCGAGGCCGGGGCCGCCGCGCATTACGTTCAGGATAACGCAGGGAAGCATTGCGCCTGCGCAGTAGGAGATACCTTCCTGCTTCAGGGAGATGCCGGGGCTGGAGGAAGAGGTGATGGCACGTGCGCCGGTACCGGCTGCACCGTAGATCATGTTGATAGCTGCAACTTCGGACTCAGCCTGCAGGAAGCAGCCGTTTACGTCGGGATCAAACATACGTGCAGACATGTATTCAGGAATCTCGGTCTGCGGGGTGATGGGATAGCCGAAGAAATAACGAGCGCCGGCTCTGATGGCTGCCTCTGCAATAGCTTCGCTACCCTTCATAAGAGTTTTTGCCATTATAATTTCCTCCTTAATCCTTCTCGATGTGGATTACCACGTCGGGGCATGTGCGTGCGCAGGATGCGCAGCCGATGCACTCTTCAGGTTTTACAACCTCTGCCGGGTGATAGCCTTTTGCGTTGATTTTTGCTTTGGAAAGTTCAATGCAACCCTTGGGGCAAGCTCTTGCACAGAGACCGCAGCCCTTGCACAGGTTCTCATTGATGGTTACCTTTACCATGTTGCTACCTCTTTTCTTTATTTTTGCTATTTGCTGATTTATTTAATCCGCGTAAAGCGGGGCCGCGCAATTAATGCTTGAAGTTTTTCTGCGGATCGACCGTGTGCAGACCGTATTTGATATACGAATCCCAGTCACGGTGCATGTACACATCTATGGGGATGGGCTTTCCGATATACTTAGGATCGTGTCCTTCGGACAGGAACTGCTCGAGCAGATCCTTCTTGCCTGTCGTATAAGCAATGGGGATACCGGTCCTGTCGGAGACTTCCCTGAGCATTTCATATCCGTCACGCAGCTCCTCGACGCTTGTCTCGGTCGCAAGGTTTGTGTTGTTTATCATGCCAGTTATCTGAAGTCTCGAATGAGCCTGCATGCCCTCCTGAAGCCTTATGAGCTTCTCCACCGTTCCGGAAAGAGGACGGCGGATATTAACTACGTTGAGCACTTCGAGAGCACCCGGTTCAAGATCGACAAAATCCTGATGGTATCTGCCGAGGGCCGTTGCGCCGACATCGTCGCCGCCGACATCGAAAACTACCGTATCCCAGTCAAGGACAAAGGCCGATGCGACCTCCGCCGGAAGAGAGAGCGTTTCGATGCCCGAGCAGGCATAGTTCGGAGACACAAGCCTTATCTCCTTCTGTTCGACCATCTTGCCGCGCTCGGTAAGTCTGAAATATGTGTTGACCATATCAAGGTCTATGAGCTCCGTTCTGTCTCCGCGTGCCGCGGCCTGCATTGCAAAGTTGAGCGCAAGCTCGCTCTTGCCGCTGCCGTAGTTGCCGATAAGAACCTTAACATTCTTCATTAAAAGTAACCTCCGTTCATTATATGAACGCATTCAAACACGTATATATTGTAGCATCATGTTATTTTAACGTCAACATTTATGCTTGTTAATTTCAAGATAATCGCTTGCCATAATCCACAAAAATTGCACGGTTTTTTTGTCTATTTAGTCAAACAGAATATTTTGAGCCGCGTATTTAATTCGTTTAAATGCATTATCTCGCTCCTGGTCACAATTTTGCATCGATTGCTGAGAAAATGCATTTTTAGGGTGATGTGAGCATTTTTGATTTTAAAAATGTGCAGACACTTTTTTCTTGAGTATCTGCACATTAAGCCATCATTCCGTATTTGGTTTTAATACGCACGAGCTTCGAAAGAACAGGTTTTTTAAGAAACAGCAGGAATATCGCCGTGCCGGATGCATGGATGAGATTGAACGAGAACCCCGACGCGCACATGGCCAGAAGCGCCGCAAGGCTCACATCCTGCGAGTACATTAAAAGTGAGCCGGTATCGAGCAGGACCCCATAAATGACGAGCACCGAGAAAAATCCGTAGGCTATGAGCGGAGCTGTTCTGATCTCCCTGCCGTAAAACAGAACGCCGGCAAAAAAGCCTACGAGGCCGAAGCCGAGCATCTGCCACGGTGTCCACGGTCCCTGGCCGAAGAACATATTTGATACAAGGCCGGACGCGGCTCCGGTTATGAAGCCCGCCTCCGCATTGAAGGCAGCCGCGGTGAGAATGACGATCGCGCAGACAGGCTTGAACTGCGGCGCCCAGTAAAATGCAGCGCGTCCTGCGACGGCAAAAGCCGTCATCACGGCAAGCAGTACGATCTCGCGCACCTGCGGCCGTCTGCCCTCAAAGCGTGCAAAAAAGGGCAGCATGGCAAGCAGTATGATAATAAGCGAGGTCAGATAATATTTGCGGTTATTCCACAGATATGTTTCGACAACTATTATTGCGGCGGACAGAACGATCACCGCGGCGGTGATCGCAATGCGCCTGTTTTTCATTTTTTCAGGCATTCAATCACCTCTTCGCAGAGCACTGCACCGGGGATGATGCCGCGGGCCAGTCTGGCAGCTGACGTTGTGTAAAAGAAATTGCCGGAGAAGAATTCATGCGGAGCGCTTTCAGTCACGATCTCGCCCCTGAACAGCAGCGCACAGCGGTCGGCATAGCGTGCGCAGAACTCGACATCGTGGCTTACGAGCAGTACGCACTTGCCCTCATCACGCAGCTTTAGTAGGAGCTCGCCGAAGCGCTGCTTAAACTGCCCGTCCATACCCTTTGTCGGCTCGTCGAGCAGCAGAACATCAGGATGCGTGAGCAGCAGCTTTCCGAGCGCAAGACGCTGCTGTTCGCCGCCGGAAATGTCAAACGGATGGCGCTCAAGAATGTCCTCGAGCTCAAGAAAGCTCGCAATACGCCCAAGCTCCGGCTCACAGGCTCCCAGCTCGCGCAGCTCATCGGACACCGTATCCTTTACAAACAGCTCACGCGGATCCTGCGGCAGCGCCGCAATACGCATGCCGCCGCTTTCTATTTTGCCGCGATAGGGCTTTAATCTGCCGGAGAGAATTCCGACGCTTGTGCTTTTTCCCGAACCGTTGCCGCCGAGCAGGGCGCATATCTCCCCCCTGTACAGCTTCAGTTCAAGCCCGCGCAGAACATCGGGAGCGCTTTTTTCATATCTGAACCAGCAGTTTCTAAGCTCGAGCGCTTCGCCGCCGCGTTCATGGGGCTGTTTTTGCCTGATCTGAGCCGCATTGGCAGCGTGTGAAGCGATAAACGCCCTGCCCTGTCCAACTGTCAGCGGTGCGTCACCTTCGCCGCCGAGGGCCGCAAATATCTTGACCGCAGCGGGCATTGAAGCGAAAATCGGGCTGTTTTTTATCTGCATCGCCGCTTTCTTCGGTGTACCGCAGGCAATGAGCCTGCCGCCTTCCAGAACGGCAAGCATGTCGGCCATCGGGAGCGCCTCCTCAAGCCTGTGCTCGGTGAGTATCACCGTCAGCCCGAGGTCCTCGTTTAATTTGCGCAGCGTTGTCAAAAAATCTGCGGCAGCTATTGGGTCGAGCTGGCTCGTCGGCTCGTCGAGAATGAGCACATCAGGGCGCAGAACTGCCGCCGAGGCAAGATTTACGAGCTGCTTCTGGCCGCCGGAGAGCTCGGCGACGTTTTTCTCAAAAAGCTCGGATAAGCCGAAATAGCTTGCCATCTCGGCAACGGCAAGGCGCATTTTTTTCTGATCCCAGGCGAGACTTTCCGGTCCGAAGGCGAGTTCGTGAAAGACCTTGTCGGTCACTATCTGATCGTCCGGGTGCTGGAACACAAAGCCTATGCGCCGCGCCTGCTCTGCCTCCGGCACGTCATTCAGGGCTCTGCCGAAAAACAGCAGCTCCCCCTCTGCCCTGCCGTGGTCTGCAAGACAGCTTTTCATTCTGCGCAGGAGCGTGCTCTTTCCGCTGCCGCTCGCGCCGCAGATAAGACATATGACCCCCTCGGGTATGTCGAGCGTGACATGCTCGAGAGCAGGTTTGTTTTCGTTCGGATATGTAAAGCTCAGATTGCGGATCTCAAACGCCGCCATATGAGAGCCTCCTTTGCATCAAGAAGCTGTGGAGCAAAGCACAGCAGCGCAAACGCCGCAATGCCGGGCGCGGATGCGCCGTCAAAGCCGCTTATTATGACCGACGGATAGCAGCGTGCATAAATGCCGCCGCCGAGTACGCAGGCTGCGGTCACGCCCGCACTCAGTATGAACACGGCAAGGGCCATGCCGTCGCGCAGATCGAATTTATATATCGAAAAACTCGTTCTTCGGGCCGCACCGTAGCCCCGGCTTTTCATGGAATTTGCCGACGAAACGGAGCCTTCGAGAGCCCATGTCAGAGTGACGGACAGCACGTCCATGCTGTTTTTTATTCGCGTAAGCAGTCCGCCCTGCGAGCTGCCGCAGCCTATCTGACTTCGGGCAGCATCAACTCCACGCATCTTGCGGCCGAGCTTAGGCACAAGACGAAGCGACATTGACAGCAGCAGAGAAAGCGACGGACTGAGCCTGCCGAAGAGAAACAGCAGCTTTTCCGAGGTCATGACGGCATTAAAGCAGTTAAACCACAGCATTACCGCGCAGAACATCACCGAGGCGAATAGTCCGTAGGTGAGCGCCTCAGCTGTTATCGCGTTGCCGTTTGAGAGATAGTACAGCGGCGTAACTCCGCCGTTGCTGAACAGGGCGTTTATAACAGACATCAGAATGATAAAGGGCACAAGATACAAAAGCGTTTTCGCAAAGTGCCGTGCGCCCTTGAGTATGCAGACATAGCTTGCCGAGCCAATAAGGCTCAGCATCAGAAGAATCGGATGCATATACAGCATCGTGAGCGTAAGAACGGCAGCAAAATACGCAAAGGCCACCGCCGGGTGCAGTCCGGAAAAAGCATCCTTCATCAGACAATTCCGCCTCCCACGTCCGCTCCGAGGTCACAGGTATAGCGCCATTCCACCCTGTCGCCGTCATGCAGCGCATATCGGCTGCATCCGTAGTTGGGCTGCCAGCCGTTAACAAGATACGTCCAGCCCGAGAGCGTACCGCAGTCCTTTTCATACAGGTTCCCGATTCCCTCGACATAGGCGCTGTTATACGCAGGGGTAAAGCTTGCCTCAAGATGAATTCCGTATTCGCGGCAAACGCGCTGCAAAATGTCGTACACTGACTCGCCCTCGCATATCTCAACACTGACGGTTTTTAAAATAATACCATCAGACGGCAGAACATCGAGCTTTTCCGGCTTGAGCTCCGAGAGATTGTCGAGTATAGTCATGCAGTCTATTGATACGGTGCAGTGAAGCAGCTCTTTATCGTCAACGGGAGTGTCTGACGGCTCGACCGGCTCCGGCTTACCGCTCGGAACGGGGGCTGTTTTGTACTTGTCCTGCTCCGTGCGGCTGCCGTCGGATAGCTTGGCACTGCTGCTCGGAACGGGCGTTTCCTCGTCAGCACGGATAATGTACGAAAAGACACCGTCGGATAGCTTAAAGCCAAGGATCGTGCTTTCGCTCCCCGTTACGGAGGCACCAGACAGCTTATTGCCGTTTTCATCATAAACGCCAGCCGAAAGCGCAGTCCATTTATCACACAGCGTTATCGACAGCGTCGGAAGAAAGCCGAAGCTTTCATCCGTTTGAAGCTCAACCGCAATGCTGCCGTCATCGTTTTTACCGATCACGACGGCCATGCACAGATCGCGCGCCTGTGTCAGATCAGCGCCTGACACCGTCCATTTGTAGGCATACATGCCGCTTTTTCCGCATATGGAGGCTATTTCGTTTTCGTTTATGAGCTGTTCGAAAACCTCTTTTTTTATAATGCCGTCCTCGCCGAGGTCAATATCCCCGGCGAAGTTTACGGCCTGAGCGTTCTTCATGCAGCCTGCAAGCAGGCTGCACAAAATGAGAACGCATAGTAAAAGAGATGCTGATCTTTTTTTCATTCAGGATATCACGCAGCGGCGCGGTAGATAAACGTCACGATCTGGGCGCGTGTGCAGGCTGCATACGGACGGAAAGCGCCGTCGTTAAAGCCCTTGGCTACGCCGTTTGCCGCCGCCCACATTACAGCGTCGGCATAGAATGCACCGTCGGCTACATCGGCAAAGCCGCTGCCGGCTTCATACTCGGGCGAGTCGAGATAGCGGTAGAGCATGGTCATTGCCTGTGCGCGGGTGCACACGTCATTCGGGGAGAAGGTATCGGCCGTCGTGCCGTATGTTATCTCGTTTTCTGCCGCCCAGATAACGGCATTCTTATAGTAGCTGTCGGGAACATCCTTGAAGCTGCACTCGCCGCTGACCTCAGGGCTGCCTGCAAGGCGGTACAGAAAGCTTACGATCTGTGCGCGGGTGCACAGTCCGTCGGGACGGAACTCACCGCTGCCGTAGCCGTTGACTACACCGTTTGCACCGCCCCACATTGCGGCATCGTAGTAATAGCTGCCTTCCTTGACATCGTTAAAGCCCTGAGTTTCCTTGACACTCACCTTGCACGCGGCAGGGATAATGGCATTATTATCGGCAGTAGCGACAACATTGTACTCGCCCGCTCCCGTGAAGCTGAGCTTATACTCTCCGTTTCCGAGTGAAACTGCCGTGAAGCCCTCCGCCTCGGTCGTGAGGTCGGCGCTGTATGCCTTTAGCTGAGCCTTGTCGTAAGCCTCGAACTTCGGGTTCCAGTTTTCATCATAACCGTTCTGTGCGGTGAGCTTAATGGTCACTGCCGCATAAGCTGCGGTGTCTGCCGAGGAGCTTTCAAAATAGGCGTATGCGTCGTTATTGGGATATGCGTTTGCGTTTACATAGGCATAGACGTGCTGGCCGGCCTCGACCTTGTCGTTCAGGCTCATGGCCATCTTGTTATCGACAAAGTAACCGAAGTTGCCGCTCTCGTCGCCCCAAAGCTTGGCGATATACGCGCCGTATTCGCTGCTTGCGCTGGCGTAGCCCTTCGCGGCTCCGCCGTCGTAATAATCGTTGTGAGCAGCGTAAAGTACTTCGTCAATGTCGATGATACCATCGGAGTTGAGGTCGGTCGCAGTGACTGTGGCGTAGCTTAGCTCGACGCTGCCCTTGTCTGCGATGCTCACGAGGACATCCTCGCTGTACTCATTTTTAAGGCAGAACAGCGTACCGCTGTCGTTTTTGTAATAGATATTGCCGTCATTATCGCAGATAATGCTGCAAATGCAATAGTTTTCAAAGCCGTCGGCATCGTAAATGTCGATAAGCTCCGTTTTGCTCACATCGTCTGCCTTGACCTTTATAAGCGCTACGCCGCCGGGAGTCGTGTTGTATGTGCTGTAGAAATACAGGTATCCGTCGGTCTCAAGATAGGCAGTGGACAGGAGCATCGAGCACTGGGCATAGCCCTTGAGCTCGACCGTGTTCTTGACCTCAAGGCTGTTCTTATCCGCAATGACGAACAGACCGGGATCGGAAAAGCCCTTACCGGCGCCGAAATAAACGTAATCGCCGTAAACTACCGGTGTCGAGGTGCTCTGAGCGCCGAAGGACTCGGTCTTGACGCCGCTGATCTCTCCTGTACTGCCGTCAACGGCAGCAGAGCCGAGATAGCCGCCCTTTGTCGTGAAGTAGACCTTGCCGTCGGAGTATGCAAGACTGCTGCGCACATCGCCGCAGCCTGCGAGCGCAGCGCTCGATACGGGTATTACCTCTTCGTTCACGGAATAGGTCTTTTTAAAGGCGAGCAGCGTACCGCTGCCCCCGGAGCCCTTCGCACCGTCGTCGGTGCCGACAAAAATGTAATCGCCGACAGCGACCGCACCGGCAAAGTAGAAGCCGCCCTTAACGGCATAGCTCCAATCGAGGCTGCCGGTCGCAGCGTCAATGCAGACGAAGTTTGCGTCCTCGGCCTCGCCCTTCCAGAAGCCGACATAGAGCTTGCCGTCGGAATACAGGACAGGGGACGAAGACTGTCCGCCGATCTTATCGGTATATACCCACTTGCTGTCGAGAGTTACCGCGTCGAAGGCCTCGACAACGCCGTTATCCAGAGGAGCAATTATAAGGCCGTCGGCGTAGGTCGGAGCCGCGAGGCCGTAGCTTGTGCTCATCTTCATTTTTGCGGTCTTTACAACTGCACCGCTGTCAAGCGCCAGCTCGGTAAGCTCATCGCCGCACATGGTGACGAGCTTGTCGCCCACGATGATAGGCGCAGAGGGAGCCTTGCTCCAGTCATCTGAGAGCTTGTTTGCCCAATCGAGCGCCGTATGCTGCGCGTCGCCCGGCGTTTTAGCCGTGCTTATCGCCATATTCGTTTCGCTGCCGCGGAAGCTCGGCCACTGCGAGGCATCATCGGCAAATGCCGCCGTGCCGGGCACTATAAGGCTCAGCACCATCAAAAGAGCCAGAAGCAGGCTCAACGATCTTTTTTTCATGTTTTACCTCCAAGTAAGTTGTTTTTTGTCTTTGATTTTTCCGCTCTACTCGTAGGTAATATTGAGCGTCCATGCGTCCTCGCGCATATATCTCACCTCCTCAGAATTTCAAATACCGGCACAGCGGCAAGTCTTCCGGCTCATGGGTCAATCTCGGGCGCGCCTTCCCGCAATAAAGCAGTGGCCAATGCGCCCTCGTCGCCATTCACGGCAGCGGGACTGCTTCGGATTTTCACCGAATTCCTTGTTAGGCTTTTCAAAGCACCACAGGCGGTATTTAATCAATTTATTATATCAGCTTTCCGTCTTCTATACAACAAAAACCGCGCTTTTCCTTTTCGAAAAAGCGCGGTCCGCAATTTATTTTTTACTGCTTCCACTTTTTGCAGCGATTGGCTATGCGTTTTTTCTTACGCGCACTGTGGATCACAAAGTAGGCCGTGAGCAGCACGGCGACGGCGCACATTGAAACTATGGCATAGGTATCCACACCGCCCTGAGTCTTGACCTCAAGCCAGAGCGAATCGGTAAAGCGGCTGGTATCCTCGGAAAGGTTGATAAATGCCTTGCCCAGTGAAAGCGTCTCTTCTGAGGGATACGCTATCTCGCTCGACGCGGTCTCCGGGTCCATGTACTGCTTTGCCTCGGATATCGGCGTTGAATAACCGAGATAATCAAGGTTCTCGCCCGATATCTCGGGGTCGCACAGGAAGTTTATATACGCCTCGGCTGCGGCCTTGTTCTGGCAGCCCTTAGGGATACAGGCGGCGTCTATAAAGAGATTATAGCCCTCCTCGGGGAAGTAAAAGCCGAGGTCGGGGTTTTCCTGCGCCATGAGCAGGTAGTCGCCGGCATAGTACGGCGCTATCCACGCTTCCTCGCGCTCCATCTTGCTGAATATCTGATCCATGACATATTCCTGCACAAGCGGCTTCTGCTCGATGAGCTTATATGCCGCAGAGCGCAGCTCGTCCTGATCCTCGCTGTTTATGTCGATGCCCAGCATCAGCTCTGCTATCGCAAACGCGTCGCGCGGGTTATCGAACATGAGTATCTTGCCGGAATACTTGTCGTTCCACAGAAGGTCCCACGAGCCAAGATCAGCTTCATCGACATATTTTTTGTTGTATATCACGCCGACCGTTCCCCATGTGTAGGGAACCGAGTATTTATTCTCTGGGTCAAAGGATGTGTTTTTATACGCATCGTCCACGAGCGCATAGTTGGGTATGTTCGAGTAATCTATTTCCTCGAGCATATCCTCGGCAATGAGGCGTGCTACCATATAGTCCGAGGGTATGATGACGTCATAGCTGCTGCCGCCGGTCTTGAGCTTTGTATACATGGTCTCGTTAGAGTCGAAGGTCATGTAGTTTACCTTGATGCCGGTCTTTTCGGTGAATGCCTTGTTGACGTCTATATATCCGTCGGTACCGTCGGATATATACTGTCCCCAGTTGTATACGTTTATGGTGACTTCGTCGGCCTTGGCCTGCACGGGCAGCAGCGTCAGCAGCATGACAGCGCACAGGAGCAGAGGTACGGCTCTTTTCATGCGTCCACCTTCTTTCCGCGGCGGAAGGCACTGCGATTTTCGCGCAGGCGCTTTGCGTCCCGCTCCTGAAGGAGGTTCATGAGCACCATCACGAGCAGTATCGCCGCAAACAGCAGAGTGAACAGGGCATATATCTTCGGCTGCAGGGGCTTTTTTGTGTAGTTATATATCTCGACAGGCAGAGTGACAAAGCGCGGCCCGTAAACGAAATAGCTGATGACGAAGTCGTCAAGGCTCATGGTGAAGGCCATGAGCGCACCGGATACGATGCCCGGCGTTATCTCGTGGATAACCACCATGTAAAACGCCTGCCACGGCGTACAGCCGAGGTCGAGCGCCGCCTCGCGCAGATTGGGATCCATCTGCTTTAATTTCGGCATGACCGAGAGTATTACGTACGGCAGATTGAATGTTATGTGCGCTATCAGCAGCGTAGCGAAGCCGAGTATATTGTTTATCTTCATCAGAGTTCCGACAAAGGCAAACAGCAGCGCCAGCGAAACGCCGGTTACGATCTCGGGATTGGTAAGCGGTATATTCGTCACACCCATGGTGAAGCTGCGAAGGCGCGGCCCCATCGAGTGTATGCCGAGCGCCGCGGCCGTACCGAGGATGGTTGCGAATACCGAGGACAGAAGCGCAACGATGACCGAGTTCAAAAGCAGCGGAAGCAGCACGCTGTCGCGGAAAAGCTCGGCGTAGTTATCCAGCGTAAAGCTCTTGAATACCGCGATGTCCATACCGCTGTTGAATGAGCCGACGGCAAGAACTATCATGGGGATGTACAGAAACAGCAGGACAATGACGGTAAACACCTTGTTGAAATTCTTCACAGCGTCACGACCTCCCCTTCCTCATCGCCGAAGCGGTTCATGACCCAGATGCAGACGAATATCATTACCATCAGGATAAGGCTGAGCGCCGCGCCGAGGTTCGGATTATACGCGGTCTTGAACTGGCTCTCGATAACGTCGCCGATGAGCGTTGTGCCTGACGAGCCGAGCTTCTGAGAGATATAAAAGGTCGACACCGCCGGAACGAACACCATTGTAAAGCCGGATATGATCCCCGGCACGGACAGCGGCAGGATAACGCGGCGGAAAACGTTCACTCCGTCGCAGCCGAGATCCTGCGCGGCCTCGATAAGGCGGCGGTCGATCTTCATTATGACCGTATACAACGGCATTATCATATACGGCAGGTAGTTATAGACCATGCCGAGCACAACCGCGCCGTTATTGCGGATAAGCGGCAGCGGCTCAAGTCCGAGCGCCGTTATGAAGTTATTTATGATTCCGGTGTCCTCCGTGAGCGCCACCCACGCAAGTGTGCGCAGAAGGAAGCTGATGCACATCGGGAGCATTACGAGCATATACAGAAAGCGCTGCGCAGTCTCCTTGCAGTTGGCGATAAAATATGCCACGGGGTAGCCGATGACGATGCAGATAAGCGAGGATATGAGCGCAAGCCATATGCTCTTTATGAGTATCGGTATATAGTTGCCGAGGTTTGCTATATTGGCAAGGGTCCATTCGCCCGTGGAGGCGTCTGTAAAGGCATAGTAGGCAACGATGGCAAGCGGTACTATCGTAAACAGAGCCATCCACACGAGATACGGAGCGGCAAGAGCTTTATTCTTCATTTTCGCCGCCCTCCGGGGACTCCTCGCTCTCCTCCGCGTCTTCCGGATAAAGGTCGGGGTCGTCCATCTCATCGTACTCGGCGGAATAGGAGCTGTAGTCGCCGAATTGACCGGAGTACTCGCTTTTGTGCATGATGTGGATATCCTCGGGCTCAAGGCGTATGCCTATATACGAGCCGACCTCATAGAAATCGGTCGTCTGTATGAGCCACTTGAAGCCCTTGAAATCGACAATGGTATCATAATGCACGCCCTTGAAGGTCACGGAGGTGACCGTTCCGCACAGGTGGCCGTCGTCGGGAGCGACGATATCGATATCCTCGGGGCGGATAACTACATCCACCGGCTCGTTCTTTTCAAAGCCGAAGTCAACGCATCTGAACTTGCGTCCGAAGAATTTGACCAGCCTGTCCTCAAGCATTACGCCGTCAAGGATATTGCTCTCGCCGATGAAGTCCGCGACGAAAGCGTTCTTCGGCTCGTTATAGATATCCTCGGGTGTACCGATCTGCTGGATGCGTCCCTTGTCCATGACAACGACCGTGTCGGACATGCTGAGCGCTTCCTCCTGATCGTGAGTTACATATATAAAAGTGATGCCCATCGCCTGTTGGATACGCTTGAGCTCGTTCTGCATATCCTTGCGCAGACGCAGGTCGAGAGCCCCGAGCGGCTCGTCGAGAAGCAGCACCTTGGGCCGGTTGACGAGCGCGCGGGCTATAGCCACTCGCTGCTGCTGGCCGCCGGATAGCTGCGACACCCTGCGGTTTTCAAAGCCCTTGAGGCTTACGATCTCGAGCATTTCCGTGACACGCTCGTCGATCTCATCCTCTGAAAGCTTTGCAAGGCGCAGGCCGAAAGCCACATTTTCATACACATCAAGATGCGGAAACAGCGCATACTTCTGGAAAACCGTGTTGACCTTACGCTTGTGAGGCGGGACATCATTTATCCTCACGCCGTCAAAAAGCACGTCGCCGCCTGTCGGCTTTATAAAACCGCCGATGATCCTGAGCGTGGTGGTCTTGCCGCAGCCGGACGGGCCTAAAAGCGTGAGGAATTCCTTATCATTAAAATACAGGTTAATATCGTCTAAAACGATCTCGTCGTCAAACGCCATTTGACAATTCACAAGGCGAATGAGTTCTTTGGACATTTATCCTCCCCCATTTCATAAAAATATATGAGAAAGGACACCTCGGACCTGCGTCCGGAGTGCCCTTTGCATCGTGAACAATATACATAATATGTACCGCAAAGTCAACAACTTTCTGCATTTTTTGCGATATTTTTTTAAATGCCGTCAAGACAGGTGATTCCGAAGTATTTTTCCGCAAAATCCACTCTCCCGACGGTGAAGCTTTTCCCCCTTAGATATTCCAGAGCCCCGGCGTCCGTCGGAAACGAAAACTCAAGCTTGTACGAGTAAAGCGCCTGTCCTTTTTCGCCGAAATTTCTGTTGAAGCGCTCGCTGCCGTACTTTCCGTCGCCGAGCAGCGGAAGTCCCGCGTAAGCCATCTGCGCGCGTATCTGGTGCGTACGTCCCGTGAGCAGCCGGCACTCCATGAGTGATAGCGCTCCGGAGCTTTTTATGAGCCTGTACTCCGTAACGGCGGTCTTTGCGCCGGGCTCCGGGCGGCTTTTGACATAGACCTGATTTTTTGCCGCGTCCTTGAAAAGATAGTTCTCCAATCTGCCGCGCGGCTGCCTGGGCCTGCCCTGAACGGCGCAGAGATAGTATTTTTCTATCTCTCTGTCACGTATTTTGTCGTTGAGTATTCTCAGCGCCTCGGCGTTTTTTGCGGCAATGACTATGCCGCCGGTGTTGCGGTCTATGCGGTTGCACAAGGCCGGAGCAAAGGAGTTTTCACCCTTTGGATCCCACTCGCCCTTCTGTGCAAGGTAGGCCTGAATGTTCGCTATGAGCGTATTGTAATCCCACGTGCCTGCGCTGTGGCACAATACGCCCGGTTTTTTATCGGCAAGCAGGATGTTTTCATCCTCGTAAACGATATTTATCCGCGGCTTTCCTACCTTGAGATAGGCGTTTTCCTCGCGTGGCTTTTCAAAAAACTCATCGTTTATGTACAGGCTGAGCACGTCGCCCTCGTTCAGGCGCGTATCCCGCTTTGCGCCCTTGCCGTTAAGCTTTATGCGCTTTATTCTTATGTACTTTTGCAGCAGCGTTTCCGGCAGCAGCGGCACTGCCTTGCCTACGAAGCGGTCAAGCCGCTGACCTGCGTCGTTTCGCCTTACGATCAACTCTTTCATACGCGGTATTATACACGCCGAAAGCATAAAAAATCAAGCCCCCGAAACGGGAGCCTGAAATTATATCTTACACTCAATTAAGCCTTCTGCATACCCTTGACGGTCATCAGGATCATGCCGGTGAGATATGCTGCTGCGAAAATACCGATACCTGTTAACATAGCTGTGCGCTCCTTTCAAATTCAGGCCTTGAGTTTATTTCCTCTTTGCAGTTTTCATTATAGTCAAAGCTCCGTGAAAAGCAAGCACTTTTCACAGAAATCAATTTCGAGTTTTGTCAACATTGCACAAAAGTTAGCATTTTGCAGCTTCATTTTTAAAACTTGCAGATTGACATTGTCAAGCAATTTGCAATTTGAATAATGCAGCGCTTCATTATTCGTTCTGAAGCTCATAAGAGCTCAAAAGGCTCGATTTTTGCAAGTCTGCCGGAAGCGGGACTGCAAAAGCGCCGCCGGCAGCAGACAGGAGCTTGCAGCAGTCTGCGATTTTTGTGCTCTGAATATGCATTTTTGTGCCGTACCGAAAGCCCGTACGCGCCGGAACGAAGTTCAAAGCGGCATAACCTATTAAGAAGTGTTAAGAATTTCGTTAAAACAGCACAGCTGAAAATATTTTCGGAGCAGAAATGTGCGCAGAAGAGCGCAGTGCAGCTATTTTGCTTTGCACGAAGCCCTCTCCTGCTCTGCATTTTCCGGCTTTTTAAGCGAAAATCCGGCCAATGCCGCGCCGGGCACGACGTAGATCCATGGTTGATATAAGTTCATGTAATACACGAGCCTCGCATATGACCATATGAAATAATTCTCACAAATATCAATATCGCAGGTCAATACGGCAGGCAATGAGCCAACGTAAGCATAAGGAGAGTGTCCGAGCTCCGCCTCGGCTTATAAAAAATCAGCCGCGCAGGGCGGCTGATGATAGTATCCTTATTTTCTTCTGCGCGAACGACCTCGGTCGGCATACATGCGGTTATCCGCTATGCGGCTGTCGGAGTCCTTCATAAACTGCTTGAGCTTATCCTCAAAGTCCTGATCGTCTGTCGGCGCTGCTACCTGACCGCTTGGCTGCTGGCGCGGCTGCTGCTGTTTGGGCGCAGTCGGACGCGGCTGCTGCGGCGCACGGCGGCGCGGAGCCTCCTCCGTTTCCTCGGCACGCTTAATCGAGAGATTGATCTTATCCCCGTTTATGCCGATGACCTTGACCTTGACAGTCTGGCCGACGCTGACATACTGCGCAACGTCGTTTACAAAGGTGTTTGCTATCTCCGAAATATGCACAAGACCGCTCTTGCCTCCGGGAAGGTTCACGAAAGCGCCGAATTTCGTTACGCCGCTAACCTTGCCTTCCAGCACTGCTCCCACTTCAGGCTGCATATTTTATCCCCTTATATCTCTAAATATCTTTTCATCCGAGCCGATAAGCTTCAGCCGGTATTTTGCCAGACTCTCTATACCGTCGTCGGTATCCATATCCTCAAGCTGCCGCTCAAGATATGCGCCGTCCTCCTGAGCCTGCCGTATCTCTGCCTGCAGGGCGCTCGACTGCTCTATGGCTTCGGCGAGATCGCGTTTGAGGCTCACTAAGTTCAGAATAGCATATACGGCAAGCATCGTCAATGCCAGACCGATGATCGTCGTCGATTTTTTCATCCTGCTTCTCTCTTCTCCTTTTTCCGCTTTGTTTCATTGTAAACCAGTTAAAGGCTTTTGAAAAGCATTTTTTGACGTAATCTTCAAGTTTTTTTATAAATTTATTGACGGGTGAAAAAATTTTCATTACCAAACACGCAAGATGTAAAAAAACGGGGAGGATCAGCGGGCTGAGAAGTGCCATATAAGCCGCAAAGCCGGAGGTCACGGCGCACAGCATGAACAGCTGCAGCCTCCCCTGCCCCATATCCATGCCGAGCGTAAACAGGGCAAACAGCAGCAGAACGCCAAACAGCGCGTCGGCCGCTGCGTTCCTGCGAGTCTTGCGGCGCAGTGCACGGAGGATATCGTAAACCGAGCCGAGAGCAAAGCCGGTCAGCACGGAGACGGCAAGCTGTGCGAGCTGAAGTGATATTGCAAGATGCATTTATCCGAAAAGCTTCTGCCAGAAGCCGCCCGCCGTAGCTTTGTCCTCATAGCTCAGCTCACTTATGCTGCCCTCGACGCTAAGCTGTCCGATATCGAGGCTTATCCTGCCGATGTGCAGGCCACTGCCGCGCACGATGAGATCTCCACAGGCGGTGTTCATGACAATGACGTTCTCGTCAAAGCTCTCGACGTCCTCGACGCCCGTTACATTGAGCCGCGTCCTGTCCTCAAGGCTTATGCCGTGCGTTTTTACCGTCTGCTGCTGTTTCTCCTCATATGCCATGTGCAAGTCCCCCTTTTTTTGTACAAGCATATGAGCCTCAGACGCAAAAAATGCACTCAGTCAGAGTGCATTTTCGTTTATTATCCTGATGCCGTGCTCCTTTAAAAGCTCGGCGGTGACACCGTCACCGGGGACGAGCTTTCCGCTGAACATTCCGTCATAGACCGTACCGCTGCCGCAGGATGGACTGTTTGATTTGAGTATCGCAAGCTTCGCGCCGCAGAGCCCGGCAAGGTAAAGCGCTGCCTGCGCGCCCCTGTTAAACTGTGCGGTGACATCTGCGCCGGTTTTTGATACGACCCTGTCTCCAGATCGCTCTGACGGAGTGCGCGGCGTTGTAAGTCCGCCGTAGCATTCCGGGCATACGGGGATGAGCTCGTATTTTTCCGTAAGCATTCCGAGCTTATCCTCCGGCAGTCTGTTATTGCCGCCGTCGTACTTGCAGTCAAGCCCCAGCAGACAGGCAGATATTATGACCTTTTCTCTCATCGTCTTCTGAGCCCCAGCACGGCGCCGCACACGCCGCCGATGATGTGCGTAAGCTGCGACACGTTATCCTTGAGCATTACGCCGTTGACCACCTCGTTTCCGAGGTAGAGCACAAGCACGAGAATGAGCGTAATTGGAATGCAGCCGTCGCGCATTCCGGCAAGAGATGCCATTACTATCATCATGAACACGATGCCCGACGCACCCATGAGCATAGAGTCCGGAAACAGGAACCAGTACACAAGTCCTGACACGAGCGCGGTTATGATAATTGCGCTCAGCAGGCTGCGGCTTCCGTACTTTTCCTCAAGCCCGGGGCCGACGACGAGGATCATCATCATATTTCCGATGTAATGGTCATAGTCAACATGGCCGAGAACATGCAGGAAAAAGCGCGGATATGTAAGGATATCGGACAGCGACGAGTGCCAGACGCTGAAAAGATATGTGTCCGTCCAGCCGTCGGTGACCCTGCCGAGCAGCAGCGCTATGAGCGATACGAGCGCGAAGGTCAGCGTCACGGGTGCATTATATTGCAGTCTGAACAGTCTTTTCATTTAAGCTTCTCCAGAGCCTTTTCGTAATACTCCTTCGTGCGCGCATCAAAGCAGACCATGCGCACGCGTTCTATCTCGGGGTGCTCGAACAGGTACTCGGAGATGGTTTTAACTGCGATCTCCGATGCCTTGGAAAGAGGAAAATGATAAACGCCGGTGGATATGGACGGAAAGTCCACGGTTTTGCAGCCGTTTTCGGATGCGAGCACGAGGCAGCTGCGGTAGCAGGAGCGGAGCTTGTCCGCCTCGCCGTTATTGCCGCCGTTCCAGACGGGGCCGGGCGTGTGGATAACATACTTTGCCGGAAGATCATAGCCGCGGGTGATCTTCGCCTCGCCGGTTTTGCAGCCGCCCAGCGTACGGCACTCGACCAGAAGTCCGGGCCCCGCCGCACGGTGTATTGCACCGTCAACTCCTCCTCCGCCGAGCAGCGAGCAGTTTGCCGCATTGACGATGGCATCGACCTCCTGCTTTGTAATGTCACCCTGAATTATCTCTATCTTAGCCATATCGCACCTCAAAAGTTATTTATATCGGAAATAAGCGCGTCAATGTCGCTTTCCTTGCTTGCCCAGCTCGTGCAGAACCGCGTGACCGCGCCGCCGTCGGGAAGCTGCTCCTGAACGGAAAAGCTGTACTTTTCGCGAAGCGCCTCAAGCTGACGCTTGCTGAGTATCGGGAATACCTGGTTTGTCGGCGAAGGATACGCAAACTCTATGCCCTTTACCTCGAATGCCGCACTCAGACGCATGGCCTGCGCCACCTCACGGCGGCCGATCCTGTAATACAAGCCGTCGGTGAACAGCGTGTCAAATTGCAGGCCGAGCAGTCTGCCCTTGGCAAACATGCCGCCGCGCTGTTTTATGATATAGCGGAAGTCCTTTTTTATCGCATCGTTTTTTATGACGACGGCCTCGCCGAACAGCGCTCCGTGCTTGGTTCCGCCGATGTAGAACACGTCGCACAGGCGCGCAAGATCAGGCAGCTGCGGCGTACCGTCGCAGGCCAGTGCGCAGGACATGCGCGCACCGTCAACAAACAGGAGCACTCCCAATTCACGGCATACGCAGCTCATTTCCTCAAGCTCCGGCAGCGTATACACCGTACCGGTCTCCGTAGGCTGAGAGATATACACCATTGCCGGCTGAACGATATGCTCAAACGATTCATCCTCTCTGTGCCGCAGGACACAGTCTCTGACTCCTGCGGCGTTTATCTTGCCGTCACAGGTCGGCAGAGTTATTACTTTGTGTCCGGCTGCCTCAATTGCTCCGGTTTCGTGCACCTCTATATGCGCGGTCTGCGCCGCCATCACGCCCTGATGCGGACGCAGAGCAGCACTGATGACCGTGAGGTTCGCCTGGGTGCCGCCGACGAGAAAGTGAACGTCGGCATCAAAGGCATTGCACTCGAGCCTTATCTTCTCGCGTGCCGCGCGGCAGTATGGATCTGTACCGTAACCTGCCGTCTGCTCATAGTTTGTCTCGATCAGCCTGCTCATGATCTCCGGCACCGCGCCCTCGAGGTAGTCGCTTTCAAACCTTATCATTCGCTTACCTCCACCGTAACTGCTCCGTTATCGGCGCTGAGATATATCCTTCCTGCGTTCTCGCCGCGGCAGTCGATGATCTTCTGCGCGATGGCATCCTCAACGTCCTTCTGGATGGTGCGGCGCAGGTTGCGCGCACCGTATACGACGGAGTAGCTTTTCTTTACGAGATAATCTATAAGCTCCGGACTCCACGTCATGCTTATGCCGCGCTCGGCGATGGCGTCGCGCGTTTCCGTGAGCATAAGCTCGGCTATGCTGCGGAAGTTTTCCTCGGAGAGGCTGTTGAAGTAAACTATCTCGTCTACGCGGTTTATAAACTCCGGGCGCAGGAAATCGTTGAGCGCCTTGAGCGCACGCTCGCGCCCCATATCGCTGACGGTGCCGCCGAAGCCCATGGCGCCGCCCTTGTTATTGGAGCCGGCGTTGGTCGTCATGACTATGACGGTGTTTTCGAAATTGACCGTCCTGCCCTGCGCATCTGTTATCCTGCCGTCGTCAAGGATCTGCAACAGGATGTTCAGAACGTCCGGATGCGCTTTTTCTATCTCGTCAAAGAGCACTACAGAGTACGGCTTGCGGCGTATCTTCTCGGTGAGCTGTCCTGCCTCATCATAGCCGACGTAGCCCGGAGGCGAGCCGATGATGCGCGAGACGCTGAACTTTTCCATAAACTCGGACATATCGAGGCGTATGAGCGACTCGGGCGAGTCGAAAAGATCGGCTGCCAGACGCTTTACGAGCTCGGTTTTTCCGACGCCCGTGCCGCCGACGAAGATGAAGCTCGTCGGCTTGCGCTTTGCCTTGAGGCCAACGCGTGAACGCTTTATCGCGGCGCACACGGCGGCGACCGCCTCGTCCTGGCCGACGATGTGCGCCTTCAGGCGCTTATCAAGATCAGCAAGGCGCTCAAACTCGTCCTCGCGTATCGATGAGGCCGGTATCTTCGTCCACAGCTCGATTATGCGCGCAAGATTATCGACCGTAAGCTCAGGAATTCCCTCAAGCTCGATCGACGCCAGCTCCTGCTCGCGCTGCATCTCCTTGCTGCGAAGCTCGGCTATGCGCTCATAGCGCTTATCAAGATCAGCATCCGTGAGTTCTTCGGCATTGGGTGCGTCTGCGCTCATAAGCGCCTCGCGCTCGTAGCGCAGATCGTCAAGATCCTTCTGAAGCTCGGCGCGGCGGACGATGTTCTTATCCTTGAGGTTTACATCCGAGCAGGCCTCGTCTATAAGGTCAATGGCCTTATCCGGGAGGAAGCGGTCGGTTATATAGCGCTCGGACATTTTGACGGCCTCGGCGCACATTTCGTCGCTTATCCTGACACCGTGATAGTCCTCATAGTATTTTCTGATGCCCTTGAGTATCTCAATACTGTCCGAGACAGAGGGCTCGTTTATCGTAACGGGCTGGAATCTGCGCTCGAGAGCTGAATCCTTTTCGATATGCTTGCGGTATTCGGTGAATGTAGTCGCGCCGATGACCTGTATCTCTCCGCGTGACAAAGCGGGCTTTAAGATATTGGCCGCGTTCATGCTGCCCTCGGCGTCGCCCGCGCCGACGATATTGTGGACCTCGTCGATAACGAGGATTATATTGCCCTGCTTGCGTATCTCCTCGATAAGGCCCTTCATCCGGCTTTCAAACTGGCCTCTGAACTGCGTTCCGGCAACGAGCGCCGTCAGGTCGAGAAGGTACACCTCCTTGCCGAGCAGCTTATACGGCACCTGATCAAGGGCTATACGCTGTGCAAGACCCTCCGCGACGGCCGTTTTTCCGACACCGGGCTCGCCGATAAGACAGGGATTGTTCTTCTGACGGCGGTTGAGTATCTGAATAACGCGCTCAAGCTCCTCGGTGCGGCCTATCATGTTATCGAGTTTCCCCGCTCTGGCGCGATCTGTCAGATTGATGCAGTAATTGTCCAAAAACTTGCGTTTGGGCGGCTTTGTGCCATCCTTGGGCTGCTGCTGAGAGGACGAGCTGGAATTTGCTCCGCCGCTCTCCGCCGGAACATTTCCGCCGTTTCCGAACAGCCTGTTCAAAAACGGGAAGGTCGCAGTCTTACCGTCGTCGTCTCCGTCGGAACCGGTATCAACGTCAGGATCAAGGCTCATATCCATGAGACTCTCCACACCGTTTAAGGCGTTCATCATTTCTCCGCTGAGGTTATCCAGCTCCTCATCGGAGATGCCCATTTTTTCGATCATATCATCAACGGGCTTTATATGGAGCTCGCGTGCACATTTAAGGCACAGCCCCTCATTTTTCTGAACTCCGCCTTCAAGCTTGGTTATAAACACGACAGCGACGTTTTTGCCGCAGCGTGAACACATTTTTGCCTGCATTGTTTATCCCCCAATCATTAAAATATTTTATCGGCCGCATCGCTCAGCAGGAGGAAAAATCTGCTGAACAGGCCGTCGTCCAATGTCGTTTTGCCGATCACATTGCCGCAGAAGCTAAGCAGCCAGCACAGGCATATGCAGTAGATAAAGCCTCGAGCAAAGCCGAATGCCGCTCCTCCGTAGAGATCGAGCTCATCATTATCGCGTATGCGGAATCGCAGTGCGAATATCTGCTTTATGATCGATATGAAAAGCATAATAAGCGGAAAAAATATCAGCGAGCATATCGCGTAGGCGAGCGCCTCACTGCCCGCGTGAGCCGCCGCAGTGGTCGCATCTATATCGTACCCGGCATATATTCTCTGCGCATTGCCGCAATAGTTTACCGCACGCCGAGCATTGAAGCCGAGACTTTCAAGGCAGCTTTCGGCATACGGTGTCAGATACCCGGGGCTTTCCTCTATGGTATCCTCAATGCGCGTTTCGTCAATGCCCGCATGGCGCGCGGCCTCTTCCTCAAGCTGAGAATCTATATACCCCGCAAGAAACGGCCGCAGCGGATACGCCATTGAAGGCGCGGCAGCCGAACCGATAACGAGCGCCGCCGAGACGGCGATGATAACGGCGGCAAAGCTTATAGCTGCGTTTACCGCTCCACGTCTGTATCCGCGCCATGTACAATAAAATAGTATTAGCAGCAGACTCAGTTCAATTACAAATCTCATGAGTTCTTCATTTCTCTGTCACCCGTAAGCTTCCTCCTCCGACGGTAACCGTATCTCCGTCATCCGAAAGCAGCACCATGTTTGCTCCCGCCGCCTTTTCCGAGCGCAGGAGTCTTCCCTCCGCGCCGTACACGCTTACCGTGTTCTGCGTGAGCAGCGCTATATTATCATTCCGGCAGTCGAGGCACCAGATCTCGCTGTCGGGAGATATCCTGCTTTTTATATTGAGGCTGTCATCGAGGATATACACGGCGTTTTTTTCGTCCGCGTCATTCCCGTTCACCTCTATTATGAGCTTTCTGTCAAGCACCCCGAACAAACCTGCCGTTTGGCCGGAAAGCTCACGTTTTCCCCTGACCTTGCCCTCATCATTGCAGACATATACTTTGCTTTCACCTATGCAGCAGACCCGTTCACCGAGCCATACGACATCGCGCAGGCCGGTGCAGTCAAACGAGCCGCGTTCCGCCTCACTGTCAAGCGAGAAAAGCCGCAGCGCCTCATCGGTCAGTACCGCAAGCCGCGTTCCGTCCGGAGATACGGCGGCGCTTATAAGAGTCTGATGCGCACTGTACCATTTGTACACCGCTTTTTTATCAGGCGAATACACCGTCACGCTTCCCATATAGCCGGGCTCATACGCACACACGGCAAGGTATCCCGTTTCGGACAGCGCTGCGTTTATGAGGCCGCATTCGGAGCTCATGAGCTCTCCGCCGGAAAACACAATACAGTGTCCGCCATCGGCGTATGCCGCGGCAAGAGAACCGTTGTGCGTTATGTGCACGCCGCCGAGTTCCAGTGTACGCTCAAACAGGAGCTCTCCCGAAGTATCAAAGCATTTAACGCTGCCGCGCGAGACCGTAAAAACGCCGTTGTCGCACAGGGCGGCAGCTGCTGCCTCTCCGCAGATAAAGGAACGGGAAGGCTCCGCTTTATTCGTGCAGGAGCACAAAACGAGGCAAAGAATAAAGGCTGCGATCAGTGTTCTTTTCATTAAGCATTCAGTCCTTCAGCATCATGATACCGGCTGGACCTTCATACCACACTCTGTTCAAATACAAGCCCTGCGGCGGCATCGTAGGCCCCGTGAGCCTCCTGTCGCCGAGTTCGAGCAGCTTGGGAATATCCCCGGGTTCTATCTTCCCGTAGGACGCGTACACCAGCGTTCCGACTATGGCACGGCACATGTTGTACAAAAAGCCGTTGGCACAGACCGAAACTGTTATAAGATCATCCGTTTTCTCTGCAGTGCAGCCGTAGACTGTGCGAACGGTCGTCTTTGTCTGCGTTCCGAGCGAGCGCACGGCGGCAAAATCATGGGTGCCCTCAAAGGCTTTTGCAGCCGCCTGCATTCTTTCCATATCCAGCTCCTGCGGATAAAAGCATGCGCGCTTTTCAAGGAACGGATCGCGGATGTTGGAATTGTGTATCTTATATATATACTCTTTTTTAACGCATGAAGATATGGCGTTAAAGCGCTCGTCCACCTCCACGGCATCCACGACCGCGATATCATCCGGCAGGCGCGAATTTGCAGCCAGCGGGAAACGGTCTATAGGTATGCGGCAGTCTGTATGGAGGTTTGCGCAGTAGCGCAGAGCATGAACTCCGGCATCGGTGCGTCCGCAGCCTGTGAGCTTCACGGGGTGCTCGCATATCTTAGAGAGCGCATCCTGCACCGTGCTGCACACGGAAACGTCGTTTTTCTGCACCTGCCAGCCGTGGTAGCGGCTGCCGTCATAGCGAAGGCGCAAGGCAATGTTTCTCATTGTTCAGCACCTCAAAACCCGAAGTGTTTCATAACGAAGATCGCCGCAAGAAACACTGCGCCAAGCGCAAGGGCTGCCGCGTCGATGCCCTGCATCCTGAGCTGCTTCATCCTTGTTCTGCCCTTGCCGCCGTGATAGCAGCGGCTTTCCATGGCAATGGCCAGCTCATCGGCACGGCGGAAGGCCGACACGAACAGCGGAACGAGTATCGGCAGCAGCGCCTTGGCACGCTGAAACAGATTGCCGCTGTCAAAATCCGCGCCGCGCGCCTTCTGTGCGGACATGATCTTGTCCGTCTCTTCGATAAGCGTCGGGATAAATCTGAGCGCCATGCTCATCATCATGCTCATCTCGTGAACCGGTACCTTTATCTTCTTGAGCGGACCGAACATTATCTCAAGCCCGTCGGTGAGCGCTATGGGACTTGTCGTGTACGTCAGCATGAACGTTCCGACGATCAGGAGGATTATACGCAGCGACATCATCACGGCGCGCTCGATGCCCTCCCATGTTATTATCCAGCCCTCTATTATGGGCGTGCCGCCGGTGTAGAAGATATTGAGCACCGCGGTGAGGATAATGATTATAATTACTGGCTTCAAACCCTTGAGAGCTGACCTGGGCTTTATCTTGGACACGGCCATGCTCAGCGCCGTTATGAGTATGACAAAGGCATAGCCTGCAAAGCCCTTGCAATTGAAAAGCCCTACTATATATATTACGACCAGCAGAAGCTTCGTTCTCGGGTCGAGCCTGTGCGCGACTGTATCGCCGGGGAAATACTGGCCGAGGGTTATGTCTTTAAGCATCGCGTCCGGCCTCCTTTTTAAGCTTCAGGATAGCCGACAGAAGCTGCTCGTTTGTGTAGACCGAGCCTTTTATCGCAACGCCCTGCTCACGCAGAGCGGCTGCTATCTGCGTCGGCGCCGGAACGGACAGGCCGATGCTCAAAAGCTCATCGGGGTTTGAGAACACCTCTTCGGGTGTTCCGTCAAAGCGGATGCTGCCGTGGTTAAAGACGATGAGCCGGTCTGCTATCTTTGCGACGTCGTCCATGCTGTGGCTGACTATGACGACGGTCGAGCCGGTTTTCTCACGGTAATCACATATAGTATCGAGTATTCTGCGGCATCCGGCCGGATCGAGGCCGGCGGTCGGCTCATCAAGGATGAGAACACCGGGGCGCATTGCGATAACTCCCGCTATGGCGACTCTGCGCTTCTGCCCTCCCGACAGCTCAAGCGGAGAGCGCTCGAACAGTGCCTCGTCCACGCCGACGAGAGCCGCGGCCTCGCGCACGCGCTCGTCTATCTCACCTTCGGAAAGCTTCATATTTTTCGGACCAAAGGCAATGTCGGCATACACCGTTTCCTCGAAAAGCTGGTACTCCGGATACTGAAAAACGAGGCCGACCTTGAACCTTACGTCACGCGAGGCGGTCTTATCGCCGTTTATATCAACACCGTCAACGAGCACCGTGCCGCCGCTCGGAACGAGCAGGCCGTTGAGATGCTGGATAAAGGTGCTCTTTCCGGAGCCTGTATGGCCGATAAGGCCGACAAGCTGGCCATGCGGTATCTCGACATTGACGCCGTTTATCGCTATCTTTTCAAAGGGCGTGTCCGCGCTGTAAACATGGCTCAGACCGCTTACTTTTATATCTGACATATTATTTTAATTCCTTTGCGATTTCCTTCGCGCATTCGGTAACTCCGAGCGCAGTCAACGGCAAATCAAAGCCGTATTTGTTGAGTTCATACATGAGCTCCGTCGTCGCCGGCACGGTGAGACCTTCGCTTTTCATGAGCTCGACCTGAGAAAAGACCATCTCCGGACTGTCGTCGGCGATGACATGGCCGTTTGACATGACGATGACGCGGTCGGCTCCGATACACTCGGACATATGATGCGTTATGAGTACGACAGTTATGCCCTTTTCGCGGCAAAGCTTCGTTACGGTGTCTATGACCTCTGCCCTGCCCTTGGGATCGAGCATTGCCGTCGGCTCATCAAGCACCACGACCTCGGGCTCCATTGCGATAACGCCGGCTATCGCAACGCGCTGCTTCTGCCCGCCTGACAGCAGGTGCGGAGCATGCATGCGGAACTCATACATATCCACCTGTTTCAGAGCCGAATCCACGCGCTGCCGTATCTCCTCCGGCGCAACGCCGAGATTTTCCGGCGCGAAGGCGACATCGTCCTCGACGACGTTTGCGACTATCTGGTTATCGGGGTTCTGGAACACCATGCCGACCGTGCGCCGGATATCGAGGAGCCTGTTCTCGTCGGCTGTACTCATACCGTCAACGAGCACCTCACCCTCTGTGGGCGTAAGGATGGCGTTCAAATGCTTTGCAAGCGTGCTCTTGCCGGAGCCGTTATGTCCCAGCACCGCGACAAAGCTGCCTTTTTCTATCTCAAGAGATACGCCGCACAGGCTCTCGAGCTCATCGCCGGGATACGTGTAATGCAGGTTATTTATGCTGATTATATTGCTCATTTCAGTCTCTTTCCCAACGGCAGGTCGCGCCGCAGGGCAGCACGAGGCCGGAATCGGTGACCGGCAGCCCAAGCTCCCGGCTTTCCGAGCGGCCGCCGAATTTTTTGGTGAATATGCTCTCGGTGACATACGACAGCACAGAGGGCGACAGTCCCGTTGTGTAGGAATTTATTATAACAAACAGCGGATCATCGGACAGTACGCCCGCGCAAAGCGACACGAAGGGCCAGAGATTCTGCTCCAGCTTCCAAACCTCGCCTCCGGGGCCGCGTCCGTAGGACGGCGGGTCCATGATGATCGCGTCGTACCTGCGGCCTCTGCGTATCTCGCGCTCAACGAATTTTGCGCAGTCATCGACTATCCAGCGTATCGGAGCCTCGGACAGTCCGGATGCCGCAGCATTTTCCTTGCCCCATGCGACCATGCCCTTGGCAGCGTCCACATGGCATACGCTTGCTCCGGCCCTGGCGCAGGCGACGGTAGCCGCGCCGGTATACGCGAAAAGGTTTAAAACGCTTATCGGCCTGCCGGCAGAGCGTATCTTCCGCATGGCATAATCCCAGTTGCAGGCCTGCTCGGGAAAAAGTCCGGTGTGCTTGAAGTTCATGGGCTTTACGTTGAAGCTGAGCTCACCGTAATTTATCCTCCAGCTTGCCGGAAGGCCGCCCTTGTCCCATGCGCCGCCGCCCGTAGATGCACGGCGGTAGCGTGCATCGCGCATGCTCCATCTCGCGTCGCTGCGCGGCGTGTCCCATATGGCCTGCGGGTCGGGGCGAACGAGGTAAAACCTGCCCCAGCGCTCAAGCTTTTCGCCCTTTGAGCAGTCGATAAGTTCAAAGTCCTGCCATTTATCCGATATCCACATATACATACCTTACCCATTGTACTGATATAGCATTATATTTTAGCATCTTTCCGCTGTATAAGCAAGAAAAAAGCGTTCACAATTTCACGGTATCATATACATATATTTTTAGTTATTTTTTCAAAAAGCGCTTGACAATCTTTCTGAGCGTGTGTATATTAAGTGTATGAGAACGAGCCACACAGTTACTATGGAGGGATCGAACAGTGATCAGCATTAACTTCCGGGATCCGCGTCCTATATATGAACAGATAAAGGACGGGATGCGCCGCCTGATCGTGTCCGGAGCGCTGCCTGCCGGCAGCAGGATAAGCTCCGTGCGCGAGATGGCGACCGGACTTGCCATCAACCCCAGCACGATCCAGCGCGCTTACAGGGAGCTGGAGGCCGAGGGCTATATCTGTTCAGTGCCCGGTAAGGGCAGCTTCGTCTGCTCAAACGACGAGGCCGAAGCTCTGCGCCGCGCGGAGCTGATCGGCAAATTCGACGAGCTTGTTACGGAGCTCGGCTATGTCGGCGTTACGAAGCAGATGCTTTCGCAGCGCCTGAAAGGAGAGCTTGACCATGATTGAGATCAGAAACGTCGTCAAGGAGTTTGACGGCTTCCGCGCGCTCGACGAGCTGAGCATGAGCGTCCCCAAGGGCTCGGTGTACGGCCTCGTCGGACCAAACGGCGCGGGAAAAAGCACAATAATCCGCCATCTGACCGGCATATACAGGCAGGACTCCGGCGATGTGCTCGTTGACGGTCAGCCCGTTTTTGAAAATCCGCCGGTCAAAAACCGCATCGCGTATATCCCCGACGATATATTCTACTTTGCAAACGCCAGCATCGGCGAGATGGCAAACTTCTACCGCAGCATTTATCCGCAGTTTGACACAGAGCGCTTCGATAAGCTCGGCGAGGTGTTCGGCCTTGACCGCAAGCGTCAGATGCGCAAGCTGTCAAAGGGCATGCAGAAGCAGGCGGCGTTCTGGATGATGATGGCTCTCAGGCCCGACGTTCTTGTGCTCGACGAGCCGGTGGACGGTCTCGACCCCGTGATGCGCCGCCAGATATGGAGCATCGTCATGGCTGACGTTGCCGAAAACGAGACGACGGTGCTCGTTTCCTCGCACAACCTGCGTGAGCTCGAGGACGTCTGCGACCATGTCGGCATAATGAACAGAGGCAGGATAATGATAGAGCGCAGCCTGAGCGAGCTTCAGGAGGGCATCGTCAAGATGCAGCTCGCGCTGCCGGACGGCGCGGAGCTGCCCGATGGGCTCGATATTCTGCACAGGACGGCTACAGGCAGATTGCAGACGATGATACTGCACGGCACAACGGCGGAGCTTGAGGAAAGGCTCGCTGTATGCAGGCCGCTGTTCATGGACTTTGTTCCGCTTACGCTTGAGGAGATATTTATTTATGAGCTGGGAGGTGCAGACTATGAAGTCAAAGATATCGTTCTTTAACGCAGGGCTTTTCAAAAGCACGCTCCGGCGCTTCTGGCCGCTGTGGTTTGTCCACTTCGGCGGCTGGTTCCTGTTCATGCCGATGCTGACGCTCTTCAACAGCATGGGGCAGAACAGGACATCCGATTTTGTGCTCGACATAGCGCGCAGCGCCGTATTTGCCTCCCCTATCGTCTCGTGCCTGATGGCGATAATCACCGCGATGGCCGTGTTCAGCTTCATGTATAACTCCCGCAGCACGGGGCTAATAGCCTCCCTGCCGCTGCGCCGCGAGACGGTGTTCGGCTCAGTCTGGCTCGGCGGTGTGGCGCCCGTTATCTGTTCTAATATCGTTATAGCGCTGCTGACCTTCGTTTTCTCTCTCGGCGCGGTATCGGACACTGCGTTTGCGTTTAAGGCCGTTATGTCATGGTTCGGCGCGTACTCGATGCAGTTCCTGCTCTTTTACGGCATCGCAGCGATAACCGCCGTCATGACCGGCAGCATCGTCGTGCTCCCCGTGCTGTTTTTCATCTTCAACTTCATCGCCGTCGGCATGGAGTACATCGTAAGGGCGCATTTTTCCTGCCTTATCTGGGGCATGGAGTCATATTACTTTAACTGCGTGCTCGACTTCCTCTCCCCCGTCGTCTACATGCTCGGAAACTTCGAGCTTAAAAATGTATATGACTATGACATGCTCAACGACCTGAGCTCCCTTGTTTCAGTCAGCTATACTCACTGGACCGCAACGGTCATCTACTGCGCAGCGGGGCTTCTTTTCTCCGCCGCTGCGCTGCTGGTCTACAGAAAGCGCAGGATGGAGGCAGCCGGAGACATTGTTGCCGTGCGCTGCCTGAGACCCGTGTTCAAATACGGCGTCGCGGTCTGCTCCGCGCTGTGCGGCGGTCTGCTGCTGTACACTCTGCTGTACGCGATATTCAGCACTCCTTCGCTGTCGGTCGTCATCATGATACCGAGCCTTATTATCTTCGCCTTCGTCGGCTACTTCGGCGCGAGGATGCTGCTTGAAAAGAGCTTCCATGTTTTCCGTGACGGCTGGGCCGGCTTCATCGTCGTGTGCTGCCTGTGCGCGGTGTTCACGCTCGGCTGCGATCTCGACGTGTTCGGCATCGGCCGCTACGTTCCCGACGAGGACAGCATCGAGTACATAAGCTACACAACCACGGGCGGCGGCGGAGAGGTCCGCAGCAGGGATGGCATCTCAGAGTTCCGTGCACTGCATGAGAGCATCATAAAGGACATGGACAGATACAAGTCTCTTGACCTTAACTACGAAAACTCCGAATATATCAGCTTCCAATATGTGCTCAAGAGCGGGCAGGAGATAACAAGGGCGTATGATATTCTCAACGGCGACGAAAACTATGAAAAATACTACGAGCTGCTCGATTCCCCCTACATACTGCTTGAGCGCTTCACGCCGACCATCCCTGTCGAGACCGACCACTGCGTCTACTCGGTGTTCTGGGCGCCGGATTATGAGACCGGGCAGTTCCCTCTCACTCCCGAACAGGCCGTTGATTTTTACCACAACGCGCTCATTCCGGACATTAAGGCCGGACGCTATATCACAGACTCGGGCCCGTACTATCTTGCTACCATAACGCTCGAGCTTGCCGATGACGACGCAAAGCCGGGCTATCCCAACTACACGAGTCTCTCCTGCGAGATAAACACCGGCTGCACGAGCTGCATCTCCTGGGTCAGGGAGAAGCTCGGCATCGATCTGCTCAACACGGACGGTGCGATCGATGGTGCGGCCAATACGGTAGCAATAAATTAAACGCAGAAGCAGCTCCCCGTTTCGGAACGACGGGGAGCTGCTGTTATATTAACACTTGCTTATTTTTTATAATTGCCGGGCTTCTTATGGCCGCAGACGGTGCAGTAGACAATGTCCTTTTCATAGAAGTGGCGGTTTGATTCAATGTGCTGCTTCATTTTGACGAAGCGCTCACGCTCCTGCTTCGTGAGCTTGCCGCGGAACGTCCGGCCCTTGTAGTCACGCGCGATGATTATGCTGACGCCGAGGAATATCAGGCCGAATACGATAAATATCACCATTGCGGCCCACAAAACGCCCTGGGAAACCTCACCCGCCGCAGGTCCGCTGAGGAAGGGGCGGAAGTACACCGCGCAGACGAATGCAAGCGCCGTGAGCACAGCATAAACGCCGAACTGCGGCCACAATGTCGGCGGCAGCTTTCCGCAGTGCGGACATATCTTCATCCCCTCGGGAATATAATTTTTGCAGCTTTCACATTCACGCATGTTTTTTCTCCTTTACGCGATGATGCTTTGATTATATCATACTCAGAGAATTTTTCAACAAAAAAGGGACAGTATCGTGACTGTCCCTTATATCTCATGTTATGCTGCTTAGCCGAAGAAGTCTGTGATCTGTGCGTACAGAACGAAGGCCATGCCGAGCGGAGTGATG
>CAVEAL010000002.1:0-163681 GCA_963613665.1 bacterium | reverse complement strand
GAATGGAGCCGAGCTCCGAGCCGAAGCTCTCGTTTCGCAGCGTGCGCTGATATTCGATGGCAAAGCGGTGCGTCTCCTCCTGGATATTGCCGATAAGCGCAAATGCCGCGGGGCTGCCGTTTATGCATATCTCATGTCCCGTGCTCGTCACAAGAGCCCGCGTTCTGTGCCTGTCGTCCTTTACCATGCCGAACACCGGCACATGTATTCCGAGCTGCGCAAGCGCCTTCTCCGCCGCTGCCGCATGAGTTATGCCGCCGTCTATGAGCAGCAGCTGCGGCTTTTCCGAAAAGCCGCCGTCACCGTTTTTCAGATGTGCAAAGCGGCGGTACACCGCCTGCGACATGCTCGCGTAGTCATCGCGTATATCCAGATCGCGTATCCTGAATTTGCGGTAGTCCTTTTTATACGGCTTACCGTCACGGTGCACCGTCATTGCCGCCACAATGCCCGTATCGCCGAGGTTTGACACGTCAAAAGCCTCGATACGCTCCGGGTACTCGGGCAGCTCCAGCGACTTCTGAAGCCACAGCAGGGTGTTCCTGCGCCGCTGCTGAGCGGTGGTGGCACGAAGTATCTCCTCCGAGGCGTTCATCTCAGCGCGCTCGACAAGATGCAGCCTCTCGCCTCTCTGAGGCGCTTCAATGCTCACCCTGCGGCCGGAGAGCTGCCTGAACAGCTGCTCGAGCGCCTCCGCATCCTCCGGCATTTCGCGCAGAAGGATATTCTTCGGCAGAGCACCGCGCGCAGCGTAATACTGGCGCATGTATGCCGACACCGCCTCGCAGTCGCTCTCGAGCGGCTCTGATACCAGCTCGAAGTCCTTTCCGGTGAGCGAGCCGCCGTTGAAATGCAGAACGACAAAGCAGCTTTTGACGCCGCGTGAAAAGCCGACTGCGTCGGTATCGGAAAAGGCCGTAGCTATGACCTTCTGCTTATTTGAAACGCTTTGTATCGCCTTTATCCTGTCGCGCATTTCCGCTGCGGCTTCAAAGCGAAGCTGCTCAGCGGCCTCCGTCATTTTTCCCGTGAGCTCTGCGATGAGCTCCGAGGTCTTTCCGCTCAGAATGAGACAGGCCTGCTCGACGGCAAGGCGGTATTCCTCCTGCGTCAGCTCTCCCCTGCACCAGCCGCGGCAATTGCCCATGTGGTAGTTAAGGCACGGCCTGTCCCTGCCGATATCCCGCGGAAAGCGCTTTGAGCAGGTCGCCAGCCCGACCGCCTTGGACGCGGCATCGATTATATCATGCGTAACGCTCCTGCCGCCGAAGGGGCCGAAGTACACGGCTCCGTCCTTTTTTGCGCCTGCTGTGATGGTAAAGCGCGGATACGGCGCTTTTTTATCCAGCCTTATAAACGGATAGCCCTTGTCATCCTTCAAAAGGATATTGTAATGCGGCTGATGCTGCTTTATAAGCGAGTTTTCAAGGATCAGCGACTCAAACTCAGAGTTTACGACGATAACGTTGAAATCCGCGACCTTCTGCACCATTGCCTCGACCTTCGGCAGGTGCGAGCCGCGAAAATAGCTTGTCACGCGGTTTTTGAGCTTTTTGGCCTTGCCGACATATATGACCTGCCCCGCCGCATCGAGCATGATATAAACACCCGGCAGCATCGGCAGCTTATTTGCCTTTTCAAGCAGCTTCTCGCGCATCTTTCTCCTCACTGTCCCTGCTTCCGGCAATACACCATACCGTTACGGACACAATAACGATAATACCGCCTATGAAAGCGAACATGCCGGGCTTTTCACCGTCGAATATAAGCACCCACACGGGGTTCAGAAGCGGCTCGACGGCGCCGAGGAGGCTGCATGCGAGCGGCGGGCAGTGCTCTGCCGCCTTGCCGTAGAGTATATACGGTATGCCCAGCTGCAAAACGCCGAGGATGACTATATACAGCACCGGCAGCGCGGAAAACTCCGGCTTTGTCGTTATGATAAACGGCAGACCGAGCAAAAATGCGACGATCTGTCCTATGAGTATCGCGGAAAAGCGCTCCGGCGGCTCGGCCTTGCCCATGGTGGTGAACATTCCGCCAAGGCAGGCTCCGGCAAAGATGGCAACGAAGTTGCCCAGCAGATAGCCGTCGGAGAGCTGGTCGAGAAAGAACATGGCAATGCCGATAAAGGTGCATATAACGGCGATCACGTCACGCTTTTTAAAGCGCTGGCCGAAAAACAGCGCCGAGAAAATGACTATGAATATCGTATCGGTAAATTGAAGGACGATGGCGTTTGCGGCCGTCGTGAGCTTATTTGCCGCGACAAAAGCTATATATACGATACCCAGCAGCACACCCGGCACAAGTGTCCGGCGGTTTATTATTATTTTGTAGCCCTTGAGCTTTATGTATACAAGCACCGTTATCCCCGCAAAGAGACTGCGCAGCGCCGATATAACGAAGGAATTCCACGGGATAAGCTTTATGAATATGCCGGCAATGCTCCACAGCGACGCGCATATCAGCATTTCCAGTATTGCTCTGTTTTCTTTTTTCATGACAATATTATTCCCCGCATAGCGAATAAGGGCGTGTTAAAAACACGCCCTTAGCTTTGTTCTTTATATCTCTCGGTATCACTCGGTAAAGTCAGATGCGATAAGCTCGGAAAGCGTATCGACAGCAGTTGCCTCGTCGGCACCGTCTGCAATAAGGTTCACGGCAGTGCCCTTGACGATGCCCAAAGAGAGAACGCCGAGCAGGCTCTTGGCATTAACGCGTCTGTCCTCTTTCTCTATCCAGATGCTGCTCTTGAATTCGTTAGCCTTCTGAATAAAGAAAGTAGCAGGTCTTGCGTGGAGTCCCACCTGATTATTAATAACTACTTCTTTGGTTACCATTCTCGCCACTCCTCTTGATCACAAAAGTTTATTCTACTTTAGCAAATTATTTAAAAAAGGTCAACTGCTTTTGTCTATTTCGTAGATTTACACATTATTAATAAATTTTCTCGATTGCTTTTATTTCAATTCGACTATTGTTACGCCGCTTTCGCCCTCGCCGAAACGACCCAATCTGAAACTTTTCACGGCTTTGTTGCGCTTGAGCATCTGCTGGACGGCGGCGCGAAGTGCGCCGGTGCCCTTGCCGTGTATTATCGTCACGGTTTTGAGCTTTCCCATAACGGCGCTGTCTATATACTGCTCGGCGGCATTGACGGCCTCTATGCTCTCCATGCCGCGCAGATCTATCTCCGGGCTCACGGCGGCACGCGGCACGGTGCCGCCGGCTATGCTGACGCCCTGCTTTTTCTGCTTTACGGCATGACCTTCTATGAGATACACCTCGTCGGGTCTGAGCTTTACGCTCATGATACCGGCGCGGAGGTTGAGCGTTCCGTCGGGGTTTACATCTATGACCTCAGCCTTCACGCCCATTGATTTTATCTCCACCGTGTCGCCGGCTCTGACCTCGCGCGCGGACACCTTCTCTTCCTTGTGCTTCTCCGGCTCCTTTGCCTTGAGCTTTCCCTTCTGCTCGTTGAGCCTGCGCCTCAGCTCGCTGCGGGCGCGGTTTACCTCCTGCGCCTGCTCATCCTCGTTTATCCTCCGGCGCATCTCATCGAGCTCGGCAAAGGTGCTCTCTGCCGTTTCACGCGCCTCGGAGATTATGCGCTCGGCCTCGCGGCGGGCCTTCTCGTCGGCCTTTTCGAGTCTGACGGAGAGCTCCGCGCGCAGAAACGCCGCTTTTTTCGCGTTTTCCTCAGCCTCGCGCAGCTTTTTCGCGGTCTCGGCCCTGTCGCGCTCAAGCAGCGCTCTTGTCTGCTCAAGCTTTTCTATCGTCGCCTCAAAGCTTGCGTTCTGGGTGCCTATACGTGCCTTCGCATCGTCGATTATTTCCTTGGAAAGCCCCAGCCGCTCGGATATTGCAAAGGCGTTGGACTTGCCGGGAACACCGACGAGCAGCCTGTAGGTCGGACTGAGCGTCTCCACGTCAAATTCGCAGGAGGCGTTCTGGATGCCGTTTTCATTCGTGGCGTAGACCTTGAGCTCGGCATAATGCGTCGTCGCCGCAACGTCTGCGCCCATCCTGCGTGCATGCTCTATGACGGCTATGGCAAGCGCCGCGCCCTCCGTGGGGTCAGTGCCGGCGCCGAGCTCATCGAACAGCAGGAGCGACTTATCCCCGCACTCGTTCAATATATGCACGATATTCGTCATGTGTGCCGAGAAGGTTGACAGGTTCTGCTCTATAGACTGCTCATCGCCGATATCGGCAAGCACATGTCCGTAGACCGGAACGCCGCTGCCGTCGTCGGCCGGTATATGCAGGCCGCACTGCGCCATGACGTTGAGGAGTCCTATTGTCTTGAGCGTTACGGTCTTGCCGCCGGTGTTGGGACCTGTAATGATAAGCGTATCATAATTCTCGCCGAGCTCAAGGCTTATGGGCACGGCCTTGTCCTTCGGCAGCAGCGGATGACGCGCACGGCGCAGCACAACGCCCTTGTCTCTCAGCTGCGGCTCTATTCCGTCAAGCTTATATGACAGCTTTGCGCGGGCAAATATGCCGTCGAGAGCTATGAGATAGGAATAGTCCGAGGCTATATCCTCCGCGTGAGCCGCGCAGTCGGCGGAGAGCTCCGCAAGTATGCGTTCGATCTCCGTTTTTTCCTTTGCGGTGAGCTCACGCAGCTCGTTATTTGCCTTGACGGCCGCCATGGGCTCGACAAAAAGCGTTGCGCCCGAGGCCGAGATATCATGCACAAGGCCGGGTATCGCACCCTTGCACTCTGCCTTGACGGGAACGACAAAGCGGTCAGAGCGCATCGTTATGATGGGCTCCTGCAGAACCTTTGCGTAGGACGGCGACGAGATTATCTTTTGCAGGCAGTCGCGCACACGCGCTCCCGCTGCTCTGATCTTGCGGCGGATATTGGCAAGCTCGGGCGAGGCGGCGTCCGCTATCTCGTCCTCGCCGACTATGGAGCCGCTTATCTTCTCTTCAAGAAAACGGTTTGCATGAAGCGCGGCGAACAGATGGTCGATGCAGCTTTTGCCGAGCTTATCGTCGGAGGTATAGCCCTTTACAAGGCGGGCGCACTGCAGAACGCGTGCAATGTTCAGAAGCTCTGTCGTATTCAGGCTGCCGCCGAGGTCGGCCCGGCTGAGCGACGGTCGGATATCCTTAACGCCAGACAGCGACGGGCTGCCGCGCACCACCATCATTTCCTTTGCAGCGCTCGTTTCCGCAAGGCGGTTTTTGACCTCAAGACCGTCCGCGCTCGGACGCAGCTTCAGGCATGCTTCCCTGCCGCCCTCCGTGACGGCCTCCGCGGCAAGCATGTCGAGCACTGCCGGCAGCTCCAGTATGTTCAGTGATTTTTCGTAGAAATCCATTATTTTATCTGTCTCCAATAATCGAGAGTGGAAAATTTTCTTTCTGTCTGCGTCAGAAGATAGGCCTCGGCCGCTTTTGAAGCGCGCGAGAGCGCATCGTCCGGAAGCGTAAAGGCAAGCATTTTACGCGCGGGAGCGTAAATAATATATCTGAGCGCCTGAAGCGACGCCGTGCACAGCTCGTAATTTGCCTGCACCAGCGCATTGTTGCATTCGCCGCAGCAGATAACGCCGTTGCGCGGGCTGAAGCGCGGCGATACGGGCTCCGACGAGCCGCAGACACAGCAGGCCGTGAGGTTCGGCTCATAGCCCGAGAGCGCCATCAGGCGCATCTCGAACGCGGCTTTTATATGCTCCTGCGGATACATTCCGTTCGACAGGGCAAAAAGGCAGTTGAGCACGAGCTGCAAAAGCAGCGGGTCGGGGTTTCCCTCCTCGGAGAGCGCTTCGGCGCACTCGGCAAAATAGCTTGCCAGCGCAAGCGCACTTATATCGCCGCGCAGGCCCTTGAACTCCTCAATCGTCGAGCCCTCGCTCACCGACCAGTAGCCGCCGCGCTCGAGAAGTGTGAGCTCGGAGAACACCAAAAGCTGCGTCGAGGCCGAGTTCCTGCTGTTTTTGCGCAGTGCTCCGCGCGCCTTGACGGTCATCTTACCCATATCCTCCGTCAGAACGGTGAGCATCCTGTCGGCTTCCTTGTATCGCACCTCACGCAGTATGAGGCCTCTTGTCGTTTTAAACATATGTAATCGTTCAGCCCTCCGGCGAAGGCAAGGCCTCCGCCGGGGCTTGTTTCCTGTTTTGCTTTTCCGACGCTCTGTACATGAGCCAGCCCATCGGATCACCGGTTTCGGCAAATATCTGCCACAGTATATCGTCGCTCATATGGATACCTCCGATACGATCAGTATCGGGCGCACGGCAGACGATCATGCATGGTAATTATTCCGTGAAGCCGAAATTTCGCAGCTGCGCGGTGCTGTCGCGCCAGTTTTCCTTGACCTTTACCCATGTCTGGAGGAACACCCTGGTTCCCATGAAGGCTTCGATATCGCGCCGGGCAAGCTCGCCGATCTTTTTGAGCATCGCGCCCTGCTTGCCGATAATAATGCCCTTGTGGCTGGCCTTTTCGCAGTAGATGGTCACGTCAAGATCTATGATGCCGTTATCGCGCTCCGTAAAGCGCGTTACCTCGATGGCCGTTCCGTGCGGTATCTCCTTATCGAGGCACAGCAGGAGCTTTTCGCGCACGAGCTCGGCGCAGATCTGCTTTTCCGGCTGGTCGCATATCATATTGTCCGGGAAAAGCTGCGGGCCCGGCTGTGCGTATTTCTGGAGCTCCATCAGAAGCTCGTCCGTCCCCTCGCCGTTTTTGGCCGACATGGGGATTATCGCGTCAAAGCCGTGTACGGCGGAGTAGGCCGCCATGACCTCGAGAAGCTCGCTCTTTTCAACGGTATCTATCTTGTTTATGACAAGTACCGCCGGAACCTGCGTCTCCTTTATGCGGGCTATGAGCTCTTCCTCCTGACGGCCTATGTTGGCAATTGGCTCGACGATGAGCATCACGGCGTCAACATCGGCAACGCTTTCCTTTACCACATTGACCATGTAGTCGCCCAGACGCGTTCTCGGCTTATGAAAGCCCGGTGTGTCGATTATCACAAACTGCGTATCTCCGCGGTTGACTACGGCGCTTATGCGGTTGCGCGTGGTCTGCGGCTTATTGGACACTATCGCTATCTTTTCGCCGACGAGAGCGTTCGTGAGCGTCGATTTTCCGACGTTCGGGCGGCCGCATATCGTTATCATGGCTGTTTTTGTTATCATGTCACATGTCTCCCATAATTTCTTTTTCTCTTGCGCGCATCTGCTTTTTCATTTCTCCCTCATCGACGTGATCATAGCCGAGAAGATGCAGGACGCTGTGCACCGTGAGATAGCTCACTTCCCTGTCAAAGCCGTGGCCGAACTCCTCGCCCTGCTCGGCGCAGCGCTCGAGAGATATCATCATGTCGCCGAGCATGACGGCTCCGGTATAGGGGTCGGTATCGCACAGCGACGCGTCAAAGCTGCCGGGCACGAGCTCGTTCAACGGAAACGACAGCACGTCCGTTGCGGCGTCTATGCCGCGAAAATCGCGGTTTGTCTCGCGTATGCCCTCATTGTCCGTGAGCATGACGCTTATAAGGCAGGGCCTGTCCGCGCCCTCGGCCTCAAGTGCTCTCGCGGCGGCTTTTTTTATAAGTGCGGCGGCATTATTGTGTCCCATGCCGCTTTTTTCGCGGCTTACATATATTTCGTGCTTTATCATTGCTTTTTCCTCTTGTACGTTCCGGCCTTTTTGACCGGCTCCGGCGGATTTTTCTTATCATAGACCTCGTATGCCTCGATGATCTTCTGAACGAGCCTGTGCCGCACGACGTCGGCGCCCGTAAGGCGGCAGATCGATATATCTTCGATGCCGTCGAGCACCTTCATCGCTATTTTCAGGCCGCTGACCTTATCCTCCGGCAGGTCTATCTGCGTGATATCGCCGGTTATGACGACCTTCGAGCCAAAGCCTATGCGCGTAAGGAACATTTTCATCTGCTCGCGCGAGGTATTCTGCGCCTCGTCGAGAATTATGAAGCTGTCGTCAAGGGTTCGGCCGCGCATATATGCAAGCGGCGCAACCTCGATGTTGCCGCGTTCGAGGTATTTCTGATAGGTATCCGCCCCGAGCATGTCAAACAGCGCATCGTACAGCGGACGCAGGTAGGGATCGACCTTGCTCTGCAGGTCGCCCGGCAAAAATCCGAGGCGCTCGCCCGCTTCGACGGCGGGGCGTGTCAGGATTATGCGGTTTACCTCCTCGGCTCTGAACGCCGCGACCGCAGCCGCAACGGCGAGATAGGTCTTGCCCGTGCCGGCAGGGCCTATGCCGAGGGTTATCGTGTTGTTTGCGATTGCGTCGCAGTAGCTTTTCTGTCCGAGCGTTTTCGCCTTTACGGGCTTGCCCTTTGCCGTTATGCACACAACGTCTCCGGCAAGCTCGTTTATCTTCGACTCCTTGCCCTCCGAGACGAGTTTGAGTATATACCGCACGTTCTGCGCGTCGATGCTCTCGCCCCGCGCGGCCAGCGTCAAAAGGCCGTTGATGGCCTTTTCCGCGAGCATGGCGCTCTCCTCCTCGCCGCAGATGTGTATCTTGTTTTCACGGTCGAGGACCTTCACGCCGAGCTCGGACTCGATTATGCTCAAATTGCGGTCAAACGAGCCGAACACGCTTATGACGTGCTCCATCCTTTCGACCTCTATCGTTCTTTCAATCATAGCTTGCCTCCTTGGCAATATTCTCTGTGCACTGCGCGCGCAGCGTAACCGTGAGCAGCGTCTCGGTTTTCGAGACCGTGTACTCCTCGGAAACCGTCTGCCCGCCGCCTATCCTGCGCTGAAGCTCCGCTCTGAGCGTCGCCTTCAGTCTTTCGACGGCTTTGTCCTCGTCGATCGGAACGGTCTTTGTTTCGTACTGCACCGTGCGCTCAAGGGCATATCCGACCGGCAGCGTGAACACGTCGCCGAAGGATATGTACCTTAATTTATTTATTTTATCACAACTTGTGTATTTATTTCTACTGTCGGAGAAAAAATTTATCCGCTTTTTCCCGATAACGAGCGAAAACACGGTGTCGGTACGCAGCTTCCGGCACTTTTGCTCCTCGGTGAGCGGAGTACGGGCGCTTATCTCGTACCACGTGTCGGCTATGACCTGCGCCATGGAATGGACATGCCGCTCATCACCCGTTTCACTGCTCATAAGTCCGCGCACGAGCACATCGCCCTTTGCGACGGCGCTGCCCGGCATGGCCGCGCTCTCGCCCTCCAAAACGGACATGCGCACTATGACCCCGCTTTTTGACGCAACAATATCGCAGGGCGCTTTTTCGTTTACGATCTCGGGCTTATCAACGCGCTCGTGAACGACGATTCGTGCACGCGACGAATGCACGTTAAGGCTCAGCCACGCGATCTCCGGCATTTCGGCAACGGCATAGCTGCGCACGGCATCCGACGAAAGCGAGGGCCAGAACGCACCGTAATCGACGCCGCATTCGGACAGGACCCGCAGTATCTGCGCGTCGCTGAGCGTCTCGTTCCCCTCTATCTCGATGCTCCACAGAAACAGCGAGGACAGCGCGGCAGCAGCTATGCTCAAAACGCCGAGTGTTAGGAGCACCGCCCGTCTTTTGGCATTTAACGCAAGTCTTCTGCCTCCCTTTTCGTCCAGAAGCCTTATCTCAAGGCCGTTTTTTCCGCTTTGCGACATGATGACTGCGCAGTCGGAGGCATAAGCAAGAAAGCTTATCGAAAAGTCCTCGCATGGGCTCGTTTCCCAGAAGGCAATACCGCGTGCGGCGCAGAAATTCAGTATTCTCTCGGGTCTTGCGCCGCTGACCTCAAGCCTGACGGTTCCGCGGGCAAGATCGTAAAGCTTTTTCATCATTCAAACTCCAATGCCGTGATTTTGCCGCAGATGAGCATATCACCGGCGGTCATGGCTTTAAGGCGCAGGCCGTTGCCGTGCACGCTGAGTCTTGCTTTTCCGCAGCACACCTCGACGAGACCGTCGCCGCAGCTTATTATGCCGCCGTGATTTTCTATCAGCAGACGGCTTCTTCCGCAGAGGCTGAGCTTTACGGCGCCCAGAGCGTCGGCCGGGATATCCAGCCTGTCGGCAAGAAGCTCGGCCTTTTCCCGTTTTGCTTTCACATCCCAACACCTCCGCAGTCTAAACCTATGCCGGAGGGCATAGCTTAATACATGGACAAGGAGCTGATAACTTGAAAAAGACGCTGTATATTCTCGTCTCCCTCTCTGCCTTCGCCGCACTGCTCGTTTTTCCGAAGGCCGCCGCCGCGGCCGCGAGAGACGGCCTTATCATTTGCGCACAGCTTATAATACCGTCGCTGCTGCCGTTTTTCATAGCCGTTAATCTGTTAAACGAGCTGGGTGCGTCAAGGTTCGTATCGAATATGCTCTCGCCGCTCGGTGCGAGGCTCGGCATATCGGGTCACGGCGTGACGGCGTTCATAATAGGTGTGACGGGCGGCTATCCGCTGGGAGCGGCATACGTCGCGCAGCTGCGCTCCCGGGAGCTCATAGGCTGCGGCGAGGCTTCGCGGCTTCTTGTGTTCTGCAACAACTCCGGCCCTGCGTTCATCGTCGGTGCCGCCGGTATCGGAGCGTTTTCCTCCTCCGCCGCGGGTTTCTTTCTGTACGCCGTGCACATCCTCGCCGCGCTCATATTCGGGCTTATAAGCAGTCCCAAAGTGCCCTGTGACATCCGCTATGACGATGACCTTTTTGCACCCGTGAGCTTTTCGGCGGCATTCACGGCCTCGGTAAAGCGCTCTGCCGAATCCGTTATCGGCGTGTGCGCCTTCATCCTCGCGTTTTCATCCATAAGCGGCGTGCTCGACGGCATGGGTATCGCGCAGACGGCGGCGGGCGAGCTGTCGTACCGGCTCGGGGCGGAGCTCGGCTTCTGCCGTGCGCTGCTTACCGGCATACTTGAGCTCGGAAACGGCATCGGAGGCATGACGGGGCTTGGTATAAGTCCTCAAAACCTCGCACTTGCGGCTTTTATCCTGTCGTGGGGCGGACTGTCGGTCCACTTTCAGACCTTCGCAATGACGGCGGGCACGGATATAAAAACCGCCCGATACATGATCGGACGGTTTTGCATTGCGCTTATCGCGGCAGCTATGGCGCTGCTCGGCGCGGCTTTGGTATTTTAAAAGAACAGAATTCCGGCGACTGCGGAGGCCGCGATATAGAATATCGGGTGCAGATCCTTTGTTTTCTTCACAAGGTTTGTCAGCACCCATATCGCCGCCGCCAGCAGCAGTCCCTTCCACGAGATCAAATCGAGAAAGCTCCCGCTTGCCTTGAACGCATCCACCTGCACGAGCGCTATGAGCACCACCGAAAAGCCTGCGGCTGCAATAAGTCCTGCCGAGGCAGGGCGCAGACCGTAAAAGGCGCTGTCCACGAAGCGGTTCTCTCTGAATTTTTTAAGGCAAGTGGCTATGATGAGGATGACGATGATCGCGGGCGTAACAAGTCCGAGCGTCGCAATAACGGCTCCGGGCAGGCCGCCCGTTATATAGCCGACGTAGGTCGCCGTGTTAACTCCTATGGGACCTGGCGTTGACTCGGATATCGCTATCATATCGGCGATCTGCTGATAGGTAAACCAGCCCATGCGGTCGGACATGTCATAGATAAACGGGAGCGTTGCCAGCCCTCCGCCGACGGCAAAGAGGCCGGTCTTGAAAAACTCCCAGAACAGACGCAGGTATATCATGACTTACGTGCCCCCAGTTCCTTGACAACAATTCCGGCAAGTGCCGCCAAAACGACGTAGATGACCGGCGATATATCCAGAAGCACGCTGCACAGGAACACGGCTATGAATATAAGAAGCGTTATTTTGTCTATAACGGATTTTTTCCACAGCTTCACAACCGCGTTGAGGATAAGAACGCACACGCACACACGGATACCGGCAAATGCGCTCTGCACCGCGGGAAGATGTGCAAAATTCTGGATGAACGCCGCAATGATCGTTATGATGACGAGCGACGGGAACACGACGCCGAGCGTTGCGACCATGCCGCCGACGGCCCCCGCCTGCTTCTGTCCAACGAAGGTCGCGGTATTGACCGCGATAACACCGGGCGTGCACTGGCCGATCGCGTACCAGTCCATGACCTCCTCGTCATCAGCCCAGCCCCGCTTTTCAACGACCTCGCGCTGCAGAGCCGGAAGCATGGCGTAGCCGCCGCCGAAAGTCGTGACGCCCACTACCGCAAAGGTGCAGAACAGTTCAAAGAGCTGACTTAATTTTTCTTTCATTTTCTCAGGCCTTCCGCATATTCGGAGTATTTTGCAAGCTTTGCGTCGCACTCGGCCTTGTCTGCACCCTTGCAGAGGATGTAAACCTTGACCTTGGGCTCGGTGCCGGAGGGGCGGACGATAAAGCTCGTTGCGTCGGCAAGCTCAAAGTACAGAACGTTCGAGCCCTTTATCGGAGTCTGACCCATAACGCCGAGCTCCGGTACCTTGATGCTGCCGTCAGAGTAATCGCGCAGTCTGAACACCTCGACACCCGCTATCTGCTTGGGCGGGTTGCTGCGCAGGCTTGCCATAAGATTTTTCATCCTGACAAGACCGTCAAGACCGGGCATGACAAGGTTCAGGGTTCTTTCGGCGTAGCGGCCGTACTTTTCGTACAGGCTCTCCATCGCCTGACTGAGATTCATGCCCTTATCGTAATAGTAAGCCGCCATCTCCGCGACCATCATGGATGCAGTAACCGCGTCCTTATCGCGGACATAGTCGCCCATCATATAGCCGTAGCTTTCCTCAAAAGCGAAGATATATTTATAGCTTCCGGCCTTTTCCCACTGAGCTATACGCTCGGCCATGAACTTGAAACCCGTAAAGGTGTCCTCAAAATGCACTCCGTTCGTCTCGGCGACGGTCTTTGCCATTTCGGTGGTGACGATGCTCTTGACGGCGCCGGCATTCTCCGGCAGGGTTCCGGCCGCCCTGCGTGCGCTTATTACATAATCAAGCAGCAGAACGCCGAGCTGGTTGCCGGTAATGGGCACATAGTCCTCGCCTGAGCGCACCATCACTCCGATTCGGTCGGAGTCGGGATCCGTTCCGATTATAAGGTCGCTGCCGACCTTTTTGGCGAGATCGACCGCGAGATAAAAGCCCTCGGGATTTTCGGGATTCGGGCTTTCTACCGTGGGGAAATTGCCGTCAATGACCATCTGCTCGGGCACGGGGTAGAGCTGCGTCACGCCCAGGCGGCGCAGCGCCTCGGGAACGAGCCTGTGACCGGCTCCGTGGAACGGAGTGTAGACGATCCTGAGCTCCGGCGCGGTTTTTGCGACGACTGCCTTGTTGATAGCCTGTCCGAGCACCTGCTCAAGGTACGCCTCATCAGTCTCTTTTCCGATGATCTCGACCTTTCCCTGCGCAACGGCCTCGTCAAAATCGCAGCTTACAAAATCATCGAATATATCTATCCTGCTCATCTGCTCGGCAATTGCCTCCGCGTGCTGCGGCGGAAGCTGTGCGCCGTCGGACCAGTAGACCTTATAGCCGTTATACTCCTTGGGATTGTGCGACGCGGTTATGTTAAGACCCGCGGTCGTACCGTAATAGCGCACGGCAAAGCTCAGCTCCGGCGTGGGACGCAGAGCGTCAAAAATGCGGACATGTATGCCGTTTGCCGCCATGACACAGGCGGCCTCATGCGCGAACAGCTCGCTGTTGTTGCGGCAGTCAAAGCATATGGCGATGCCCTTTTTCATTGCATCCTCACCCTCGGCCTTGATGACGTTTGCAAAGGCCTGAGTGGCGTGTCGGATAATGTGAACGTTCATCTGATGCAGACCGAGCTTCATCGTTCCGCGCAGTCCGGCCGTGCCGAACTCGAGCGGTGCGAAAAAGCGGCTTTCTATTTCCTTTTCGTTGTCTGCTATGGAGTTGAGCTCCTCCCACTCGGATTCGCTCAGTGCGGGACTGTCCAGCCAGCGCTGGTATTCTTCCTTATAATTCCTCGTCATATTCTGCGCTCCCTTCGCTTAAATTGACAGCGTCCTCGTACATTGTCTTCGGAACATATATCTCAACACCCGTGCCGCTCGTTCCGAGTATAAGGCGGCCGAAGTCGCCGTCGTTCGGATACTGTCTGATGCACGGGATGCCATACGCCTCAAGTAAGTTTACTATCATTTCGTCATTGATGTCAAGGCACTTGCAGCGAGTGAGAAAAACGGGCTCGACCGGTTCGCCGTTTTCATCCTTCGGCCATTTTTTCAGAAGCTCTCCGGTCATGTGTCTGCCCCATTCGAGCTTTGCTTTCTCGTCCATTGTTCCCTCCGTTATTTGTGATATTTCGAGCCCTCGATTATTTTGAAGGCCCTGTAGATCTGCTCTGCGAGCATAACGCGCGCAAGGTGGTGCGGAAACGTCATTTCGCTCATGCTCAGACACAGGTCGGCACGCTGCTTTATCCTTGGCGATATACCGAACGAGCCGCCGATGACAAAGCACATCCTCCCCCTGCCGGACACGGCGAGGGAGTCGATCTTCCGTGCGAAAGCCTCGCTGCCGAGCTGTTTGCCCTCAACGCACATGGCGATAACGTAGGCATCCCGGCCTATGGCGCGCTCTATCTCCGCCGCTTCCTTATCCAGCGCCGCGGCTATCTCCTTATCTGACGGCGAAGAGCCAAGCTTTGTTTCGTTAAGCTCCGCACATTCAAGCCGGCAGTAAGCCGACAGGCGCTTTGAGTATTCGGCGAACGCGTCTATGTAAAACTGCTCTTTGAGCTTTCCGACGCACACTATCCTTATATTCAGCATTGTACCCTCTCACATGCCTCCGCCGCAAGCATATTATTTGCCGGAGCGACACTGATTTCCACATTTTTATCCGAAACGGCGGCGCTGACGGTCTTGAAAGCCAGCTCGGGCGTGTCGTTATCGCGGCTCAAGTGCCCTAATATTATATGCCTTGTGCCGTGAGATGCAAGATAATTTGCAAGAATACCGCTGTCGTCATTGGATAAATGTCCTGTCGGCGCGAGTATACGGCGCTTCAGGAAATAGGGATATGCGCCGTTTTTGAGCATTTGAATATCATGATTTGCCTCGATAAGCGCAAGCTCCGCGCCCTCGAGTCCCTCTAAAAGGTCATCGTTTATGCTGCCCGTATCCGTTGCAAAGCCGAGGGTCTGCTCGCCCTCGAAGCGGTAGCCGACGCTGTAGGCAGCGTCGTGCATCGTTCTGAAGCAGCTGAGCTCTATGCCGCCGAGTCCGAATTTATCGTCCTCGGGTATGCTGTTTAAATTTTCTTTTATACCCGGCTTTACGCGGCAGAGCTCCTCACAGAGAGGCTTCGGCGCAAATACACTCAGGCCGTAATGCTTTATGAGCATCGAAAGCCCGGAAATGTGATCGGAGTGCTCATGGGTTATGAGCACTCCGCACAGATCCTGCGGAGCAAGTCCAAGCTGCGCAAGAGCGGCAGCCGTTGCGCGCATGGATATCCCCGCATCTATAAGTATATTCGCTTTGCCCTCAGATACGAGGCTGCAGTTGCCCGAAGAGCCGCTGGCGAAAGTTACTATACGCATTTTTATTATCCTGCCGTTATCACTTTTTCGTGCAGCTCCGGCTCGTCGGGATATGTGACGATGCTGATGTCTGCACCGAGTTTTCTGAGCTTGCCCACGAAATTCTCATAGCCGCGCTCGATGAAATGTATATCCTCTATCTCGGTCATGCCGCTTGCGCAGAGACCTGCTATGACCATTGCCGCGCCCGCTCTGAGATCGCAGGCCATGACGGGTGCGCCCGTGAGCTTCGCGCCGCCTTCAAAGATGGCGATGCGCCCGTCGACCTGAATATCCGCGCCCATTTTGCGCAGCTCGTTTACATATTTGAAGCGGTTGTCGTAAATGCCCTCGGTAATGACGCTCGTACCGTTTGCCATGCACAGAAGCGCACCCATCTGTGGCTGCATGTCCGTCGGGAATCCGGGGTACGGCAGGGTCTTTACGTTTGCCTTGCGCAGATGACCGTTGCCCTTGACGAGGACGGAGTCTTCATATTCCTGAACGATGGTACCGGTCTCGCGCAGCTTGGCGGAGATGCACTCAAGGTGCTTGGGAATGACGTTTTTGACAAGGACCTCGCCGCCGGTGGCCGCTGCCGCTACCATGTATGTTCCGGCCTCTATCTGGTCGGGAATGATGGAATAGCTGCCGCCATGCAGACGCTCGACTCCGTTTACCTTGACCGTATCGGTACCCGCGCCGCGCACGTCAGCGCCCATGGAGTTGAGGAAGTTTGCAAGATCGACTATATGCGGCTCTCTTGCCGCGTTTTCGATTATCGTTCTGCCGCTTGCCATGGCTGCCGCCAGAATTATATTCATCGTTGCGCCGACGGAGACCTTATCGAGGTATATCTTCGCGCCATGCAGCTTTCCGTCGGCTGCCTCGGCATAGACAAAGCCGTTGCGCACATCGACCTCCGCGCCGAGCGCCGTCATGCCCTTTATGTGCTGATCAATGGGACGCACGCCGAAGTTGCATCCGCCGGGCATCGTCGTTTTTGCGCTGCCGAACCTGCCGAGCATGGCTCCGATGAGGTAATATGATGCGCGGATCTTGCGCATGAGCTCAAAGGGAGCGTCGCAGAAGCGTACATTGCGGCTGTCGATCTCTATTGTGGCGGGGCAGATCATTCTGACCTCGGCGCCGAGCTGAGACAGTATCGTCAGGAGCATATCGGTATCACTGATCTGCGGCATATTCTCTATGCGGCAGACACCGTCAACCATCAGCGCCGCCGGAATTATGGCGACCGCCGCGTTCTTCGCTCCGCTTATATCTACCTCGCCCTGAAGCGGTTTCCCGCCGTTAATGACGTATTTTTCCATATATTGCACCTTTCGTCGGTGTTAGGCCACCGGTCTGTTATTATAGCATAGCAAATATGCCAAGGCAATCAGCAATGTAAACAAATCGTAACTATTTACCGCTTTCCAAAAGGCGTTTTGCCTTCAAAACAGCGATGACCGTTTTGCCGTCGGCTATCGTACCGTCCATGACGAGTCTTGTAAGCTCGTCGATATGGTGCCGCTCGACGCTCAGAAACTCGCCGTCGTCAAGGTGCATGGCGCCTCTGTGAAGACCTCGGGCGAGATAGATGTGCAGCGTTTCGGTAGAAAAGCCGGGCGATGTGTAGTCTTCTCCGAGGCTTATGATCTCGTCGGCGGTAAAGCCCGTCTCCTCCGACAGTTCGCGCACGGCGCACTCCATCGGATCCTCGCCGGGCTCGAGCTTGCCGGCCGGCGCTTCGAGAAGCTCCTTCTGATAGGGGTAGCGGAACTGACGGACGCAGTAGCAGTAGCCCTCATCGTCTATCGGCAGTATGGTCGCGCCGCCGGGATGCTCGACCACCTCGCGCTTGACGATCTTTCCGTCGCAAAGCTCTGCGTGGTCAAGACGCACATTTACAATGACGCCGCGGTATAATTCCTTACTGTCTATTCTCTTCTCAATATAGCTCATAATGCGCCTCGGGATAAATAATTATTTACTTTACATAATGCTCATCAAGTATATCACCATATCTGTTATAATTCCATAATTTTTGTATAGAAAATCAAAAAATTTTCCGTTAACCTCTGCTTTGTTAACGAAATTTTGCGCCATGTTATTCAATTTGAATATTTTTTGTTTCCTGAGTGTAAAATTGTAAAATTCAGGTGCAGGATATTATGTTATCCGATAAGACTTCCTGTACCTCCGCCGCGCACGGCAGAGGCGGAGGTGTACAGGGTAATTATACCGCAGATGAAGGGTTTTGTCATCAGACATAATTTTTTGCCTTTAATTTAACGCTGTATTATTGCTTATTTAATGTTTATTTGATATACTGACTTAATTAAATGATTTCGCTGTGCTAATGTGCGCTTTTGAGGTGCTGTGCGGAAGCAATTCACGGAGGATATACATGAAGAAGCTGTACGGAAGTCTGAAGATGGGCTGGCTCACGGTGATACTTTTTGCGGTCGCCGCGGGCGTTTACACCGGTCTTGTGATGCTTGTGGACATTTTTGACGAGACCTCGTTTCAGGACATAGGTATAGCCTACGAGTGGTGGGTAATTTTCGCAGTCATCATTGTTGTAAACTGCAGCAAGAGCTGGGAGGCAATGCTCAAGTGCTTTGTTTTTTTCCTTATAAGTCAGCCGCTGGTATACATAGTTCAGATACTCTTGGGCTCACTGACTGTCGATAAGGCGTGGCTTTATTACGGCAGCCTCTGGCTTCCCGCGACCTTCCTTACCCTGCCCGGAGGCTTTATAGCGTATCACTGCAAAAAGCAGAACCTGCTCGGAGCCGTGATACTCGGTCTGGGAAACACGATACAGGCCTTTATGGGCATATCCTACTTTTATCAAGCATTTCACAGCTTCCCTCACCATCTTCTGAGCGGTATTGTCTGCTTTGCATCCATATTTATAATGAGCTTTTACATCCAAAAGGAGAAAAAGTACCGCCTTGTATCCATCCTGCTCGGCTTAATACTTGCAGGCAGCCTTGCCGTTCTCACCGTCGCAAGCGGTCTGAGCATCGGCTGACGGACAGCGCGGAATAATTTAATAAGGAGAAATGGGATCATGAAAGAAAGACACAGACTTCAGCGCATTATCTGCTCGCTCGTATTGGCGTTTACGTTCATCTGCGCGGGCGCAGCTCAGGCCTATGCCTGCACCGCAGTGTACGTAGGCTCGAAGGCCAGTGCCGACGGCACGGTGATTATGGCCAAATCCAATGACTATCAGGACGTTTGGGCAAACTACGTTACCATTACCGAGCGCGTTGAGAACAAACCCGGAAGAACGATGCCGGTCGATAACGACAAAACGGTGTTTGCGGAGCTGCCCGACACCACCTATCGCTACACTTCCACCCCTTGGATGGCAAGCGCGACGGCGGCAAACGGTCTCGGCAGCGACGCGACGGTCTGCACGAACGAATACGGCGTTGCGATGATAATGTCCATAACCTCGTTTTCAAACGCGGCCGCTCTGGAGGCAGATCCTCTTGTCGAGCACGGCCTGTCCGAGTTTACGGCCGTCGATCTCGTGACCTGCCAGAGCGCTACCGCCAGAGAGGGCGTTGAGGTACTGCTGTCTCTCATCGACACCTACGGCAGCAGCGAGGTTAACATCGCACTTATCGCCGACCAGAAGGAGGCCTGGTACATTGAGATGTACAACGGTCACCAGTACGCAGCGGTGAAGCTGCCCGACGACAAGGTCTGCGCCTTCGGAAACGAGTTTTCCCTCGAATATGTGTCGGACTATGACGACTGCATACTCTCCGGGGAGCTTGAGAGCCTTGCGAAGGACAACGGCTTTGCGGTATACGGCGAAAACAGCGAGCTCAATCTGCTGGCTACCTACTCCGGCGACGAGGTAGTTACGAACTATTCGCACATGAGAACGTGGATAGCACATCAGCTCATGGCTCCCTCCGCCTACGGCGATTATGACAAGACTTCGCTTTATCCCCTGTGCTTTACGCCAGACGATAAGGTCTCGCTCATTGACGTTATGGAGATCATGCGCAACCGCTATGAAGGCACGGAGTACAGCCCCGACGAGACCGGCCGCACGGATATGCGCGTTATCGGAACGGATACCGCACTGAGCGTGCACATTGCGCAGATATACCCGGATCTTCCCGCGGACATGTCCTGCGTCACCTGGGAGAGCACGGGCCCCGCGCTGTACGGCGTTTTCGTTCCCGTGTCAAACGCTGCGACGAGCATCAGCGCTCCCTACGCCCGCAGTCAGACTGCCGAAGAGGCAGGTATCTTCGACACGCAGCTTTACCCCTACTACCGCTTTAAGGAGCTCAACACCCTCGGCGTTGAGAAAAGCGCATATAAGATCTACGGCGAGCCCGTGCGCGCATACTGGCACCAGGCGGAGACGCTCATGACCGAGAGCATGCAGACCGTGCTCTCTACCGCCGCTTCTCTCGACGACAGCGCTGCGGCAAAGCAGTACATAACCGATTACTGCAACTCGGTGCAGGAGCAGGCCTTTGACGATGCCGGTCAGCTTCTCAACGACGTCCGCTGGTACATGAGCAAAAACAGCAATACCATGAAAAACGGCAGAAATCCCGAGACTCACGAGGTCATAGACGAGCTCAAGCAGGTCGATCCTCTGACCGTGACGCTGGACGCTTCCGCATACGGCAAGCTGCCCGAGGCCGCGGATAACAGCAGCAGCTCCGATTCCACATCGGTTTCCTCACAGACGATCGCCATCGCGGCTGCAGCTGTGGTAGTTATTGCGGCAGTTGTTATTGTCATCGTGAAAAAGCGCGGAGCCGCCGAGTAAGGAGAATATAATGAAAAAACTGATCCCGGCGCTTATTGCCGGACTGATGCTGCTCGGCATCACAGGCTGTCAGAGCAGCGGCAAGCAGCCCGAGGCTACGGTGGAACCGACCGCCGCTCCGGCGGCTGCGGCAAGCGTAAAAACGGTTTCTTCCGGAGGTATGGAAATGGATTATATCGTATTCGGCAGCGGCGAAAAGGCCTTTGTTATACTGCCCGGCCTGTCGGTCCACAGTGTGATGGGTTCGGCCGACGCAATAGCGGAGGCGTACAAGGATTTTGCCGATGAATACACCGTGTATCTCTTCGACAGAGCAAAGAACATTTCGGAGGGCTACTCCGTGCGCGACATGGCAACCGACACCGCGAAAGCGATGAAGACGCTCGGCATTGAGAACGCCGACGTGTTCGGCGCGTCTCAGGGCGGCATGATAGCTCAGTATCTCGCCATTGATCATCCCGAGCTCGTGCATAAAATGATACTCGGCTCGACGCTGGCAAAGCCGAACGAAGACTTTAATAGTATAGTGGACGAATGGATAAGCCTCGCCGAGGCAAAGCAGGAGACGGAGCTTCTGGAAAGCTTTGTTGACAGCGTTTACTCCGAGGCGACGCTTGAGAGCTACCGCGACACGCTCATATCCATGAACCGGAACATAAGCGACGAGGAATACGCGCGCTTTGTCATTCTCGCCGGGGCCTGCAGGACCTTCGACTGCTATGACGAGCTTTCAAAGGTCAGTTGTCCCGTGCTTGTCATAGGCTCTGAGGGCGACGGAGTCGTCACGGCGGAGGGCTCCGAGCAGATAGCCTCGGCCCTCGGCTGCGAGCTGTATCTTTACGATAAAAGCTACGGCCACGGCGTATACGACGAGGCCCCCGATTACAGGCAGCGCTGCCTTGATTTTCTGCGCGCATAAGAGGATTTAAATAAGTATGATCTCCGTCAATAAAAGAAATGCAACGGCGTTTTACGCCGTCATTCAGGCGCTGTATTTCTGCTCTCTGGCGCTTATCGCCTGCTTTGCATCGACATATCTGCTCGACCGCGGCTTCAGCAGCGGAAAGATAGGCGTTATCCTCGGCCTCGGCAATCTCGGCTCGGCAGGATTTCAGATCCTTATCGCTTCCTTGGTTCAGCGCACCGGCATTCAGCTGGGGCGGGCAATGTTTGCCGTGCATGTGCTCATCGTGCTGCTGTCGGCGGCTCTCCTGCTGCTCCCGCTCGGCGGTGTTGTCTTCTGCATAGTGTACATTCTTGTATACTCGCTCAACTCCTCGATGCAGTCGTCGGTAAACTCCCTGTACCGCGGCTATCACGAGCGGGGCACGAGGATAAATTTCGGTGCGGCGCGCGGCTGCGGCTCAATGGCCTTTTCGCTCACGAGCCTTGCGACCGGTATACTGATACAGAAATTCACGACAAATATCCTGCCGGGGCTGTACATCATTCCCTGCCTCCTGCTGTGCTTTGCCGTTCTCGCCTTCAACGCGCCCAACCTCGAAGAGCGTCAGCCCGGCAGTGTAAAGCCCTCGGAAAAGAAGATACTCATGAAGGAGTATCCGCAGTTTTACATTTTCTTCGCGGGCGTGCTCTGCCTTGCAACGGCAAACGGCTTTATGGATACCTATCTCATCCAGGTCATACGCCGCATAGGCGGCGACAGCTCTGACCTCGGCGTTGCTATGTTCATCTCCGCGATGACGGAGCTTCCCGCGATGCTGCTGTACCGCCGTGCTGCCGACAATGTCGGAAACCGAAAGCTTCTTATATTTGCCGGCTGGATGTGGGCGGCAAAGAACTTGGCCATCATGCTTGCACCGAACGTTTACCTGCTGTACGCGGCGGAGCTTCTGCAGTTTGCGGGCTATGCCATCTACGTGCCGGCCGGCGTACGATTTGTCGCCCATACTCTGCCCGAGAGCGAATTTCTCAAGGGGCAGTCTATAGTCGGCAGCGCTCTGACCCTGGGCTATCTGATAGCGAGCTTCGCCGGCGGTATAATGATTGATCTTGTCGGCATAGGCCTCACCCTGTGGGGCGTGCAGCTTTTCTCGGCGGCCGGAGTTATCCTGTTTACGGTCGCGATGACAAAAAGCCTGAGCATGTTCCCTGCAGTGCCTCTTGCAAAGCAAAAGAAAAAATAAGCCCTCAAAACTGCCCTACGGACGACAAAAGGAGGTAATCCCTCAGTGAAAATGAAACTGACCAAAAAGCGCGCGGTGCTGTTCATATTCGCAATGAACATGCTGCTGTTTATACTGCTCACGGCGCCGTTCAAGATCTGGGCGGCAGCGTCGGAGCTTACGCAGATGCGCCCGACGGCGGCGCTCACGCCGGTGCTCGGCATGATATTCGGCTGGCCTGCGGCACTCGGCTGCGCGGCGGGCAATCTTGTGTGTGACCTGAGCGCAGGCTATGAGCTCCTGTACGCAGCGATAAACAGCTCTTTGCAGATCCTCTACGCCATGTGTGCGTATTTCTTCTGGAAGAAAATAAACCGTGAGCGCGGCGGCAAGGAATTCAGGCTCGACAGCGTGTCGAGAATACTTAAATTCTGCCTGCTGCTGGGCATGAACGCACTGCTGACGGTGCTGTTTACGAGCATCCTCAACCATGCGTACAACGTTTCTGATATTATTTCGCTCGATAACCTGTATCTTTTCATAAACAGCTTTGATGCCGGACTTCTCTTCGGTGCGCCGCTTATGATACTGGGAAGCCTTCTTCAGATGCACATGGAAAATCTGCGCGAGGACGGCGAGACAAAGCCCGTGCAGTTTTCGATGAACGAACGCATGATACTCAACACGCTCATTACCGGGCTGTGCATCTGCGTTCTCGTCGGCACGGCCGTCTACCTGACCGACAGGTACGGAACCGGCGATATCAGTGTTCTGGGCAGGATATATCTTTTTGAAACGCTTGCCATGAACACCTATTTTGCTCTTTCCATCGGCTTCATGCGCTTTACCGAAAGGAAGATATCCCGTCCGATTGAAAAGCTTGCAAAGATCGCCGGAAGCTACTACGCCGGGCACTCGACGGACTTGCAGCGCAGCAGGCTGCTGAGCGAATGCGAGGTCTACGCGAAGGACTCGACCGAGGTCGGCGAGCTTGCGCGCTCGTACATGTCCATGATCCGCGACCTCGGAAAATATGTGGACAATCTTCAGAACGTCATGGCGGAAAAGGAGCGTATAAACGCCGAGCTCAAGCTCGCCTCGGATATTCAGGCGCATATGCTGCCCTGCATATTTCCGCCCTTCCCCGAGCACTGCGAATTTGACCTGTACGCGCTCATGCATCCGGCCAAGGAGGTCGGCGGCGATTTCTACGACTTTTTCATGATCGGAGAAAACAGGCTTGCTCTCGTCGTTGCCGACGTATCCGGCAAGGGCGTTCCGGCGGCGCTGTTCATGGTCATAACGAAAACGCTCATAAAAAACTACACCCAGATGGGCAACGAGCCCTCAGAGGTATTCACGACGGTAAACAGGCTTCTGTGCGACGGCAACGACGCGGGACTGTTCGTTACGGCGTGGATGGGCGTTCTCGATATAAAGACCGGCGAGCTTACATATGTAAACGCCGGGCACAATCCCCCGCTTCTCAAACGCGCCGGCGGCGAATTTGAATATCTGCGCGAACGGAGCGGCCTCGTTCTGGCCGGTATGGATAATATAAAATACCGTCAGAGCAGCCTTACCGTAAAGCCCGGAGACCGGCTGTTCCTGTACACCGACGGCGTTACGGAAACGACCGATACACAGCAGCGGCTTTACGGCGAAGACCGGCTCAGAGACTTCATGAACGATCACGCGCACTGCGGTACGGAGGAAATGCTCAAGGAGCTCAGGCTCTCGCTGCAAAGCTTCGCCGACGGTGAGGCTCAGTTTGATGATATAACCATGCTGCTCATGGACTTTAACGGCGCGCAGGAGGCGCACGGACGCGTTTTCGAGGCGAAGGAGGAGAACGTTCCCGCGGTGCTCGGCTTCCTTGAGGAGGAGCTTGAAAAGGCAGGCTGCTCGATGAAGCTCATCATCGCAGTGAGCGTCGCCATCGAGGAGGTCTTTGTGAACATCGCCCACTACGCCTATCCCGGCAGCGAAGGAACGGCAAGGTTCGGCATAGACATAGACGATGCCTCCGACAGCGCTACCTTCGTGATCTCCGACAGCGGCATTGCCTTCGACCCTCTGGCCAAGGACGATCCGGACATCACCCTCAGCGCAGAGCAGCGCGAGGTCGGCGGTCTCGGCATCTATATCGTAAAACAGACCATGGACTCTGTAACCTATGCCCGTGAAAACGGAGAAAACATACTCACGATGACTAAAAAGCTGGAAAGGAGCCTGAACAAATGACGATCGATCAGGAACGCAACAACGAAACGATGACCCTGCACCTGAAGGGCAGGCTTGACACGATCACATCTCCGGAGCTTGAAAAAACGATAGACGCGCTCCCGTCTGATGTGACGGTGCTGATCCTCGACATGAAGGAGCTGACATATGTCTCCTCCGCGGGACTGCGCGTGCTGCTCGTTGCCCAGAAGAAAATGAACCGCATCGGTTCCATGAAGCTCAGCAGCGTATGCGCCGATGTTATGGACGTCCTTGAAATGACCGGCTTTGCCGATATACTGGTGATCGAATGACGGAACTTGCTACCAGAGCCATTATTTTTGCGGCCGAGGCTCACGACGGAATGCGCCGCAAGCAGTCGGACTGCCCCTATATCCTGCACCCGATGGAGGCCGCCGTCATCGTCGGCACGATGACGAGCAATCAGGAGGTCATCGCGGCGGCGGCGCTTCACGATGTTGTGGAGGACGCCGGCATCACCATGCGCGAGGTCGAGGAGCGCTTCGGCAAAAGAGTTGCCGAGCTCGTCGCCTCGGAGACCGAGGACAAGATGCCGCCGCTCCCCGCCGCGAGCACCTGGAAGACGCGGAAATCGGAGTCACTGCGTATTCTTGCCGAAACACGGGACAGGGAGATAAAGATACTCTATCTCGGCGATAAGCTCGCCAATCTGCGCTCGATATATCATGTCTGGAAAGAAAAAGGCGACGCCGTCTGGCAGGACTTCAACCAGAAGGATCCCGCAAAGCAGGCGTGGTATTACCGCAGCATTGCAGAGAGCATCAGCGAGCTTTCCGATACGTCGGCATGGCAGGAGCTTGACAGTATTATCAGAACGATTTTTGCGGAGGTATAAACATGACTGAGCTGCTTACATATCATATAAACGGCGGTGTTCTGACCGTCTGTCTTAACGGCCGCATCGACGCTTCAAACGCATCTGAGGCGGAAAAACAGGTAAACGCCGCGCGCGCCGCCGCTCCCGGGGCTTCCGTCGTGATAGACGCCGAAAAGCTTGAGTACATATCCAGCGCCGGACTGCGCATTCTGCTGCGTCTGCGCAAGGATGAGCCGGGGCTCACGGTCATAAACGTCTCGCCCGAGGTATACGACGTTCTGGACATGACCGGCTTCACCGAGATGATGACGGTAAAGAAGGCGTACCGCCGTCTCTCCATTGACGGCTGTGAGCTTATCGGTAAAGGTGCCAACGGCGCCGTGTACCGCTACGACGCGGAGACGATCGTAAAGCTTTACTTCAACCCCGACGCTCTGCCAGAGATACAGCGCGAGCGCGAGCTGGCAAGAAAGGCTCTGGTTCTCGGCATCAACACCGCTATCCCCTATGACGTAGTGCGCATCGGCGAAAGCTACGGCACGGTCATGGAGCTTTTGGAGGCAAGCTCCCTGTCGAAGCTAATCAAGAATGATCCCGAGCATCTTGAAGCTCCGCTTAAATACTACGTTGACATGCTCAAGCAGATACACTCGACCGAGCTCAGGCCCGGCGAGATGCCCGACATGAAGCAGGTCGCGCTCGGCTGGGCGGCATTTGACCGCGAGCATCTGCCCGAGGAGCTCGGCAGCAAGCTGTACGCCATGGTGCAGGCCGTGCCCGAGCGGAACACGATGATGCACGGCGACTACCACACCAACAACATCATGGTGCGCGACGGCGAGGCGCTGCTTATCGATATGGACACGCTCTGCATGGGGCATCCCATATTCGAGCTCGGCTCAATGTTCAACGCCTACGGCGGCTTCTCTGAGCTTGACCATTCGGAGATGGAGCGCTTCATCGGCATTCCCTACGAGGTCGGCACGGAGTTCTGGCGCAGAGCACTTGCCATGTATCTCGGAACCGAGGACGCAGAAAGGCTCAAGGAGGTCGAAGACAAGGCCAGGATCATCGGCTATATGCGGCTTTTGCGCCGCACGATACGCCGCAGCGAGCCCAACCGCGAAGGGCTCATAGAGTATTACCGCAGCGAACTCGCACGCCTCATCCCGACCGTGGACGAGCTGACGTTTTGATTTAAAAGCAAAAAAATAACGGCGAAGATTCGTTTTAAATCTTCGCCGTTTTCATTTTTGACTCGTGTCAGTCAACAGTCATGCTGACGTTAATGCCGTTATCGTGAAGGAGGCTCGCCTCTCCGTTCTGATACTGCAGGGTGAATGAGTATTCCTGGCCGTCCCCGTCCTCCAGGGTAAAGCTGTAGTCCCCGTCTTTTTCGACGGTGATGTTTATCGTATTGCCGGACGTTGAAAAGTTCACGCTGTTGGACGGTATCTCGGTCAGCGTTAAGCTGTCCATGTCTTCTAACGTTATATGCGCTACTGTCTTATCCGATGAACAGGCGCACAGACTGAATATAATAAGCGCGGCAAGCAGTACTGCCATGACGGTTTTTTTCATTCTTATACTCCTTTATTCATTATTTTCAGCAGCATTATATCATCGCCCTGCCTGTATTTCAAATATATTTTGTTAACTGTGCAGGCTGCTGAGCGTATTTGATGTGCGTATTTTACAAACGGGAGCCGCCTTAGGGGCATGTATATGGCAAATTCGATAATTATGAATACATGCACGGAAAAAGCTTGACTTTCATGCATTAGGATGTATAATAAGTGCATAAATATTCAAGGAGGCACTTGTATAATGAATAAACAGGACATAAAGAAAGTCGTATTGGCATATTCCGGCGGTCTTGATACTTCCATAATCATTCCCTGGCTGAAGGAAAACTACAATGATCCCGAGATCATCGCCGTGGCAGGCAACGTCGGTCAGGCCGACGAGCTTGAGGGTCTTGAGGAAAAAGCGATAAAGACCGGCGCAAGCAAGCTCATCGTTGCCGATCTTGTCGATGAGATGGTCGATGAGGTCATCATCCCCGCAATGAAGATGGATGCAAAGTATGAGACCTACCTGCTCGGTACCGCATTCGCACGTCCTGTCATCGGCAAGAAGCTGGCAGAGATAGCAATCGCCGAGGGCGCCGACGCGATCGCTCACGGCGCTACCGGCAAGGGCAACGACCAGGTCCGTTTCGAGCTCGCCATCAAGCGCTTTGCTCCCGATATGAAGATCATTGCTCCGTGGCGCGAGTGGGATATAAAGTCCAGGGACGAGGAGATCGACTACGCCGAGGCTCACAACGTTCCTCTGAAGATCAGCCGCGAGACCAACTACTCCAAAGATAAGAACCTGTGGCATCTGAGCCATGAGGGCCTTGACCTCGAGGATCCCGCAAACGAGCCGGATTACGACAAGCCTGGCTTCCTCGAGATGGGCGTTTCCCCGATGCAGGCTCCCGATGCTCCCACCTATGTCACCATTGACTTTGAAGCGGGCGTTCCCGTAGCCGTTGACGGCGAGAAGATGAAGGCAAGCAAGATCATTGAAAAGCTCAACGTCCTGGGCGGTGCAAACGGCATCGGCATAATCGACATAGTCGAAAACCGCCTCGTCGGCATGAAGGACCGCGGCATTTACGAAACCCCGGGCGGCACCATTCTTTACTTCGCGCATGAGCAGCTCGAAATGCTGACCGTCGATAAGGACACCCTGCACGAGAAGAAAAAGCTCGCCATCGTTCTGGCGGATCAGATATACAACGGCAAGTGGTACTCCGCTCTTACCGACGCGCTCGTCGCTTTCGCAAACGAGTCGAACAAGTACGTCACCGGTTCTGTCAAGCTCAAGCTCTACAAGGGCAATATCATCCCCGCCGGTACCACCAGCCCCTACTCCCTCTACAGTGAGCAGCTCGTCACCTTCGGCGAGAGCGACTACGATCAGGCTCAGGCAGCAGGCTTCATCAACCTCTGGGGCATGCCGACCAAGGTCGAGGCTCTCCGCGAGCAGGGCAAGCTTTAATCAGCAGATAAGCAAGGAAGTGACCGGGCATGGCTAAGCTTTGGGCCGGACGTACGGACGGCAGCACCGACAGTCTGGCAGATGATTTCAACTCATCCATTCCATTTGACTGCCGCCTCTACAGGCAGGATATCACCGGCAGCATGGCTCACGCCGCCATGCTCGGCGCCGCCGGAATAATAGGCAGTGACGATGCCGGGGCGCTTATTGACGGCCTCCAGGGAATACTGGACGATCTCGACTCCGGCAAACTGCAATTTGACCTCACTTGTGAGGATATACACATGTTCGTCGAGCAGGTGCTCACGGAGCGGCTCGGCGACACGGGCAAAAAGCTTCATACGGCGCGCAGCAGAAACGATCAGGTCGCACTCGACATGAGAATGTACCTGCGCGGACAGTGCGACAGCATATCGTCGCAGATAAGAGAACTCATCGAAGCGCTCAGCGACAGAGCCCAGGAATACGGCGACGCGATAATGCCGGGCTACACCCATTTGCAGAGAGCGCAGCCGATCACCTTCGGGCATCACCTTATGGCCTATGCCATGATGCTGCTGCGCGACATTGACAGGCTTTCCGATTGCCGCCGGCGCATGAATCAGAGCCCCATCGGTTGCTGCGCCCTCGCCGGAACCACCTACCCGACCGACAGGCGCTCGGAGGCAAAGGCCCTCGGCTTCGACGGCATATGCATGAACTCGCTCGACGGAGTTTCCGACCGTGATTTCTGTGTCGAGCTTCTCAGTGCGCTGTCGGTACTTATGATGCACCTGTCGCGCCTTTCCGAGGAGCTCATACTCTGGACGAGCTGGGAATTCGGCTTTGTCGAGCTGTCAAATGCCTACACGACAGGCTCCTCGATCATGCCGCAGAAGAAAAACTCCGATATGGCGGAGCTCATCCGCGGCAAAACAGGCCGCGTTTACGGCGACCTCATGGCAATGCTGACTGTGCTCAAGGGTCTTCCTATGGCATACAACAAGGATATGCAGGAGGACAAGGAGGGCGTATTCGACGCATGCGACACCGTTTCGATGTGCCTTCCGGTCATGACAGGCATGATAAAGACCATGACCGCAAAGCCCGACGCGATGCGCAAGGCCGCGCAGAAGGGCTTTATAAACGCCACCGATCTTGCCGATTACCTCGTCAGAAAGGGTCTCCCCTTCCGCAGCGCCTATAAGATCGTAGGCTCTATCGTCGGCGACTGCATAAAGACCGGTTCGGTGCTTGAAGAGCTCCCCATCGAAAGCTACAAAGAATACAGTGAGCTGTTCGAGCAGGACGTATACGAGGCCATTGATCTCGTAGAGTGCGTAAAAAGGCGCACGAGCGAGGGCGGCCCCGCGAGGCTCCGGGAACAGATAGACTACGTTAACAATATTCTGAAAGGAAGCTGCGAATCATGAAAAAGACAGTTGCTCTTATCTTATCCGTTTTGATGATATGCGCCCTGCTTGCCGGCTGCGGCAGCGACAGCGGCAGCAGCAGTGACAGCGAGTCGGCGCTTGAGAAGGTAAAGGCTGCCGGTAAACTCAGCATTGCCACCAGCCCCGATTTTCCCCCGTTTGAATCTCTCTCCGAAGACGGCAGCGTCGACGGCATTGAGATAGAGATACTCAATCTCATCTGCGACAAGCTCGGCGTTGAGCTTGAGATCAACCAGATGGACTTCGACTCCGTACTCCCCGGCGTTCAGGCAGGCAAGTATGACGTCGGCGTGTCCGGCATCTCGATCACCGAAAAGCGTCAGAAGAACGTTCTCTTCACCGATCCCTACTGCCTCGCAGAGCAGGCGATCGTAGTCACCGAGGGCAGCGACATCACCTGCAAGGCAGACCTTGAGGGCAAGAAGATATCCGTCCAGACCGGCACCACGGCAGAGAGCTTCTGCATGGAAAACGGCTATGACGTAAGCTCCTTTGCAGCCAACAGCGACGCGCAGACAGCGCTCACAAGCGGCAAGGTAGATGCATGGGTAATCGACGACCTCACGGCTGCCGACATGGTCAAGGTCTATAATGCGGCCGGCGGCAGCAAGCTCGTCATCCTCGACGAGGCAATGACCACCGAGCCCTACGCATTTGCATTCAGCTTCGGCAGCGAGGACCTCGTTGAAGAGATAAACTCCATTCTCTCCGAGCTCGTATCCGACGGCACGGTAGCTTCCATCTTCGAGAAGTACGAGGCTCCGTACACCTCCCCCGCAAACTCATAAAACTAAAAAAAAACAGGCTTATTGGGGGCAGAAGCAAAGCTTCTGCCCCAGACTGTCAAAAACCGTGCTGTGTGAAGAAATCCGCGCAGCGGGGGAGCCCGAGGGGGCAAGGCCCGCCTCGAGTTTGATGAACCGCCGTCGAGATCCTTGAAATTTCAAGGATCTCGGTAAAAGCATTTTGAATTTTTCAAAATGCCCGGCGGAAAAGTGCAGACAAAAAAGTCCCCCGTGGTACTTTTTTGTCAAGCAGGGGCAGAAGCAAAGCTTCTGCCCCTGAGCGTGTAAAAATAACACGCTTTGAAAACTACACGAAGCGGAGGCGTATACATGCTTTTCTTCACCGAGTGGCTTGCTAAGCTGCGCGAAACGTTTATTGACACGAACTATTGGAAGATGATGGTCGAGGGCTTCGGCAACACCATTATCATCACTCTCGGAGCACTGCTTATAGGCGTCGTTATCGGTATGCTTATAGCGGTGATAAAATACTGTTCGGAGGATGTAAAGGCGCTCAAACCCCTGGCATGGCTGTGCGACGTTTACGTCACGGTTATCCGCGGCGTTCCCGTCGTCGTTCTGCTGCTTATCTTCTTTTTCATCATCCTCACGAAGGCTGACGGCATCACCGTCGGCATCCTGACCTTCGGCATAAACTCCGGCGCGTATATGGCAGAGCTCATAAGGAGCGGCATAAACGCCGTTGACGTCGGGCAGATGGAGGCCGGGCGAAGTCTCGGCATGTCGCGGCTTCAGGCAACGCGCAAGATAATCTTTCCCCAGGCAATACGCTATATCCTGCCGGCCATCGGCAATGAGCTCATAGCGCTGCTCAAGGAGACCGCCGTTGCCGGCTATGTTGCGGTCGTTGACCTCACCCGCGCCGGAAACCTTGTAAGGAACAACACCTACGACGCGGTCAATCCCCTGCTCATCGTAGCTCTGACCTATTTTCTGCTCGTTCTGCTCCTCTCGAAGCTGCTCGGCAGGGTCGAAAGGAGGCTGTCGGCAAATGATAAGCGTCACTGATCTGTGCAAATCCTTTAACGGGACGCAGGTTTTAAACGGCATAAACCTCGAGATAGAAAAGGGCGACGTCATATGCATCATAGGCCCGTCGGGCTCCGGCAAATCGACGTTTCTGCGCTGCCTCAATCTTCTTGAAAAGCCGAGCTCCGGCAGCATTCTTTTCGAGGGCTGCGAGCTGACGGGCAAAAACGTCGATCTCAATAAGCACCGTCAGAAAATGGGCATGGTGTTCCAGCAGTTCAATCTGTTTCCGCACATGACGGTGCTCGACAATCTCACCTGCGCGCCCGTAATGCTCAAAAAGGCGACGAAGGAGCAGGCGGAGAAAAAGGCCATGGAGTTGCTGGCTCGCATAGGTCTTGCCGACCGTGCCGACGCATGGCCGAATCAGCTGTCCGGCGGTCAGAAGCAGCGCGTTGCCATAGTACGCGCACTGTGCATGGAGCCGGATGTCATGCTCTTTGACGAGCCCACCTCGGCACTCGACCCGGAAATGGTCGGCGAGGTGCTCGACGTTATGAAGGAGCTGGCGGTAAGCGGCATGACGATGGTCGTCGTTACCCACGAGATGGGCTTCGCGCGCGAGGTATCCAACCGCGTGCTGTTTCTTGACGGCGGCGTTATCGCCGAAGAGGGCACGCCCGACGAGATATTCGGCGCACCCAAATGCGAGCGTCTGCGCTCGTTTCTGGCAAAGGTTCTGTAATTTTACACTGGGAGGGCAATATGAATCCGTTTTATCACAAGAATTTTCTGAAGTTGCTTGACTTCACTCCGGAGGAGATCGACTGGCTTCTCACATACGCGGCAAAGCTCAAGGCCGAGAAAAAGGCCGGAGTGCCGCACAGGATCTGCGAGGGCAAAAACATAGCTCTGATCTTTGAAAAGACCTCGACAAGGACACGCTGCTCCTTTGAGGTCGCGGCGGCCGACCTCGGCATACATCCGGTATACCTCGATCCCAAGTCGTCGCAGATAGGCAAGAAGGAATCAATCGCCGACACCGCGCGTGTGCTCGGCAGGATGTTTGACGGCATAGAGTACCGCGGCTACGGTCAGGAGCGTGTCGAGGCGCTGGCAGAATACGCGGGTGTACCCGTGTGGAACGGGCTTACAAACGAGTTCCATCCCACGCAGATACTCGCAGATTTTCTTACCATACGCGAGCATTTCGGAAAGCTTGAGGGTATAAAGTTCGTATACATGGGCGATGCGCGCTACAACATGGGCAATTCACTGATGGTCGGCTGCGCGAAGATGGGCATGCATCTTGTCACCTGCGCGCCCGAGGGCTATTTCCAGGATCCCACACTCGTTGAGCAGTGTCAGGCTATCGCCGCCGAGACAGGCGCCGTTCTGGAGTTTGACACGGATCCCATGAGCGCAACGAAGGGCGCCGACGTTATCTACACCGACGTCTGGGTATCCATGGGTGAGCCCGAGGAGGTCTGGGCCGACAGGATAGCAAAGCTTCTGCCGTATCAGGTAAACGAAAAGCTCATGGAAAACGCGGGAGAGCAGTGCCGCTTCATGCACTGTCTGCCGGCATTCCACGACCTTGAGACCGAGACCGGCCGCGAGATACAGAAGAAGTTCGGTCTAGACTGCATGGAGGTCACCCACGGCGTATTTGAAGGGCCGCAGTCGATCGTCTTTGACGAAGCCGAAAACAGGATGCACACGATAAAGGCCGTTATTGCGGCGACGTTGGTATAAAGGGGCGCTATGGAAAAAGCATATTTGGTGCTCGGCAGCGGTGAGGTCTATGAGGGACGGCGCATAGGCGCAGCCGGAGACTGCATCGGCGAGCTGGTATTTACAACGGGCATGGTCGGCTATCTCGAAACGCTCACCGATCCGAGCTACGCGGGACAGATAATAATGCAGACCTTCCCTCTCATCGGCAACTACGGCGTTATCCCCGAGGACTTCGAGGGTGCGCCCGCAGCGAAGGGCTACGTCGTGCGTGAGCTGTGCGATACGCCGTCGAACTTCCGCAGCGAGTACGAGCTGGATAAATTTCTGAAGGATAACGGCATTCCCGGCATATGCGGGGTCGATACGCGCGAGATAACAAGACTTATACGCGAAAACGGCGTTGTCAACGCGAGCATCTGCTCTTCTCCCCCGTCGAGCCTTGACGCGATAAACGCATACGCCGTTTCCGGCGTTGTCGCCGGGGTCAGCTGCAAGCAGAAATACAGCGTCCCCGCCGCAGGAGAAAAGCTCTATTCCGTCGCACTCATCGACTACGGCGCAAAAAAGAACATCATCCGCTGCCTGAACAAGCGCGGCTGCGAGGTGACGGTCTATCCCTGCACCGCCTCGGCCGGGGAGATACTCTCCGGCGGTCATGACGGGCTCATGCTCTCAAACGGTCCCGGCGACCCCGAGGAGAACGTCTACTGCATTGCGCAGATAAAAAAGCTTATCGGAAAAATGCCCGTATTCGGCATCTGCCTGGGGCATCAGCTCACGGCGCTTGCCATGGGAGGCAAAACCGTAAAGCTCAAGTACGGCCACCGCGGCGGAAATCAGCCCGTGCACACGCCCGACAGCGGCAGGACGTATATAAGCAGCCAGAACCACGGCTACGCCGTCGTCAGCGAAAGCCTGCGCGGCACGGCACGCGAGATATTCGCAAACGCAAACGACGGAAGCTGCGAGGGTCTGGAGTACCCCGGCATGAACTGCTTTACCGTGCAGTTCCATCCCGAGGCCTGCTCGGGACCCAAGGACACGGAATTTCTTTTCGACCGCTTCATTGCCATGATGGCTTTGATGGGAGGTGCTCAGGATGCCTAAGGACAAAAGCATACACAAGGTACTGGTCATAGGTTCGGGCCCTATCGTCATCGGTCAGGCGGCCGAATTTGACTACGCGGGCGCACAGGCCTGCCGCATACTCCGCGAGGAGGGCATAAACGTTGTGCTCGTAAACTCAAACCCCGCGACCATAATGACCGACAAGCAGCTTGCAGACGAGATATATCTCGAGCCGCTCACTGCGCAGACCGTTGCGCGCATAATTGAAAAGGAGCGTCCTGACAGTCTGCTGGCGGGCCTCGGCGGGCAGACGGGTCTCACCATAGCGATGCAGCTGAGCCGCGACGGAACGCTTGCAAAATACGGCGTGCGCCTGCTCGGCACGGACATTGACGCAATAGACAAGGCCGAGGACCGCGAGCTGTTCCGAGAGACGCTTCAGGAGATGGGTCAGCCGCTCATCCCCTCGGCTACGGCAGACGACCTCGATACGGCGCTGAAGATTGCCGCCGAGATCGGCTATCCCGTTATCGTGCGCCCGGCGTTCACACTCGGCGGCAGCGGCGGCGGCATTGCCGAAACGGAGGACGAGCTGCGCATTATCGCAAAAAGCGGTCTGGACATGTCCCCCATTACGCAGATACTCGTCGAAAAATGCATCTCCGGCTGGAAAGAGATAGAATTTGAGACCATGCGCGACAGTGCAGGCAACGTCATTGCCGTCTGCTCGATGGAAAACCTCGACCCTGTCGGCATACACACGGGCGACTCGATAGTCGTGGCTCCGGCGCTGACGCTGGCGGATAAGGAGTATCAGATGCTGCGCTCCGCGGCACTGGATATCATATCCGAGATCGGCATCGTCGGCGGCTGCAACTGCCAGTTTGCCCTCAACCCCGACAGCTTCGAGTACGCCGTTATTGAGGTAAACCCCCGCGTTTCACGCTCGTCTGCTCTGGCATCAAAAGCTACCGGCTACCCGATAGCGAAGATCAGCACGCGCATAGCTCTCGGCTATACGCTCGATGAGATTAAAAACGATATTACCGGCAAGACCTGCGCCTGCTTTGAGCCCACGCTCGACTACGTTGTCGTGAAGCTGCCCAAGTGGCCGTTTGACAAGTTCGCAGGCTCGAGCCGCAAGCTCGGCACCCAGATGAAGGCCACCGGCGAGGTCATGGCCATAGCGCCCAATTTTGAGATGGCGCTTATGAAGGCCGTGCGCGGCGCGGAGATATCTCTCGACACGCTCAATGCTGCACCGCTGAACGCAAAGCCCGTGCTCGAGCGCCTTGCAGAGCAGAACGACAGGCGGATATTCACGGTGTTCGAGGCGATAAAGTCAGGCATCACGCTTGAGACGATACATGACATAACAAGGATCGACCTGTGGTTTCTTAACAAGCTGAAGGTACTTGCCGACTACGAAGCAGAGCTTGACGCCGGCATGAGCGATGAGCTTTACATTCGCGGCAAAAATCTCGGATATACGGATGATGCTCTCAAAAGGCTCAGCGGAGCGGACAGGCTGCCGGAATTTCACATGAGCTACAAAATGGTCGATACCTGCGGCGCGGAATTTGACGCGCAGACGCCGTACTTCTATTCCTGCTGCGAAAAGGTCTGCGAAGCGCGCTCCTTCGGACGCAGCGGAAAGCCCGTCGTCATGGTGCTCGGCTCGGGACCGATACGCATCGGCCAGGGCATCGAGTTTGACTACAGCAGCGTGCACTGCGTATGGACGCTGCGCGAGATGGGCTATGACGTCGTCATCGTAAACAACAACCCCGAAACGGTATCCACCGACTACGACACCGCCGACAGGCTCTATTTCGAGCCGCTCACGCCGGAGGATGTCATGAACATCATAAACGTCGAGCATCCAGTGGGCGTCGTCGTGGCCTTCGGCGGCCAGACGGCCATAAAGCTCACGCAGTTTCTCGACAGATCCGGCATCGCCATTCTCGGCACCTCGGCCGAAAGCATCGACATTGCCGAGGACCGCAGCCGCTTCGATGCGCTGCTTGAAAGCTTCGGCATAAGCCGTCCCAAGGGCTTCGGCGTAAACAGCCTTCAGGAAGCGCTTGACGCGGCTCAGACGCTCGGCTATCCCGTGCTGCTGCGTCCCTCCTACGTCATAGGCGGTCAGAACATGACCATTTCCCGTTCGCCGGAGCAAACCGAGAAGTATATGAACACCATACTCTCCGGCGGCATCGAAAATCCCGTGCTCGTTGACAAGTACATGCCCGGCACCGAGATAGAGGTGGACGTCATCTCCGACGGCGAGAGCGTGCTCATCCCCGGCATCATGGAGCATATAGAGCGCGCCGGCGTTCACAGCGGCGACTCGATAGCCGTGTATCCCCCGTATAATCTCAGCGACAAGGATCTTGACAAGATATGCGCCTGCTCGCAGAAGCTTGCACTCGCTCTGGGCACTAAGGGACTCGTAAACATCCAGTACCTCATATATCAGGACGAGCTGTACGTCATCGAGGTCAACCCCCGTGCATCGCGCACCGTGCCGTATATAAGCAAGGTAACGGATGTGCCGATGGTCGATCTCGCCTCGAAGATCATGCTCGGTGCAAAGCTCAGCGATCTCGGATACGGCAGCGGCCTGCATCAGACCCCGCCCTACTTTGCCGTCAAGGTGCCGGTGTTCTCCTTTGAAAAGCTCACCGACGCAAACTCCATTCTCGGCCCCGAGATGAAGTCCACGGGCGAGGTACTCGGCATAGGCAAAACACTGGCCGAGGCGCTGTTCAAGGGTCTTACCGCGGCGGGCTTCCGCGTACCCTCGCTGCACGGCGGCAGCCGTCCGGGCGTTCTGCTGAGCGTTGAAACAAACGACTATCAGGATATAATCTCGCTTGCGCGCCGCTTCTACCAGATGGGTATGAAGCTGTATGCTACCGTCGGCACGGCGGAGGCTATAGCTGACCTCGGCATAGAGGTAACGTCCGTTCACAACGCGACCGAGAGCGGCGAACTGCACAGCCTCATGGAAAGCGGTGAGCTGTGCTACATCATCTACACGGGTGCCGTCAAGGACGCGACTATGGGCGACTACATCTCCCTGCACCGCCGCGCGATGCAGCTGGGCATTCCCTGCCTGACCTCGCTTGACACGGCGAATGCTCTCGCGCAGATGATGGAGAGCCGCTACAGCCAGAGCAGCACCGAGCTTGTCGATATAAACGCCATGCGCAAGTGGCGCCGCCGCATAGGCTTCACGAAAATGCACAGCTGCGGCAACGACTATATTTTCATCGAAAACTTTGACAACAGCATCAGCTGCCCCGAATCGCTGTGCGTAAGCCTCTGCCAGCCGCACTACGGCATAGGCGGCGACGGCATAGTGCTCATTGAAAGCTCAAGCGTGGCGGACGTGAAAATGCGCTCGTTCAACCGTGACGGCTCGGAGGGCAAGATGGCAGGAAACAACATCCGCTGCGTAGGCAAATACATGTACGACGAGGGATATATCCGCAGAGAATATATCAGCGTCGAAACATGCAGCGGCATACACCGCCTGCGTCTGTTCGTGCGCGACGGCAAGGTGAGCTCTGTACTCGTCGATATGGGCAGTGCGGAGCTGCGCGCCGAAAAGATACCGGCGGTATGCAGCAGCGAAAAAATGATAAACTATCCGCTCACCGTCGGTGGAAAGGAATATCTCGTGAGCTGCGTGGCGGTCGGAAACCCCCACTGCGTAGTGTTCTGCGACGCGATAGACGCACTTGAGCTCGATAAGATAGGCCCGATGTTTGAGTTCTCCCCCGCCTTCCCCGAGAGGATCAACACGGAGTTTGTGCGCGTCGTGAACAAAAACACACTGCGTATGCGCGTTTGGGAGCGCGGCAGCGGCGAGACGCTTGCCTGCGGTACCGGTGCCTGCGCTGCGGTCATAGCAGCCTGCGAGGCAGGCTACTGCGACAAGGGCAGCGACGTTACCGTGAGCCTGCTCGGCGGTGAAATGACCGTAAACTACACCGACAGCGGAGTGAGTCTGCTCGGTGACGCTACCGAGGTATACCGCGGCAGCTTTGAATACTGACGTCCAGAAAATACCGCCGCGATCGCATGATCGCGGCGGTATTTTGTTGCAGTTTTCTCTCCGGCCTATTGCAAATACGCCAAAAGCACAGTATAATATCAGCAGTCCGCAGAAATGCGGCTTTTTGAAAACGAGAAAGTTAGCTGCTGCTAACTGGCTCGGCGATCATCCTGCTGCTCGGCAACGCAAAAAAAGAAGCGGAAGGATACCGCCGAATGAAAGCTGCGATAAAAGCTTGGATGGAGGCAAAACAGCAATGAAATGGCTCATTATACCCGCATTCTGGTTCCTGTACTGGGGCATATGCTTTCTGTGCACGGGAACCGATAAGAAAAATCTCGCCGGTCTGCGCTCATACCCAAACGCGGTGCAGTCAATCGTGCGCGAAAAGCTCGCTGAGGCTCCGAAGGAGAAGTCCATACCCTCAATTTTGATAGGTAATCTTATTCTTTTCACCGTGGTATTTTCCGCACTGGGACTGGGCTTTAAGGGCATTCTCAACTTTGACAGTTATCTCTCTGCGTTCTGGTATTTTATTATCCTCGGCGAGGGGCTGGGGCTGTTTGACCTTCTGGTCATCGACCTGCTCTGGTGGCGCAATACAAAACGCATCCGCTTCTCCTTCCTGCCGGATAAGGCAATTTACCAAGACCCGACAAAGCTCATCGGCTCCTTCGTGCGGGGCATTCCGCTGTTTGCCGCCGTCGCCGCGCTGAGCGCGTGGGTCGTTACACTGATATGAAAGAAGGCGTGATTTATGCAAGTCCAAACCATAGGAAATAAAGAGAACCCTGCCGTGCTGTTTTTCCACGCCATGGGCGTTACGGGTAACAGCAGCGAGCCGGTGGCAAAGCATTTGCAGGAAAAGTATTTCTGCATCATGCCGACCTCGACGGTCTACTGCGAGGGGCAGCGATACATCAGCAAAGCCGACGAGGTACGGCAGGTCGATGAGTTTCTGCGGGAAAACGGTATTGAGCGGCTGGCACTTGTCGTCGCGTCCTCGATTGGCGCAGATTTAGCTACGGCATTTCTTGCAAGCGCTGAAAATTCAGTTGATCACGTTTTCTTCGACGGAGGGCAGTTTGCGCAGATCGGAAAAGGCACTCGGCGCATCATGACGCCATTTCTGTATCTCGCCATAAAAAACCTGTACTGGTCAAAAGGAAAAACACTGGGGAAGATACTCTGGTGTGATGACGAAACGATAAAGCCATATTTCATCGTTGCCGGAAAGAACCTGACCTACAGCAATCTTCGCCGTCAGCTGGCGGACAGTCTTGAAGCTAAGCCATTCCCTCCGCTGCCCGAGGATCTGCAAAGGTGCATTTATTTTGAGTTCGGAAGTATCGAGGAGCACTATAAGTACCGCGATGCAGTCATGCAAGCGTATCCACAGGGCAATTATCCGGTGTTCGAGGGCTATAACCACATGCAGTTCCAGATCCGCGACCCGGAAGGCTTTGCGGCGATGCTTCGTTCAGTCATGGAAGAAAACCGACTGCCGGAGCTGCCGTTTTTGAAAGAGTGAGGGTGAGTCATGGAAAAATACCTGACGAAAACGCCGATGCTGGATTTCTCCGCTCCGGCGATACAAAATTTGATCGAACAGCGCGGCTGGCGTTCGCTGGGAGAATTTGAACGCATCAAAGCGATCTATAACTATGTCCGTGACGAGATATTCTTCGGCTACAATACCGATGACAGCATACCTGCCTCCAAGGTACTTGCTGACGGCTACGGCCAGTGCAACACCAAAGGGACGCTGTTTATGGCACTGCTGCGAGGGTGTGGTATTCCCTGCCGCGTCCACGGCTTCACCATCGACAAAAGGCTGCAAAAGGGCGCAATGACCGGGCTTGTATATATCCTTGCTCCGAAAAATGTGTTTCACAGCTGGGTAGAGGTATATCTTGACGGCGTTTGGTATGAACTGGAGGCGTTTATTCTGGATAAGCCGTATCTGGAGAAGCTTCAGGCCGCAAACCACGACTGCACCGGCGCATTCTGCGGCTACGGCGTGGCGGTGCGGGATCTCCATCATCCTGTGATTGATTTCGACCGCAATAACACCTATATCCAGAGTGAGGGCATCAATCAGGACTTCGGCATCTATGACAACCCGGACGAGCTATTGAAAGAACACGGTCAGGAAATGTCGCAGTTCAAGGCCTTTGTCTATAGAAACTTCGGGAGGCATCTGATGAACTCCAATGTAAGAAAGATCCGAAACATAAAATGAACCATAGAGCAAGTCCCCGGTGAGCATTTACTCACCGGGGACTTTTTAACTGCGCTTTTCCGCCGAGCATTTTTGAAAATTTCAAAGTGCTTTTACCGAAATCCTTGCAATTCAGGGATTATTCTGCGCTCAATCAAATTTCAAAGCCGTTGGGGAAAACTACGGTCAGCAGCCATTTGAAGGCCTCCTCACCGTAAACAGCGTGGGGGATATTGGCGGGCATGACGAGTGTCTCACCGGCCTTTACGATGTGAGGCACTCCGCCGACGATAAAGCGGCCGACACCCTCAAGGACCGTGACCATTGCGTCGCCGACGGATTCATGAGTGCTGATCTCCTCGCCCTTGTCGAAGGCAAACAGCGTCACGCTGACCGCCTTGTTCTGCGTAAGGGTCTTGCTTACCACCTGTCCGGTCTGAACCGAAACGAGGTCTGTGAGCTTGAGAACGGTTTCATGATCAATGTTTTTGATGAAATTCTGCATTTAATTTTCCTCCAATTCAGCAGTAATACAGGAACGAGCGCAGCCGCGACCTGCCCGCTTCATCCCAGTCGCCGTCGAGAGACAGCTCATACAGCGGAGCCGGACAGTTTTGTGCAATTCCCCGCAGGCTGAGCACCATTTCGGTGTTTTCGTAGCGCGGCGAAAGCGTCAGCACCGCCGCGGCATGCTCGCCCATCTGAACGGCCTTTGCATAGCGATACCGGCCGTTTGCACCGGCAAAGCCGTCAAGCCGTGCCTGCGCCACGTCAAACAGGCCGTCAGGATCCTCGGAGAACAGGCCGGCACAGCCGGTTTCCGCCGAAACGGCGTCCAACAGCGACCGGTCGGCGCGCTTGCCGTTATCACGCCACAAAAACCACAGCATTTCGCTCAGCGGCATACGGCGAACGGTCTTACCCTCGTTCTCGAGTGCGGACAAAATCCCCTCGTCAAGGCTTGTCAGGCACATGGGCGTACCCACGGCGGCCAAGGCCCTGTCATCTGCCGGAATGAGCTTTGCCAGAGCAAGCAGTCCGTCCTTATCGGGAATGTGCTCCGGTCTGAGCTGACTGCGGCTGCCGGCCGGCAGTGCATATACCAGGTCGCCCGTAAGCACGGCGCGCATGAGAAGCTCCGGATCTGCGGCTTTTTCGGAGAGCTCCTCCATGATCGGGGAAACGATCCCACATTCAGTATAACCCCGCCTGTCAAGAATGGAGCGCACCGCTCTTGCGTATTGACCGTCAGCATCGGCACCGTAGCCGTAGGGAATGAGAAATTGCAGACCGGCGTCGCCGCCGTTTTTCTCGATGGCCTGGAGACAGGCGCCCACGAGCATGGGAAGAGGCAGATACTCCTTTGAGTTCATTTCTGCACGGCCGAGAGCGAGCGTTTCCCTGTCAAACGGCGGCATTGCCTCGGCATTTATGCCCTGACGGGTGAAATATTCCGCAAGATACGGCGTGTATTCGCCGAGATTCGGTATCAGCAATCGGCGGTTTTTATCGGGCTTTTCCTGAATATTCGTCGGGTGCATCGCCACATTGAGGATATTGAAGTTTTTCGGAAGCTCCGCAGGCGGACGATGTGACAGGCTGTTTAAAAACGCCTCCACACGGGTGATAACGCCAACGCGGGAGTAATGCTCGTCCACCTCGATCTGCAAATAAGGCTTATCGCCCATTTCCTCGCGCACAAGATGCGAAAGCAGCGTATCCGGACCGCAGCCGTGATTGGTAAGATACACGGCGTACAGATTCGGATGATTTGCTATCAGCTTTATGCCGGACAGCACATGGTCGCCGAAGGGCCAGTACATGTGCGGATAATCGGCCGAGATATCCAGATCCATGCCGGGCAGATGTCCCAGCGTCATGACCTTGTAGCCGCGTGAAAGCAGGATCTCGGGAATTCCCATGTTGAGCACCGGGTCTGAAATTCCGTAATTGCGGGTGATGAGCACCAGCACCTTGTCCTCCGGCTTCAGGGAGGACAGCATCTCGCGTCCGAGTCCCTCCACGCCTTCGGTGTATTTCTTGACCGCCATTGCTCCCTTGAGCAGGCCCGGCAGGCAGCGGGGCTTTGAAAAGCCCAGCGATTTTCCGACATCCAGCATGGCAAGGCCCATCATCTGAGCTCCGAGGTCGAGATCAAGAATGGGGCTGAGCAGCTTAATGCCCCGTTTTTCCAGTCCAAGCGTGTCAAACACCGCCTTGGCGGCCATCTGCATATATGGACATGCGTAGTTGTGCACGGCGTGCGAGTGCGGATGACGTATCGTGTGAATGGACGGCAGGAAAATATAGTCCACGCCCTGCTCGGCAAGCTGCATCATGTGGCCGTAGATGAGCTTCACGGGATAGCAGGTCTCGCCCTGAGCATACTGCTGAGAGAGCATGATGGTCTCCTCGTTCGTCGGGTGGGACAGCATCACGTTGAAGCCGAGGTTTTTGAAAAAGGCGTTCACCATGGGGAAGAATTTGAACATTATAAGCGTAAGAGGCACGCCCACCGTTTTTTTCAGCGGGTCGACGCTGCCGTCATAATCCTCCACCGCCAGCTGGCCTGCCTTGCGGTAAAAGGCCTTGTTGCGGCGTATCTCCTCATTGGTGGCGGCAATTTTACGCTCTTGGCTCGGAAAATCAAAGCCGAGAAAGCTGCTTTGAGCCGCGCCCACGGCTTCCTTCGCAAGCAGCGCCGCGCCGAACGCACCGGAGATGGAGAACACGGGCGATACACGCACACGGTCACCGTAGGCGCTCTGGAATGCGGCCACTATGCCGGGATTGTAGTCAACGCCGCCCTGGAGGACTATGTGCTGTCCGACCGGCTTGCCGCCCACGACCTTGTGCAGATAGTTTTTTACGATGGAGTGGCAGAGTCCTGCCGCAATATCCGCCTGTGACGCGCCATGAGCCTCCGCCTGAGCGATGGAGGTCTCGATGAACACCGTGCAGCGCTCGCCCAGATCGCAGGGCCGGGTAGCTTTGAGCGCAAGAGGGCCGAAGCCGGCAATGGGAATGCCCATGCGGGCGGCCTGCTCCTCGACAAACGAGCCTGTACCGGCGGCACAGACCTTGTTCATCTGAAAATCGGTCACCTGACCGTCCTTGAGCGATATATACTTGCTGTCCTGACCGCCTATCTCGAACACCGTGTCCGACTCCGGCACCCAGTGGCTTGCGGCGCGGGCCTGCGCGGTGATCTCGTCACGAATGGCATCTGCGCACATCATCCGTCCCATGCGTTCACGTCCGGAGCCTGTCACTCCGACACCGAGCACGGGGAAATTGCCGTATTTGCTCTGTATCTGCTTCAGTCCCCTTCGGACAACGCCCTCGGGGTCACCGGCGGTGCGCAGATACTGAAAATCAATGAGAGTATCGTCACGGCTCACGAGCACAAGGTCGGTACTGGTAGAGCCGATGTCGATGCCGATAAACGCGCCGTCTTCCGGCATTACGCCGCTGCAATGCGGCTCGGAAAGATCCGTGCCTTCGGCAAGAACGAGCCGGGTCAGGCTGAGCTCCTCACTGCCGTGTACCTCGCCCACGGCAAGCGCCGCCAGCAGCTTCTCGCTTTCCGTTACATGCTCTGCCGCCTGAGCCGCTCCGCATGCCGCCGCGAAGCGCGCGTTTTCCGGCACGATGAGCTCGTCGTCCCGCAAACGGAATATATCCTTTATTGCCCGCACGACGCCGCTGTTGAGCGTAACGCCGCCGCAGAAGGCCACCGGTTTTTCAACCGGCAGATTTTTTACTATGGTCGCCTTGTAGTTGCGTATCATGGCATAGCACAGGCCGAGCAGAATATCCTGCTTGGGCACGCCCTCCTGCTGGCGGTGGATTATATCCGTCTTTGCGAAGACCGCACAGCGGCCGGACAGGCTGGGTATCTCCCGTGCCTGAGCTACGAGTCCTGAGTAGTCCTCGATCTCCAGGCCGAGGCGGGACATCTGGTCTTCAAAGAACGAGCCCGTGCCGCCCGCACAGTGCTCGTTTACCGAAAAGCGCGGTGCCCTGCCGTGCAGCCCGGTAATAAAGCGTGCGCTCTGGCTGCCGATCTCTATAACGCAGCCGGCTTCGGGAGCAAGTATCCCTGTGCCCGAAACGATAGCGGGAATGTCCTCTATCTGCTGCAGCTGCGGGCAGAGCGTCAACACGACGCGGCGGTTGCTGCCGGTCACGCAGACGGCAATTTTCTCAGGCAGCGTCATGCTTTGCAGACATTCGAGCAGGGTCTGAGCCACACGGCCGCGGTGCATGGCGCAGCGGAGCTCGGGCTCTCCCTCGCCGGTCAGTGCCAGCTTGACGGTCGAGGTGCCCAAGTCGATTCCTAATTTTTTCATGAAATATTTCTCCTAAGGCATGTAATAAAACCCGTCGTCAGGCATTTTGCCGCCGACTGCGTCGGGGTTTGAATCATAAATGATCTGAAGGAAGCCGGAGAGGATATCCTTCATCTCCTGTCCGGTCAGGGTTACTATGCTGCACTCCGGAATGGCGTTTTTGGCGATGTCGGGATTGAGAAACGTCTCGTAATCCTCCGTCCACTGAGCTGCCTCGTCCAGATTTTCAAGGCAGTAATCCGTGGACTTCTTTGAAAGCTCCAGATATTCCTTAACCGCCTGCTCGTGCTCCTCCAGGAATTTGGTCCGGACGACCGTTACAGTGGTGACAGACTGCGCACCGCTGTCAGAATTCATTGCATCCCACGCCTCGGTAACGTTTATGGCAACGCGCAGATCGGGCACGAGCATTTTTGCAACCTCGACAAAGGGCTGCGGCAGCAGTGCTATCGAGTTCGGCTCCTCCTGCAGGAGGTTGAGCACCTCAAAGGGAGTGGCGCGGAAAGAAAAGTTCACGTCATCTGACAGGTCATACTGCTCAAGCAGATACTCAAAGGTGTACTCCGGAGGGCCGCCCTCGCCTATGGAATAGACCGTGCGGCCTTTGAGGTCGTCCATTGTATTGACCGAAGAGTCGGTGGTCAATACATACAGCAGGCCGAGATTGCCTATGCTGATGACCTTCACCTGCTCCTTCATGTCGGGGTTATTGTACAAAATGGCCGCAACGTTGGACGGCAGTGTTGCAATATCGTAGTCGCCCTGATTGAGCGATGCCGATACCGCGGAGTAATCCACACCGGCAACCTGAAAATTATAGTCGTTATATGTATTGCCTTCTTCGGCTTCGTGTATGAGCCAGCCGAGGCCCATGGACGGCGGCCCCATGATAAGGCCGACATTCACCGCGGTCGCCTCGCTGCTGCCCTGCGCTGCGCCGCCGCTGCCGCTGTCGGAGCTGCCGCAGCCTGCAAGGCTCAGCGTCAGAGCCGCGGCCAGGCATAGGGCAAGTAATTTCTTCTTCACTGCTTGTTCTCCTTTTTCTTCCGCATTACGGCATAGCCCGCAGCTGCGGCCGCCGCGATAACGATAACGGCAGCGGCGATAAGCCCTGTGCGGCCGTCCGTTTTGCTTTCTTCGTCGGAGCCGTTATCCGTTTCATCGTCCAGCGCATCGGTGCTGACTCCGGCAGCGGCCATAGCTCCTGCCGCTGCGGAGGAGTCGAGCATTTCAAGCTCAACGACGGGCATCTGTCCGCCGTCGGTAGTGTCCACGCCGGACAGATTCAGTTCGAAGGTAAAGGGCCATGTGTGCTCCTTATCAAGGCCCGAAATGGTCATTGCAAGATCGCCCATCCAGATGTCGGCGGTCATATCATCGCCCTGCATTGTCACGACCGTACTGTCGCCTGTGAGCTTATCGAGCTTCACGGTGATCCCGGTGATGGCGCCGTCGTCATTTTTGCTGACATCCAAAAGGCTCAGACCGTGCAGCTCACGGACGGTCATGACCCTGTCCTTGATGCACACGGGAATGACGACCTCCGCCGAGCCGTCCTTATTGACAGTCAGCTTTGCGTTGCCCTCCACCGGGTTCATGGGCGGAAAGGTGCCGTTTGTTATATGCGGGTTCAGCGGCAGACCGGTATCGGCCTTGTTGAACCATATATTCGCGCTTATGGTGTATGTTCCGGGCTTGAGCGTCTTGCCGAGATGATCCGTCGGCTGACCCTTTCCGCTCTTGAGCGCGGCGAGGAAGGTCTGATACGCGGCATTGAGAGCATCGGTCTGCGCATCGACGCTTGTCTGATCCTTCTTGCCGGATACGGCGCTCTTGGCCTGCGTCAGAGCTTTGTTCAGCGCGTCAAGCTCCGACTGCGTCACCCATGTTTTCGAGGGGCTCACGTCCGCACCGTCGGCGGAGACGCGGGCATCCGATTCCGCCTTTTCCACGGTGGAGATCATGGCCTTCAGCTTATCGTAATTGACCGCCGCCGAAGTCGGGCTCGGATCCTGCTGCGACGCTTTGGGTACGGAGGAAAGATCGACGGAAAGCGTCAGCGGCACGGTCCAGTCCACGCCCAGCAGGGTCGGAAATTCCACACAATCGTTGAATATATATGTGCCGGAACGATCCTTCAGCCGCAGAGTCAGGCTGGTGATGCGGCCCTGCCTCGAGGTCGAGCCGTCGGAGGAAGTATAGGTCTGGCTGTCGCGGGGAGCGGAGAGGATATCCGCGTTGGAGCAGCCGCCGATCTTCTGCAGAGTGAACACCGGGTTCGGGATCGGCACGGTCAGGGTCAGCGTACCGTCGGAAGCGAGCGTGACGGTCGCGTTATTGTACACGGGCTCGGTGGGAGCCTTGGCCTCATAGCCGCCCTGACCCAGCGGGTTATTGCCGTTTGTCATATAGGCCGTCACGCCGGGAAGCTGGGTATTCAGCTCGCCGGGAACCATAAGATTCGCCGTGACTGTGTAGGTCTGCTCTGCCGCGGCAGTAACTGCCGGAACGAGCCCCAGCAGCAGGGCGCATACCAGCAGCAGACCCAGCAGTTTTTTCTTCATTGAGTTTTCCTTTCCTGAATGCGCCTTTACCACCCGCGTTTTCGCGCGGGTGGCATCGGTGCTTTACTATTATTTTGCCAGCTGACGATACAGGAACGTCACGATCTGGCCGCGGGTGCAGCCCGCATTGGGTGCAAAGGTGGTTGCGGTGGTACCGGCGGTGATGCCGTTTTCGGCTGCCCAGAGCACTGCGTCATAGCAGAACGAGCCGCTGTTTACGTCTGTAAAGACGCTGCTGCCGCTCACCTTGGGCGAACCGGCTGCGCGGTACATGAAGGTAACTGCCTGTGCGCGGGTGACGGTCGCATTGGGTGCGAAGGTCGTTGCGGTGGTACCGGCGGTGATGCCGTTTTCGTATGCCCAGAGCACTGCCTTGTAGCAGAACGAGCTGCTGCTTACATCGGTGAACGGATTCACGCTGCCGGCCGGCTCGGGTGAGCCTGCCGCACGCCACAGGAGAGTTACGGCCTGTGCGCGGGTGCAGACGGCGTTGGGCGAGAAGGTCGTATCGGTCGTACCCATGGTCACGCCGTTTGCGACCGCCCAATCGACGGCTGCCTTGCAGAACGAGTCTGCCGGAACGTCGCTGAACTCCTTCACTGCGGGAGTGGGCGTGGGATCGGCCTTCTTTACAAGTGCTGCGACCGCGTCCTCGATGGCCTTGGCCATTGCATCGACCTCGGACTGCTTATCGGAGCTCAGACCGCGTACAACTGCGTTCTTAGCGTCGGTGAGCGCCTTGACGCTGTCGTCGGTGTAGCCGCTCAGATCTGCGGGGATCTTGGCGATGGCGGCATCGACTGCGGTGTAGTCGGCATCCTTCGTGGCGGGCTTATCGGAGGGGAACTCGACGGAGAGCGTCAGAGGAACGTTCCAGTCCACGCCCAGGATGGTCGGGAACTCGGTGCAGTCGGAGAACACATAGGTGCCGGAGTTATCCAGAAGCTGGACGGTAATGCTGGTTATGCGGCCGTTTCTGGAAACGGAGCCGTCGGAGGAGGTATAGGTCTGGCTGTCACGGGGTGCGGAGAGGATCTTCGCGTTGGTGCCGCCGTCGATCTTCTGCAGGGTGAACACGGGGTTGGGGATCGGCACGGTCACGGTAACGGTATTATCGGAGTACTTCGTCAGCACGGCGTTATTGCTCACGGGCTCGGTGGGAGCTTTCTTCTCATAGCCGCCCTCGCCCATCGGGTTATTGCCGTTTGTCATATAGGCCGTCACGCCGGGAAGCTGCTTATTCAGCTCGCCGGGGACGAAGAGGTTTGCTGTGACGACGCTTGTGCTGACGACCGTTACGCCGCTGTCGCCCGAGCCCTTCTTTACAAGGCCTGCGACCGCGTCCTCGATGGCCTTGGCCATTGCATCGACCTCGGACTGCTTATCGGCAGTCAGGTCACGGACAACGGCGTTCTTTGCGTCGGTGAGCGTCTTTACGCTGTCGTCGGTGTAGCCGCTCAGATCTGCGGGGATCTTGGCGATTGCCGCGTCAACGGCGGTGTAGTCGGCGGCGGGATTAACGATGGACCAGTTGATGACCACGGGATCGCTTGTGCCGTCGGACCACACGCACTTGTAATTAGCATATGGAGTATAAGTTACCGTGTAGTCACCGGCCGCAGTGGCGATTTTTGTTCCTTGTGTTTTGTAACCCTTGCTGAAGGTATACTTGCTTTCCGCATCCAGATAGATCGCTTCGCCTGTATACTCAAAAACGGTCTTTTCAAAGACAGGCTTCTCGATATATTTCCAGAGAGACCATGTAACCTTGCAGGTGGGTGAGGTATCGCCGTCGGACCAGGCGTAGCCCTCTTCCAGTGTTGCAACGGCGGTGTAGCTCTTGCCGCCCTCGGTGGCTTTATAGTCGCCGGAGAGAGTGTAGCCCTCGCCATCGAGGACGCCGGTTTTCTCTTCGCCGTCGGCAAACAGCGTTTCGGGAACGGCAGTGGGCTTGTTTATGATCTTGGTGTCGGCAGAAACAACGTTCAGGGTCCCGTTTTTATATGTTTTGAACACATAGTTGTCGGCGCTGCCGCCTTCGGGTGTAAGAGTGTGGCTGCCGATGCTCAGAGTTTCAGGAGCATTGATCACGGCAGGCTCAAAGCCCTCGGCGTTTTCCTCGCTCTCGCCGCTTGCCCAACCGGTATAGGTCACTTTCAGCTCCGGAGTCTCGCCCTCGTGGATGGTCTCTCCGGCGTACTTGACGGTAAGCGCCTTCGGATTGATGGTCCAGTCATAGGTGAAAGGCTCGGTGCTGCCGTCGAGCCAGGTGCGGCCCTCGCCAGGGGTGGCGGTCACGGTATAGGTACCGGCGTCCGTGGCGGTACGATCTCCGCCCAGAACCACGCTGTCGTTATACATATGGGTGGTCTCGGTTTTCTCCTCGCCGGAGTAGGTACTGCTCTGGCTGCCGTAGGCGATGGGCTGGCCGGCATAGAGCTTATCGCTGTTGAGAATGTACGCCGTGGGCTCTTTGGCTGAGGGCGTTGCGTTTTTGTAGCCTCTCGCCAGGGCGTCGAGAAGAACATTGCCCCAATCCTGGCTATAGGTACCGTCATCAACACTGATATCAGTGTCCTTCTGGCCAAAGCTGTTGATGATGTCAAAATATACGCTGCCGTTATACTCGGTGGTGTCGGTATACTGCTTTACATAGGTACTTGTACCGTCGGTCAGAACAATGTAGTAGTAAGGCTTTGCCTCATCATAGGGCAGCTGGACTTCTACTTTGGAAATTCCCGGGAAAGTATTGTTGATATTTGATCCCTCGGGATAGACCAGCTGGGCATAGTAGCGGTCACCCTGCTCGGAGCTTTCCTGGCGCATGGTGGAGGTCACCTTGCAGTCCAGATATGCATTGGAAACGGTCTGACCGTATTCGCTGTCCTGCCGGGCATTTGCGGCAATCATGTACTGCGTAAGGCTGTAGGTATTATCTGCTGCTTCGGAACGCAGCCAGACGAAGGGCAGCGCTTCCTTGGTGATTCCTGTGCCGGTGGATGAGTACTTGCCGATGAGGGCAACCGTGTTCAGATCGCGGACGACAAATGAAGCCTTGCTGTCGGAAATGTCGGCGGAAATGCTCTTTGTACGGGAAATGTCACCCTTGAGCTGATAGACGACAGGGTTTGTCCAGCCGCTGACATCAGCGCCGGAAACGGTGGCCTGGCAGTTGCCCTCAAGACTGAGCTCATTGCCTTCGGAGTCGGTAAGCCTGAAGGCAAGCAGCTTGTAGCAGTCGCGGACAAAGAGTCGGTCCATCTGGAACTTCGCGTCCTCATAACGGGAGTCGCTCTCGTCCAGATAGCTGATGCTCATGCTTGCGTCCGCCAGCTTCTGTCCCCATTCCTCGGTGGTCTCAACAAAAACGGAAACGCCTGTGGTCTCGTCGGTGAAGGTTCTGGTATAAGCCGTCTCTCCCTCACCGGGGCGCTCGTAGGCTTTGACCGCGGTGGAGAAGTCCACGGTCAGGTCAAGGCACATGTCAGTGTACTTGAAGAGAATAACAGGATACTGGGTGCAGTCGCCGAAGGAGTAGAAGCCGTTGTAGTTATTGAGCGTGACTGTGATTCCGTCAATGCACTTTTCGGGGATGGTCTCGTAAAGCGCTTTGTCTTCTTCGCTTTCGGCCATGTCCACATAGTATTCACGCATGTTGAAGTAGCGCAGCTCGTCAACCTTGACGTCCTTGCCGCTGGTGATGGTCTGCTGGCTGAAAATGTGGTTGAAGCCGTCAAGGCTCAAGGTCATGGTGCCGTCCTCGTGTACAACGAGGTATCCCTTCTGCTTCATGGGCTTTGTGGGAGGCAGTTCGGGATTGCTCAGATACACCTGAATGCCGTTGAGCACCTGATTGTTCTTGCCGAGAACGGTGAGATCTGCATCTACCGTGTAGGCTCCGGGAGCAAGTGCCTCGGCCGGGGTGAACTCGCTGACATACACGACCTTGCAGCCGGCGGGGACGGTGAATTTGTCGCTGCCCATGTGGTAACCGGCCAGTGCATCGGACCAGTCTTCATTCTCATGGGTGCCCTCGGTCTCTTCGTAGAGCTTGCTGCCATCGTAAATGTAGACCTTATAATTGCACACACCTGCCCATTCAGCCTCTACGGTGTAAGTGGTCTTGCTGCTGTCAAGGCTTATAGCTTCGCCGCTGCTGTCCTTCAGGGCAAGGTCAAACACCATGGTCGAGCGGGAGTCAACATTGACACCGGCATCCTGAAGCAGTCCGATGATTGTGCTCCACTCCTTGCAGCGGTCGGTGCGGGTCCATGTATTGCTGACCCATTCGCCCGCGCCTTCCACCATGCTGATCTCGCCGCTGCCTTCTTCCAGCTTGGCGCCGTTATCATCGGTGGTGTTAACGGTGTATGTGAGAGAGCTGATATACTTACCCGAAAATTTGCTGCTGGTATAGCTCTTGCTGTATTCCGAGCCGGTTGGGGTATCAACCTCCTCCGCCAGCGCTGTCATCGGCACAAGACCGAGCAGCATCGTAAGTGCCATGAGGACGGACAGAAGCCGTGTCCCCAATTTCGTTTTTATCATTTTTGATCCTCCTTATAAGGTTTGATTTATATAAAGCCCCGATGCCGGGGACGTTATATCCCGTGGTTAGTGGCCGCTAACTCAAAGGCAGGGCAAACGCCCTTATCTGTCCGGCAGCAGCCCGCCCGAGGACTTGAATTTTATCCTTACGCGCCGCCCGTCGGTCTCGATGAGGCCGTCGTCCCGCATGCGCGCAAGCTCGCGGCACAGCGCCGAGGTGTTGGCGTTGAGGTACTGCGCAAGGTCCTTCTGCCGGAAGGGTATCTCCTTGCAGCCGTCGGCCTCGGTGGGCAGAACGTTCAGGTACATGAGTATGCGCCCGCGCAGCCGCGGCTCGGCAAGTATCTGGTTCTTGAGGCTGAGTATGGCCAGCTTGTTGGACATCTCGCGCACAAGGTTCGTTTTCATAAGCGTGAAGTCGCGGTCGCCGGTGTCCGCCATCAGGCCGTCAACGTGCAGATACAGTATGCGCGCGCTCTTCACCGCGCGGATCTCCACCCAGCTTCTGTGACCGCCGAACGCCACCGCCTCGCCGAAGCTCTCTCCGGCGTGGAACTGCTGGATTATCTGCGGCTCCTTGCCGCTCATGTCCGCAGCCTGGATAACGCCCTGCAATATGACGCCTATGCAGCTGTAGCTATCGTCCTGGTTCCAGATGATCTCGTTCGGCTCGTAGCTCTGCTCGTAGCCGCGCAGCTTCGTCACGATCTCCGGATAGCGCCCCACCGGGATCTGCCGGAAGATGTTCATGCTGCGCATGACCTCGTCGCGGCTGAAGGATATGTTTTCGTCCTCGCCCTCCTCGATCTGCTCCGGCACCGCGCCCAGCAGCTCCTCGAGCCGTATGACCTTCGCGCCCAGCATCGCCGCGTCCTCCGCGCCGTGGGTGGCGACAAGCAGTATGCGGTTCTGCCGCATGCGCAGGATGTAGTCGATGACCTCAAGCTTCGTGCTCCTGTCAAGGCCGGTGAACGGTTCGTCGAGGATGATGAGCTTGGACGGGTAGCTCATGGCCCGCGCGAGCGCAACGCGCCGCTTCATGCCGCCGGAAAGCTGAGCCACCGGCTGGTGGAGACAGTCGGCCGGGAGTATGCTCTTGAGGTTCTCCTCGATCTCGCGCTTGAGCTTCTTATCGCGGATGCCGTTGCGCATGACCGCAATGTTGTCAACCGCATCCATCCACTCCAGCAGACGGTTTTCCTGGAACATGACCGCAATGTCGTTGCGCCCGAGCCCCTCCACGTCGCCGCGGTCGGGGTTCTCCAGGTCCATAAGTATGCGCAGCAGCGTCGTCTTGCCCATGCCGGACGGGCCCATCAGGCAGTAAATGCCGCCGTCCTCCAGAACGTAGTCCACGCCCGTCAGCACCTGCTTTGCGCCGAAGGCCTTCTGTATGTTTCTAATTGATATAGGCATGTTTTATATCCCCAGTTTCTTTTTCATCATATCCATCTGCGTTTCGCTGCACTTCACCGGGTTGCATTTTTCCAGCAACCACATAAACAGCTTTTCGAACAGCAGGCTCAGCACAATGACCACTATCGTCCACGCAAACAGATTTGCAGTTTGCAGATAAGTTTTCGCAGCGTACATCTCGCGGCCGATCGACGGCTTCGGCGTTCCGATCACCTCCGCCATGATGCCGCTCTTCCAGCTCATGCCCAGCGCGATTTGGCAGGCACTGATTATAAACGGCATAAGCGTCGGGCGGTAAAAGTAGCAGAAGAGATACCAGCGGGACACGCCGAATTCCCGCGCCGCCTCAAGCAGGTCCTTGTCCACGGCGTTGAGTCCGGCAAGCGTACTTGTGTAGATAAGCGGCAGAACGATCAGAAACGACAGGTATATCGTCAGCGCCTGATTGCCCACCCAGATAAGCAGCATGATAACAAAGGATATCATCGGAACGATCTTCAGGGTCACCATCACCGGCGTGATGATGTCCCGCAGCAGCTTAAACCGGAAGCACAGCAGCGCAAGCAGGAAGCCCGCAATAAACGACAGCAGAAAGCCGGCCGTTATGCGCGCAAACGATGCCCCGCAGGTTATCCAGAAGTCCGGCTGCTGCATCTGCCCGGCCAGTGCCGCAATGATATGCGTAGGTCCCGACAGTACGATGCGGTTATCTATTATCCTGTCGGCGGCTTCCCACAGCAGCAGCCAGCCCAGCACAATGACCGTCATCTTCAATGTTTGCTTTTTGTTTTCTTTCATAATCGCTCTCTTTTTTAAGTTAGCACATGCTAACTGCTTTTCAAAATAAAAGCAATACCGTAAGCATCTGCTTAGAACGGCAGATAAGCACATACGGTGTTGCTGAAATCTATCCTTTTCCCAGTGCAGTCACATTGTAGCATATATATTATCATTTGTCATTTGCCGCGGCAAATTTTTTTGATTATTTCACATTTCGGGCCCGTCCTGCGGCATGAAGCCTAAAAGCGCCTTTATTATCGCATATTCACTGTCCAAAAAGCATCCTCCGTGTCCAATTTCAGCTTACCGGTCGCAAAAAAGCTCTCCGTGGAAATCACGGAGAGCTTGGAGCATATAGGTTTATTTTTCTGCGTTTGCGCGGTACATGAAGGTGACTGCCTGGCCGCGGGTGCAGGTTTCGGAAGGTGCGAAGGTGGTGTCGGTCTTGCCTACGGTGATGCCGTTTGCGACCGCCCACGCGACTGCGTCGTAGCAGTACCAGCTTTCGTCAACATCGGTGAAGTTGACGCCCGTGTCAACCTTCGGAGAGCCCGCCGCGCGGTACATGAAGGTCACGATCTGGCCGCGGGTGCAGACCGTGTCGGGGCTGAACGTCGTAGGCGTTGTGCCGTAGGTTATGCCGTTTGCGATCGCCCACATGATAGCGTCGTAGTAGTTGCTGTCAGCGCTTACGTCGCTGAACGGGTTGACCGTATCGGCAGCCGCCGCGGGTGAGCCCGCCGCGCGCCACAGCAGCGTCACGATCTGGCCGCGCGTGCAGCCGTCGTTCACGCCGAAGGTGTCGTCGGTCTTGCCTACGGTGATGTTGTTTGCGTATGCCCAGCTGACCGCTTCGGCGTAGGGGCTGGTCTCGGCGACGTCGTTGAACGGGTTGACGCCGGGATCCTTCGCGCCGCAGGCCGTGCAGACGCCGTCCTTGAACTCATGCGCCGACGCGGGGATAACTTCCTGCTTGACGAGAACTTCATTGCATTCCGAGCAATGCTTGCCCTCGGTCAGGCCGGTCTTGGCGCAGGTCGCTGCGACTGCCGCGTCGGTGACCTCGGTGTGGCCCTTTGCATCGACGTAGCTGCCGACGAAGCTGCTGCCGCAGGAGCAGGTGTATGTCGTGTAGCCCTTCTCCGTGCAGGTCGGCGCCGTCACGGCCGTTGCATAGCTGTGGCTGTGGCTGGGCCTTACGGGCGGCTCATAATCGGGTTCTTCTGCGCCGCAGTCCGGGCAGACACCGTTTTTATAGTTGTGTGCGGCTATAGGAGTTACTTCCTGCTCAACGATAATCTCATTACACACTGAGCAATGCTTGCCCTCGGTCAGGCCTGTTTTGGTACATGTTGCTTTAACTTCCGCATCGACGACCTCGGTGTGGCCCTTTGCGGAGATAACTTCCTGCTTAACAGTGACCTCGTCGCAGACCGAGCAATGCTTACCCTCAGTCAGACCGGTTGCGGTGCAGGTCGCTGGGACTGCTTCGTCGATAACCTCGGTGTGACCCTTTGCGCGGATAACTTCCTGCTCGACAGTGACATCGCCGCAGACCGAGCAGTGTTTACCCTCTGTCAGGCCGGTATCGGTGCAGGTTGCTGGGACTGCTTCGTCGATAACCTCGGTGTGACCCTTTGCGGGGATAACTGTGCGCTCGATAGTTTTATCGCAGCGTGAGCACTTACCTTCGCCGGTATAGCCGTCTTCGGTACAGGTAGCTGCCTTAGCACCAGATAAGTCGTGACCAAGGGCGGGAGTTACTTCCTGCTCAACGATAATCTTACGACACACTGAGCAGTGTTTACCCTCGGTCAGGCCGCTCTCGGTGCAGGTCGCTGCGACTGCTTCGTCGACGACCTCGGTGTGGTCGGCCGTGGGGATAACTTCGCAGCCCTCGCCGATCAAGCCGCAGACACACTTTGTACCTTCTGTATATCCGACCGTATAGCAGGTAGCCTCAGCAGCCTCAACTTTAACATAATCATGCGTGTGGTTACAGTGGATCGTTACATTTCCATCTGTAAGTTTTCCGTTGTACTCGTCTATGTTTATTTTTTCCCACTGCTCTACAGTGCCGGCGAAATAAACGTCTGTCAAGCTATCGCAGCCATAGAATGCCCACCCCTCTATGCTTGTGACGGTGGACGGTATGTATACTTTTTCCAAGTCCCCGCAGTATTCAAATGCTGCATCTTTAATATTTGTCAAACCATCCGGCAATACTACGCTTTTCAATGCATAGTGGTTAAAGAATGCATCTACGCCGATGCTTTCCACGCCGTCCTTGACAGTGATGCTGCTTGACATTGATCCTCCCAGGTACAGAGGATATATAAGCAGCTCGGTCTGATTTTTGTTATAGAGCACTCCATCATCTACGCAGAGATACTGATTTTCAGCAACAACAGTTACTTCCTTGAGGCTGAACAGCGAACGAGGGTATTCTATGGTCTCAACGTCTTTGCCAAAATTAATTTCTCCAACGTTGCTGAATTTAGAATAACTTTTAAAAAACGTTGTTCCGTCTTCACATACGATCTTCAGCGTATTCTGAAGAAACGGATCAAAATGATCTCTCGCTTCCCACCAAACGTCTATATTGTTTGCTCCGCTTATTGTAAGCACTCCGTCTTTTGTGAGCGTCCAGACGCTTCCGTCTTCGCCGTAATACGGATCAGGAATGCTGTTTCCGCAAATAGTGCAGCATCCGTTTTCGTCGAATTCATGAAGAACGTCAGTGTTGTATTTAATCATGCACTCATAGTTACCGCAAATGCTGCACAGACGAGCTTCAGTGAAGTTGTGGTCTGAGTCACCTGTTTGGCATGTATAGAGTCCGCAGCTTTTGCACTTGTTGTCATCTCCAAAATCGTGGCCTATGGGTTCAATTTCTTCAAATGCATAAGCGTCGCACTTGCTGCATTCTTTGTACTTGAAGCCATAACTTATGCAGGTTGATGGTTGTTCCATATCATCTACATAACTATACTCATGATCGTGATTCTGTACGCCGAACACATATCTCCAGTCGTTCCACTCTATATCCTTACCGGTAACCGCAGTATAGTCCGGAAGGCGGTTGCCTGAAACGTCTATTTTGTAATAATAGGCATCAGAATTAAGGGCAATGCTTGTGAGCAGGTTATTCGAACAGTAAAGACTACTCAGTCCATTCGGAAGTGTGGGCAGCGTTGTGAGCTTATTGTTCCAACAGCAAAGTTCATCCAGGCTTTCCGGAAGAGCAGGCAGTGCTTCGAGCTGATTGTCTGAGCAATCAAGCCTATACAGGTCCGGCAGATTGGCTATCTCATCAACGTCGGTAAGATTATTGTCGGAACATACAAGGTACTCAAGGCTCTCCGGAAGTGTGGGAAGTGTTTCGAGCCCAATGCCTGCGCAGCTAAGGTCATACAAATTTTCCAGTCCGCTTAAATCTGCGGGCAGCTCTGTCAACGGATTGTACGAGTAGTTAAGATGTCTAATTGTTGCCGGAAAATCAGGCAGTTTTTCAAATTTGTTATATGAGATATTAAGATCTGTGAGCTTTGTTAAGCCGCTTATAATATCAAGGTCGTCAAGCTGATTACCTGCACACCAGAGGGTGCTAAGGTATTCCGGCAGTTCGTCCAATGCGGTGAGATTATTGCGACCGCAATAAAGAACGCTCAACGAACTCGGAAGAGCCGGCAGTGCGGCGAGATTATTGTCATCGCAGTAAAGAGATTGCAACGTGCTCGGAAGAGCCGGCAGTTCTTCGAGCTTATTGTTTGCGCAATTAAGATATCTGAGGCTTACCGGAAGATTCGGCAGTTCTGTGAGTTGATTGTCATTACAGCTAATATCATACAAACTTACCAGCCCACTCACATTTGAAGGCAGCAATGTAAGTTTATTGTTATAACAACTAAGATATTGTAAACTTGCCGGAAGCTCAGGCAGTTCGGTGAGCTGATTGCTACCGCAATTAAGAGATGTGAGGCTTGCCGGAAGCTTAGGCAGTTCGGTGAGCATATTACTTTCGCAGCTAAGGTATCTCAGTGATCCAGGAAGCTCGGGCAATTCTTCAAGCTCGATGGCATAGCAACTAAGTTCTTCCAGCGACGTAAAGTATTCAATCCCTTTCAAGGACACAATATTTCCGTATCCAGCATATTTTCCGACATTTATATTCGTTATATTCTTAATTTCATTTTCGCTGAGCTTACAGTCGCCGTTAAAGTCCAACTTATTTAAAACATAATTTCTGAAATTGGCATCAGGGAAAGTTTCTTCATTAACTTCAACAACGGTATTGGCATTACCAAGATATACTACCGTTGCTTTATAGTTACCATAGGGATTTTTGCAAAAAGATAGCTTGTATTCCACACCGGCTTGCAGCTCATACGGGAAGCTGATGCTGTAATAAACGCGGCTGTTTCCAGTCTCTTCATCATACTCCCATTTAGTCTGAGCAATGTAATCTGAATTCAGTTGACGTTTAACCGATTTGTCGCCATCTTCGTGCGCGAAAATAACAATATCTTCGCCGGATGCGCGCATGGTCGGGCATTCGATGTCTATACGATATTCGCCGTCATTAGCCGGCGTGAACGTGAAGACCGCGTTTTCTTCTGAGTTCTCCTTTGTGAAGGACACAATTTTGTCGAGCTCCATTGCCACGTCGGCAAGCGCTGCGGCGGGCACAAGCGTCAGCAGCAGCACAAGAACGAGGTTCAGAGCCAACAATCTTTTTGTTGTTTTCATTCTCTACTTCTTCCTTTTAAATTTATTTTTCGCCGTCAGGCTGTCAGAATCGCCGTGTATGTCCTGACAGCCGTACAGCCACTAATTTATTTTACCACTTATTGCCCATACTGACAAACATTAATAATCACCAAACTTTACCTTCAAATTTTGTGCATATATACCTGTTTGCCCATTTTTTAACCTACTGCCCGCGCAGTTCGGTAAGGGCGCTCAGCAGGCGCGCCATGACTGCGGCGGACTGGCCGCGCGTTGCGATACCACAGGGGCGGTAGCTGCCGTCCGCGTAGCCCTGAATAACGCCGGTGTTCGCCATCACGTCCACGGCCTCGCGGTAGCATTCGGAAATGTCGCCGTAGTCGCGGAATGCATTCGGCACGCGGCAGCCGTCGAGCACCGTGCCGCTTACGCCGAGGCTCAGGAAGCGATAGGCAAACGCCGCCATCTGTGCGCGGCTTATGCTGTCGTTCGGGCGGAAGGTGTTATCGGCAAAGCCACTGATTATACCGGCCTTGGTACCCCATTTCACCGCCGCCGTGTACACGTCTGCGATGCTCGCACGGTCGGCAAAGCCGAGCTGCATATCCGGCGCATCGGGGCGGCCGCCCATGTTATAGAGCATCATGATAAACTGCGCACGCGTGACGTTCAGTCCCGGGCGGAAGGTGCCATCCGGAAAGCCGCCGACGATATCGGCCATATAGCAGGTTACGACATAGTCGCGGCACCAGCCGGAGATATCCGAAAACGGGTCGCTTTTGTCGGCACACACGAGCTGCGCCGTTCCGAAGCTGCTGCCGGTGCCGATATCCACCGCTTTCCACTGCGCGATCGAGCCGGCATAGTAAACGCTTCCGAGGGCGTACACGTCGTCAAACGCGCTGTCGCCGATGCGCCTGAGCGACAGCGGCAGACTTATCTCCTCCGTCAGTCCGCAGCCGGAAAACGCGGCGCTGCCGACGGCTGTTACGCCGTCTTCAACAATTATTCTGCGCACCTCGCCGCGCCGGGAATACCACGGAGCGTCGCCCGGCTCGAAGTCGGCCATATCCCCCGCTCCGGATATCGTCAGCACGCCGACGTCGGACAGCGTCCACGCGGTATTTTCGCCGCAGCTTCCGTCGGCAAGGGCTGACACCGGCAGCAATGCGCACAGCAGCAGCGCAAGCAGCGCGCAGAGCACTCTGTTTTTCATTTTTCTCTCTCCTTCCTGTTAAAAAATAACTCCACGCCTGAGACGTGGAGTTATTAAAGCTATTGCCGGAAATTACTTGGTCGCAAAGTTGCGGTAGATGAAGGTGACTGCCTGAGCGCGGGTGCAGGTGGTGCCGGGCTCGAAGGTGGTCTTGGTCACGCCGGAGGTGACACCTTCATCGACTGCCCACATGATCGCATCGTAGTACACGCTGTCCTTGCTGACATCGCTGAAGCTATTGACAACGCTTACGATGGGCTTGCCCTCGTAGCGCCACAGGAAGGTGACGATCTGAGCGCGGGTGCAGGCTGCATTGGGGCTGAAGGTCGTCTTGGTCGTGCCTGCGGTGATGCCGTTTTCAACTGCCCACATGATCGCATTGTAGTAATTGCTCTTGGACGAAACGTCGGTGAACGGATTCTTTACGGAAGAATCGATGGCGGGAGAACCTGCCGCACGGTACAGGAAGGTCACGATCTGAGCGCGGGTGCACTTGTCGTTAACGCCGAATACGGTTTTGGTCTGACCTTCGGTCACGCCGTTTTCATACGCCCAGAGGATGGCGTCATAGTAAGCGCCTTCCTTAACGTCGGTGAAGGGATTGTAGCCGCTCTTCTTTGCGTCGCAGCGGGTGCAGACGCCGTTTACGAAGTCGTGGCCGAGAGCCTTGGTCGCGCTGCCCTTCTTGAGGGTCTCCTTGCAGACGGAGCAGACGGTATCGCCGGTGTAACCGGCTGCGGTGCAGGTTGCTTCCTTAACGTTTGCCGTGGTCTCCTTGTGGCCGAGAGCTTTGAGCTCGGTGCCGGCCTTCATGATCTCGCCGCAGTACTTGCAGACGGTATCGCCGGTGTTGCCGGCCTCGGTGCAGGTTGCTGCCTTGACGTTTGCAAGCTTGTCGGAAGCGACGTGCTTGGTGATCTTGGCAGAGTGATCGGTTATGTAGTTTCCGGATTCATTTTTTTCGTACGCACCGCAGACGAGGCACTGGCTTATCGTCAGGCCCTCATGGTTGCAGGTTGCGGGAACGAGGTCAACCGGCTCGAACTCGCAGGTTGCGCTTTCAGCCTTGATGATCTGCGTATTGTTCGGATCGCCTTTGTACGCTTCGCAGCCATCGTGCGTGCACTTCTCGTAGTTCACATATGCGTAGCCGTTAACATGGCCCTTGGCCGGCTGGCCCTCAACGGGCTCGTAGTCATGACCGATGGCCTCGGTAACGGTGCCGTTCTGCGTCTGGATATCGCCGTTTCTGTCTATCCAGCAGTAGGTTGCGGTCTTGCCGGTCTTAGTGCAGGTGGCTGCTTCCGCGTCGTTAAGATACCAGCTGGTTTTGCTGTAAATGTAATTGCCCGTGCCGGTGTAGCGGCAGTCATCGCACTTAACGGTATCTGCCTTGCCGTAGGTGGTGGTGGTGGGGAAGCTGCCTTCCTTGCCGGCAACGACTTTCCAGGTATGGGTGATCTGCTTGCCCTTTTCATAAGCGGCAGCGCTTGCGCCGTTGCAGTAGGGGCAGACTTTATCGCCTTCGTATCCGGCATTAAAGGTAGCTGCATCTGCGTCGGTTTTGTACTGGCCGGTAGTTGTATCGAACGTATAAGCTCTGCCGTTTACGGTAGCGACATGGGATGCCGCCTTGGCGGGATAGAGCGTGGTACCGTCGGCAGCGGTCATTTCCTCGGTTACCGCGACGAACTGAGTCTTATCTTTATGTTCGGGGTTAATGGCCTGATACATGTCATAAACCTCGCGCAGGCGAGCTTCAAATGCCTTTGTGGTGCTGTAGTTGGAAACATTGACATATTTCTTTACGTCATCCGCATTTGCGATAAACTGAGGATCGCCGCAGTTCTTGCAGGTGACATAGCCCCAGCCGTCCTTGGTGCAGGTGGGCTCAACTTCAACCGTGAACTCGTCATAGACGTGCTTGAGAGCGGCTTCGACCTTGTAATAGGCCGCCTTGCCGTCCTTGCCTGCAAGCTCCTTGGTCTCGATCTGCTTGCCGCAGTCGGCGCAGTAGCTCACTGTCAGACCGAACTGGCCGCAGCCGACCTTCTGTACCTCGACGACCTTGCTCGTGTCATGGTTGCACTTAAGCAGCCAACCGTCCTTCTTGAACTGCTCGACGGTTACTTTGGTGACCTCGCCGCAGTTATCACAGACAGCAGCCTCAATGCCGGGAACCTTATTCTTGGCATTCAATTCCGTTACGGTGACGGCCTTAGTGCTCGCATGCTCGCATTCAGCTTCCGCAGCGAAGACGGCGGAAGCGGGCAGCAGGGATGCGATCATGAGAACGGCCATCAGCATACTGATAAGTCTCTTTTTCATGTTTCCTCCTGATAATATTCCTTATGTTGTTTATTTATGCCGTCATTTCCATAAGCGGCAATCGGTGGTTTGATTATAACATATCTGCCAGACATGTCAAGATAGAACAGTCCCGGCAGCACGCAAAGCCCGCTCCCGAAGGAGCGGGCTGAGACTGTCACTGTGCGCGGTACATGAAGGTCACGACCTGAGCGCGGGTACAGGTCGCGTTGGGTGAAAACGTGTAGGTGCTCGTGCCCTTGGTGATGCCCTGCGTCACCGCCCACTGCACTGCGTTATGGCAGTAGGACCCTGACGGGACGTCCATGAACGGACATGCTCCGCTGACGGCGGGGCTGCCCGCCGCGCGGTACAGGAAGGTCACGATCTGGCCGCGGGTACAGGTCGCATTGGGCGAGAACGTCGTCGCGGTCGTGCCCACGGTGATGCCGTTTGCTACCGCCCACTGCACCGCCTTATAGCAGTAAGAGCCGGGGGCTACATCGGTGAAGCCTGTCTTTGCCGACACGTCGGGTTCACCGGCCTGGCGGTACAGGAAGGTCACGACCTGGCCTCGGGTACAGCCTGCATTGGGAGAAAACGTAGTTGCGGTCGTGCCCATGGTGATGCCGTTTTCGACCGCCCACTGCACCGCATCGTAGTAATACGCGTCCCGGCTCACGTCGCTAAACTGCACCGCAGGCTTTACATAGTCGGGGTCGGCTGCTCCGCAGACCGTGCACACGCCGTTTTTATAGCTGTGCGTGTGCTCGGTTTTGGGTATTTCCTCCGTTTTCGTCGCGTCGCAGACCGTGCATTTATAGAGCTTCTGTCCCGCCGCCGTCGCGGTCGGAGCTTTTACGACGGTGCCGGAGTCCCATGCGTGACCCGCAGCCGGGAGCACCTCGTATTTGGTCTGATGGCAGGTCGAGCAGACGTAATAGGCTCTGCCCTCGGCTGTGCAGGTAGGCTCGGTGCGCAGAGCGGTCTGCTCCGTCCAGTAGTGGTCGTTCTCATCCGGCTGCGTGCCGTCGAGCCTGGACCTGTCGCCGCAGTAGACGAGCGTGACGGTGAAGTCCTCCGCACCGTCAGCGCCTACGGACTTGTCGATGCTGACCGTGTACGGGAAAACCGAGCTTCCTGACACGACCTGCGACGCGCCGTAGACCGCGCTTATGTTCAGATCGTAGGTGATCTTATTGCCGTCTGCGTCATAGATATTCACGCAGTCGAAGCTCTCGCTCGTCTGGTCGCGCTCTATAAGGCGCTTGTGCAGCACACTCGAATTATCGCTGCTCTTGAGATCGGCAACAAGGTAATCCGGCCGCACGGGCAGATAGCCGTTGTCGCCCTCCCACTTGATGCTGACGTCTATTTTCTTCTGCGTCTCGGGATCGGTGCGCACGAGCCACAGCGCCTGCACCTCGCCGGTAGCGGGAACGTTTATGTGCTCGGCCTTCTCCGGGTCGGGCGTTGCGTAGAAGTTGCCGTTGGCGTTTGTGAAGGAACAGTTTACATAATATTGCCCGTAGGGCACGTCGTAGAACCACGTAACCTTGTCGCCGCTCGTCGTTGTACTCAGCTTCGTATAACGGCCGTCGGTCGTGAAGCCGTACATGCAGACGGCAACTCCGGCTCCGGGACGGCTGTAATCGTCCTTGTCGCCGGCGGTGTTGAAATAGCGGATATCCAGCCCTACGTCATCGACGAGGGATTTGAGCACGACGCTGGGCTTTTCGTCGTTTATAGTCTCGTAGCTTTCATAGGGTATGAACACGGACTGGTCACGGTGGACGATGATGATATCAGTGCCCTGCGTCAGACCGAGCAGGCCGTTTGTCGTTACCTCGAGATGGCGCAGGCGCGTGCGCAGGTAAACGGGCGTATCAGAGCCCTTGGTCACCTTGAATTTGCATGTTACGAGGACGTTCGTCGTCTGGAACACGGTCTGATCGTCCGAGTCGTTTACTTTGCCCGTCCAGAAGCCGAGATCGGAATTTGTGAAGTCGAGCACGCCGGAATCGACGAGTGAATCGGCCAGCACGTCGCTTTTCTGCACGGTATAGCCTTTTTTGGTATTGGGCATGCTCGCCGAAACGAGGGTCAGGCAGTCGGTGTCGTACATGATGTTGCCGCCTGCAGACTTGAGCTTCATCTTGGTGAGCGTACCGAGCTGGAGCTTGCCGAGCGATGTGCCCGGCAGCTTAACGCCCTGCTCGTCGGCCTGACCGGTGATGTATTTGACAAGATAATCCTCGCTATAGTTGACGAGGTCCGGCGTAAGCCGCAGCCAATACGAATAAGTAAAGGTATCGCCAACCTTGAATGTGTACTTTGCCGTGCGCGTCTGCACGGTAAGCGTGTCGCCGCTGTCAGCCAGTGCCGCCGGCACAAGGCTCAGCAGCATAAGCAGTGCAAGCAAAGCGCTCAGAAATCGCTTCATTTAACTCACTCCTTGTAATGTATACAGCAATGTATATACATATGATACCAATATATCGCAGGGTTAAATACGGTCATTGCCGCACAAACGCGTAAAAAACAGGCGTCCGCATAAAAACGCCTGTTTTTTCCTTTTTAACTCTATTTTAATTGTTCTGCGTTAATAGCCGTACCTCTCTCTCTTTCCTATCAGGAACAGCGCAGTTGCTATGACGGACATGACCTCCGCACCGACGATGGACAGCCATATGCCGTCAAGCCCCCATATAAGCGGGAACAGCAGCACCGCCGCAAGCTGGAACACAAGCGTTCGCAGGAAGGATATCAGCGCACTGGTAAGACCGTCGTTTAGCGCGGTGAAAAACGATGAGCCGAAGATCGAAAAGCCCGAGAACAGGAAGGCAAACGAGAATATGCCGAAGGCGTGTACCGTCATGTCGAGAAGCTCCTCGTCGTAGCTTACGAATATTTTGCCCAGAGGCTCTGCCAGCAGCTGACCGGCAGCGAACATGCACAGCGCACAAACCGCGATTATGCGCAGGCTGCGCGAGAGCAGATTTTTGAGCTCGGCCTTGTTCTGTGCGCCGAAGTTATAGCCCGTTATGGGCGCGGTGCCGACGGAGTAGCCGATGAATATCGCCTGAAAGATCATGCTGACGTACATCAGAACACCGTAGGCCGCAACGCCGTCCTCGCCGGCGTATTTCATCAGCTGCACGTTATACAGCATGCTCACCAGCGACATCGAAACGTTGCTCATAAACTCCGACGAGCCGTTGCCGCAGGTCTTGAGCAGCGACCTGCCGTCAAATTTGAACCTCACAAGGCGCAGGCGGCTCGTGTTCTCGCGGGAGAAATATATAAGCGGTATCACGCCGCCGGCAAACTCGCTGATGGCAGTCGCGGCAGCCGCTCCGGCAACGCCGAGGGGGATCACCGCAACGAGCAGCGCGTCGAGCACCATGTTGGCAACGCCGGAGGCAACGGTTACATACAGGCCGAGCTTCGGCTTTTCCGCCGTGGCGAACAGGCACTGGAACTCAAACTGCAGAATGTAAAACGGCAGTGCGAGCAGGATTATGCGCCCGTATATGAGGCTCTGCTCCAGAAGCTCGCCCGACGCGCCCATGAGCTCGGCCACGGGGCGCAGCAGGAAAAATCCCAGCACTGCCAGCACCACGCCGCAGGCTGCGGATACGGTGATGATGAGCGTGAATATCTCATTTGCCTTATCGGGCTTGCGCTCGCCCATGGTCTTTGCGATGAGAGCTCCGCCGCCGGTTCCGAACATAAAGCCGACGCAGCCGAGTATCAGCAGCAGCGGCATAATGAGGTTCACTGCCGCAAAGGGCGTTTTGCCCGCGTAGTTTGAGACAAAAAAGCCGTCAACTATGCCGTAGATCGACGTGAAAACCATCATAACGATCGACGGCAGGGCATAGCGCAGCAGGCGCTTGTAGTCAAAATGGTCGGACAGCTTGATATTCATGCCTGCACCTCCCTCGCCTTTTTGCGCAGAGCAATGAGGTAATCCTCGGTAAGGCGCAGATATTTTTCAAGCTCGTCCTCCGGCCACGAGCCGAGAATGTCGTTTTCTATCGCAATGACCTTCGCAACGGTTTTTTCCGCAAGCGACGCGCCCTCCGGTGTGAGCGTCACGGTTTTGTGCCGCGCGGTACCGCTCCCGCTCGTAACGCTGCCCTCGGCCTCGAGCTTGCGCAGCGCGGAGTTGACGGTCTGCTTCGTGAGCCCCGAATACGCACAGATATCGCGCAGAGGGCATGCGCCGCCCTCGTCATACAGGGTGTAGAGTATCTGAAACGCGCTGTCGGACAGGCCGAGTCTCTGCGCGATCGAGTGATATGCCGCATCCGTTTCGCCGACAAGACGGTTGAAGCGGCGCAGCTGCTTTGATTGATATGCCATGTTTTGCTCCTCCGGTCCGAAATCGTACTTACGCATTATAGTCCGATTTCGTACCTTTGTCAAGTACAAAAAAAGACACCGCAGTGTAAACTGCGGTGCCGTTGTCAGATTATGCTCAGAGCTGGATCTTTGCCCAGTCGATATCGGTGACCTTCTCGGTCCACTTCTCATAAATGCTGTCGCCTATGCGCTCGCACTTGTGATAGTTGGTCGCTTCCTGAACGTCCTTGTAATACCATGCGCCCTCATCCATATTGTCCGACCACATGTTCATTTCCGACTGCGGCAGCAGATCGGTAACATTCTCGGTCTGACGGTTGAGCACGCGGTTTATCATTGCGAAGGTCTCGGCGCGGATGATCTGGTTATCCGGGCGGAAGGTTCCGTCGTCGTAGCCCTTGATCCAGCCGTTGCCTGCTGCCAGCTCGATGTATTTCTGCGCCCAGTGGCCGCTGATATCGCTGAAGGTCTGGGTGTTCACATCAAGATTTGCAAAGCGCGAGATGATCGTTGCGAGCTCGGCGCGGGTGATCTCCGCATCCGGGCGGAAGGTTCCGTCGGTGTAGCCGCTGATGACGCCGAGGCTGGTGAGCGTTGCGATAGAGCGGCGGCACCACGAGCCTTCTGCAACGTCGCTGAAGTCACAGTCGGTCGTATTGAACTTGTCGCGGACGTCGTCATTGAGCAGGCGGAAGAAGATCGCTGCAATTTCCGCACGGCTGATGTTGTTTTCCGGGCGGATCGTTCCGTCGGTGTAGCCGACGATGTAGTTGAAGTGGATCTCCTTATTGAGGATCTCTATCATCGTGAGCGTGCCGTCAACGTACTTGATGTCATAGCTTGCGGTCACGTCCTGGCCGGCGGCGTTCTTGATAACGGCGGCGGAGGCGACGTTTGCGGAGCTGCCGGGAACGGACTGCTTGCCGGTGATCGTGACGGAGTCAACGCTGTCGCCGTCCTTGAGGCCTTCAACGGTCCACTTATCGCAGGTGACGGGGTCGGGGCCGTAGCCCTCGGCGCTGCCTGCAGTGATTGTCAGTGCGGTCTTGGGAGTGGGCGTGGGGGGATATGCCTTGTAGTTGTTGAAGCTGACGGTCGTGGTATCACCGGCAGCAATGCATCCGTAAAAACTGCCTTCACGGATCGCTGTCTCTTCGCCGTTGACCGTTGCGGTCACGGTGTAGTCGCTGCTGTCAAGCTCCTTAACGGTGTATTTCGTATTTGCGGGGAGGTTTGTGATGGTGTACGTCTCGCCGTCTTTGAGCGCAAACTTGACGGTTGCTTCACCGCTGTTATCAAAGCTCAAAGCATTATAATCAATGGTATTCGTGTTATTGGCAGGAGCGAAGTTGTTGGCAATTCGAGGCAGAGCCTTATTTTCGCCCTCTATGGTGACCTCAAAATCAAATTCCTTGCTCGTGCTCACGTTGCCGGAAACGGTCTTTTTGACAACGAGTGTTCCGGGTGCAGTCGTGTTGTTGAAAGCGACCTGACGGGCAAGTTCAAGCTCGTCGTCTACAACTTTATAGTAATTCGTTTCGGCAGTATATGAGTTACCAGTTAAGGTCACTGTAATTTCAACTTTGTAAACCGTTTCGTCGTAAACGATGTCCTTGTCGGTGCCCTTAACTTCGGATATGTAGTATGTATAGATACCTTCGTCATCAAAAGTCAGTGTTTCAAACGTAATTGTGCCAGCGCTGTTGTCTTCCGTGGCATTCTGTTTGGTCTGGAGCACGTTTCCCTCTTTATCCTTGAGTTCAAAGGTAAAGGCACTATCAGCAAGCTCTCCGTCATAGTACTTCACTGCCGTCAGATTCACCACAGCACTGCCGGGAGCAACTATTTTCAGACAACCGGGTATAATGGCTGTCACAATGTACAAATCATCAGCTACTGCGCCCATAGCATTATCAGAGAAAACAGCTTCGTAGGTATTGACATCCGTTCCTGCAACTCCCGCGGTCACAGTTTCGCCGTCAGCACCTTTAAATTCCAGCTGTTCAGCCGTACTTTTGCTGCAAGTATATCCGGAAACGGACTGCTTCTCACCATTGTAAACGGTTTCTCTGCTGTTTGCGGTCAAAGTCACGTTCTTATAGTAGTAAATAGTAACTTCTGTTCCGCTCTCTTCAACCGTCAGTTTGGTCGGCTGATCGGGGATAACCGTGTAGCCTTCAATCTTTTTTTGTATATTATCAACTTCGGTGCCGATTTTCTCCTTTCCAGTCATACTTTCGGATATCTCTTCGTCGTTCCATACATACTTTACGGTGTAACTTTCTTGATTTCTTGTAAAGCTGCCGATGATCGTGACATCATTTGCGGGCATCGTAAATGTTCCGTCGACACTCTTGCCATTGATATACCAGCCTTCAAATGTCCAACCGCCCGGAAGGTTTATGCCTTTCAACGTAACTGTGTCACCTGCGGCGGCCATTGATGCCCCAGGCAGCTCGGGCGCCGGACTGGGTGTTACACCTTCATACTTATAAGTAATTGTATACAGTCTCTGCCAATAACCGTAGAGCGTCTTGCTGCTATCCATGGTTATTGTGGAACCAGCTTTCTTTTGATACTGGCTGTCCTCAAACCAGCCGCTGAATCTCCATGTAATATCGTCATTATCGATTTTGGTAGAATCAGCCGCATAGGTTGTATCGACATTGGCACTGTCCCCGGACTGATATTCAACGGCTTGCGGTGCAGCCATTCCGTCAGGAGCATCGGTCCATACATAGTTAAGAGTATAGCTTTCTGCTTCCTTCAGATAATAAATCACAATGTAATCAGACCCGCGGGTCAAATTAAGGGTACTGCGTATGCTTTCTCCTTCTTCACTTATAAACGGAGTTCCATCACTACCTTTATATACTTCCAGTTTGCTGATTATATATTTTTCATTTGCAGTACAGTGGATACCGTTGATTGTTGTAACTACCCCATTGTTATGGTACCACTGCTTATTGCTTACTCTAAGGTCTGTAGTGCTGCCATCCGCATTTATCAGTTTAAGCTGATAATCAACATAGTATGGAGCATTGTTTTTTCCACCATTATTCTTCGTGGGATATCCCCAGTCAGAGCCGCTGATATAGCCGTAATCTTCGCTATTCGCAAAAACAAGCTGATAATAGCAGGTTATCTGAGCGCCGCTCTTAATTTCAACTCGCTGATTGCTTCCGTTCGCCGGATAATAATAATACTTACCATTCTCTCTTATGATCGCAGATATTTCGGTACCGCTGTTTGTTTTATCAACGTTGTCTCCGTTTGTCTGCTTATCACTGCCATACTGGATCATAGTCTTCCAATACTCAGTGCTCAGCCCGCTTCCGTCCTCACTGCCGGTAGAAGCAGCTAAGTCGGCCAAATATTGAGGCTTAGAATTATTGTCAAGCGTGACCGTCTTAGAGCTGGAATTATTTGATGTGCTGCGTGCATTCGTGCACCAATACTGCAGCGTAATGCTCTCGCCGCTATAGCTGTCTTCGGCGAAGACCGAGAACGGAAGCAGCGTGAAGATCATGCAGATGCACATCAAAAGTGCAAGTCCGCGTTTTCTTACGTTCATTGTAATTTTCCTCCTTTATTTTGTATGTTTTTCCACCACCGTGATGCATCCATTTTTTGGGGTATACATCGCTTACGCTTACTCTGCGTGGCTTCATTTTATCAAACCTGAGGACTCACTTCAATAGTCTTTGCGCCCAAATTGTAAATTTTTTATGACATATGTGTTTGCAGTGTATAATAAACGCTATTTTTGTTCAGAAACATGCTGCGTGTACATTATCTGTTTACTTTCTGATTTTCAGTTATTTTCAGTGCTGTTTATTAATTACTGTTATTGGCAAATTCAGGCCGTAGTTTAATGCCATTTTTGGCATGATTTTCTCTCTGTGTAATAAATTTTAATCGGTGTTATTAAAAACCAAAGCGGAGGCATTTCGCCTCCGCTCAACTTCGTCAGCGTAACTCCCGACGAGCTGCTCGCTCATCCTGAGTACCTTTTCAATAAGTAAAGATACGGGCCCGTCCCCTCCGGTTAATCCGGAGGGGAATTTTGCGTCTGCGGCAGGTGCATCGGGCGGGCACATCACGGTTGACATGAGTGGCCTGTCATGCTAATATATTTTTACACACTATTATACTATGTTGGTAGATTTATGAAAGGCGGAACACCCGATATGTCAACTAAGGATAAATCACTCAAATTCGCCACGCGCGCCGTTCATGTCGGCAACGAGGTGGACAAGGACAGCGGCGCGATAAAGCGTCCGATCACCATGGCCAACAGCTACGCGCTGCCGTACGACCCTTCGGATATGAACTGGTCCAGCGCCGGAGCAAATCTCTACACGCGCAACGGCGGCACTAACCAGAAGTATTTGCAGGAGCGCGTTGCGTCGCTCGAGGGCGGCGAGGACTGTGTTGTGCTGGCCTCCGGTGTAGCGGCGCTCAGCGGGCTGTTTTTTGCACTGCTTAATAAGGGTGACCACGTTATTTTCTCAAGCGTCACATATATAGCGGTCTACAGGCTTTTAAACGAGCTGCTGAATAACAAATTCGGCGTGGAGACCACGATCGTTGACACCACCGATCCCGCCAATGTCGAGGCCGCCATCCGCCCCAACACCAAGCTCATACATATTGAGACTCCGGGCAACCCTACCCTTATGATCTCGGACATCGCCGCCATCGCGGAGATAGCACACAGGCACGGTGCCCTGCTGAGCGTTGACAACACATTCGCCTCCCCCTTCAACCAGCGCCCGATCGAGCTCGGCGCAGACTTTGCGGTCGAGAGCCTGACCAAATACATAAACGGACACGGCGACTCCATGGGCGGCGCAATAGTCGGCAGGACCGAATACCTCGATCAGATCAGGGCTCAGTCTCAGATAAATCTTGGCGGCACAATCAGCCCCTTCAACGCGTGGCTCATCATGCGCGGCTCGGTAACGCTGCCGCTGCGTATGCGCCAGCATAACGAAAACGCCATGGCCGTCGCACAATGGCTGGAAAAGCAGCCCTGCGTCAGCTTTGTGGCCTATCCCGGTCTTGAGAGCCACAAGGGCCACGAGGTAGCAAAAAAGCAGATGGCTCCCGGCTTCGGCGGCGTAATGTCCTTCGGTCTGAAGGCCGATCACGACACGCATAATAAATTTGTGAGCCACCTGAAGGTCATTACCTCTGCCGTGTCCCTCGGTCATGACGAAAGCCTCATCGTTTTCCTCGGTGAGGACGACGAGCGGCAGTATCTTTACCCGGAGGAGTTCCATAACGGCTTCTTCCGCTTCTCCGTCGGCATTGAGGACGCCGAGGATATCATCGGCGATCTGAAGCAGGCGCTCGAGGAAACCGGCCTTGAAGTGATCGGCTAAGCACGCACGGCTTTGCCCTTAAACGTAAAACGCACCCCCGAAAGTCAAAGCTTTCGGGGGTGCATATTGTTTTTTTGGCTGTATTTTATGCCTTATTATCGGTCTTTTTGCCGACTGTCGCGCGCAGGATGAAGAGCACGGCAATAGTCATGGCCGCACCGATGGGCAGGCAGATCCATGCGTTCTGGACAAAGCCCGCGATGATGAAGTTCACGAAGCTCAGGAGCGCAACGGTGACGGCGTAGGGCAGCTGCGTCTGGACGTGCTCGATGTGGTTGCAGTTTGCACCAGCGGAGGCCATGATGGTCGTGTCGGAGATAGGCGAGCAGTGGTCGCCGCAGACGGCGCCTGCAAGGCAGGCGGAGATGCCGATCATAAGCAGGGGGTCGCCGACCTCGAAGATGGGCAGAACGATGGGGATGAGGATGCCGAAGGTGCCCCAGCTCGTGCCGGTAGCAAATGCCAGCAGGCAGGCGACGATGAAGATGATCGCCGGAAGCATCTTAAACAGGCTTGCAGAAGCCGCCTTCATGACTCCCTCGACATAGACGTCGGCGCCGAGGAGGCCCGTCATGTTCTTGAGCGATACCGCGAAGGTCAGGATCAGGATAGCGGGGACCATCGCGTTGAAGCCCTTGATCGCGCAGCTCATTGCATCCTTAAAATCGGTGACACGGCGGCAGATGAGGTAGATGATGGTGAATATAAGCGCCACGAGCGAACCCCAGGGCAGGCCGACGAATGCGTCGGTGTTGCCGAACGAGCCGACAAAGTCGCCGGCTACGCCGCTTTCTGCATCCCAGAAGCCGCCGACGTACATCAGGCCGACCACGCACATGATTATAAGCACGATGATGGGGATAAGCATATCCCAAAGCGTTGCCTTGGTGTTTTCGATCTCCTCGTCGCCGCCGAGGGAGCCGAGATTGCCCTTGAGCGCCTCGAGCTCGCTCTTTGCCATCGGGCCGTAGTCGAAGCCCATGACGATGATGCCGATAACGAACACGAAGGTCAGCAGCGAGTAGAAGTTAAAGGGTATGGCCTGAATGAAGAGCTGGATGCCGGAAATGCCCGCGTCCAGATCCTCGGCAACGCCGGAGACCGCCGCCGCCCAGCTCGATACGGGTGCGATCATGCACACGGGAGCCGCCGTCGCGTCGATGAGATACGCAAGCTTTGCGCGGGATATCTTCTGATTGTCCGTCAGCGGGCGCATGACCGAGCCGACCGTCAGGCAGTTGAAATAGTCGTCAATGAAGATCAGGACGCCGAGAACGAAAGTCGCAAAAAGCGTACCTGCGCGGGTCTTGACATGCTTTGCCGCCCACTTTCCGAAGGCGGCCGCCGCGCCCGTTGAGTTTACCAGCGCGACCATGATGCCGAGGATGACGAGGAACATGAAGATGCCCGCGTTATCGGAAATGGCGGGGGTGAAGCCCTCGGTTATCATCGCGTCGAGCGTTCCGACGGGGCTGAAGCCCGCAACGAACAGCGCACCGACAAGTATGCCGATGAACAGAGAGCTGTAGGTCTCCTTTGTGATCAGTGCGAGGACTATCGCAACGATCGGCGGGACCAGTGCCCAGAAGGTGTTTACAAATTGCATGATGTTTCTTCCTTTATCCCATATTTTTGCGCAAAAAAACGAGCCATGACGCGATCATGACCCAACAGAATTTATCTTGCCGACCTCATGACAGCTCTCCGCAGAAGTGCGACAGTATGCAGGATGTTATCCTGCATCCCAGGCATCCGGCCGTGGGAAGACCGGACCCTTCGGCGGCAGCCCCTTTCGCTTAACGCTTCCCCGCGTTTTGACAAAGCTACTGATGACCTCCGCGCCTCTATCATGCTCTATTCAATTACATTTCCATTATATAAGCATTTCCCTATTTGTCAAGAGTTTTCAGCTGCAAACCGGGCTGTGCCCTGTCACAAATCGGTAATTTTCGCCGCGAAAAGCATCAGCACAGAGCCTGCCCGTCAACGAAATAGGTTGATCGTATCTCGCGGTTGAGGTCGCGCTCGTCACGGTTTTTCAGAATATTGAACATCTTTTCATGCACCGAATAGAGAGTTTCCGCCTCGCCCTTTTCTATCATGGCCTCGACGCTTTCATAGCGCATGGCATGAGTGAGCATACGGACGATGCTGCTGATCTTATTGACCATCTGATTGCCGCCCATCTCATTTATTGCCTTATGGAACTTATCGTCCGCCTCGAAAACGGTATCGATATTTACCTTTTTGGCTTTGCAGGCGGCTTCAAGCTCGGAAAGAGGGCCGCGCAGGCTCTCGATCTCCTCGTCACTTGCCTTTTCTATGACAAGCCGCATTACTCCGACCTCGATCATTTCGCGCAGCTGCATAAGTCCTTCAAAGCTGTCGTCCTGATTGAGTATTATTCCGTAGACCATCGGGTCGATCAGCGATTCGGTAAAGCCGGAGCGCACAAACGTTCCCTCCGGGCGGCGTATCTCCAGCACACCCATGAACACGAGCGTTTTTACCGCCTCGCGCACCGTGTTGCGGGATACGCCGAGCTTATCGGCCAGCTCAAATTCCGTCGGAATTTTGTCTCCGGGCGTCAGTTCTCTGCGTATAATGGCATCAGTCAAAAAATTGATGGTTTGTTCAACAACAGACGTGCTGTTTATTTTGTTATACTGTAAATCTGCCATTTCTTGTGTATCCCCAAGTCTTTTTTTCAACTCATAATTTTAACAAGCCGCCTATCTAAAGTCAAGATGATATTTTTTTGACGCGATAAAGCGCTGGAAGTTTGATAAATATCAAACTTCTTTATGGAATATGCATAAATTTGAATTGCCGTTTTGGGTATTAACTCCGAATTTTTGTACGTTACGTTAAAAACTGTTGACTTTTGTGATATGCTGGGTTACGGTGTAAACACCAAGTGTCCAACGTAGGACGTCGAACAATGAACGTTTCGAGCAAAAAAATGAGAATGAAAGGATCAAACTATGAAGAAGACATTATCGCTTATGCTTGCCCTGCTCATGGTATTCACACTGTGCGCATGCGGCACGTCGGACCAGTCGGCATCCGACTCGGAGTATGACAGCATCACACTCACCATGGCAGTCAACGGCACCGATACTCAGATCGATACCAAGGTCGCCAACTACTTCAAGCAGCTCGTCGAGGAAGAGTCCAACGGCAGCGTCAAGATCGAGGTTTACCCGAACGATCAGCTTGCCGCCGGCAACGCCACCAAGGGCATCGAAATGATCGCAGACGGCTCGACTGATCTTGCTGCCTATGCCACCAGCGTTCTGAGCGTTCTTGACGAGCGCCTGTCCATCGGCACCGTTCCCTGGACCTTCAGCAGCTACACCGAGGCCCGCGAGATCATCGACGAGAGCGGCCTTGCCTATTATGACAGCATCCTCCAGCAGCAGGGCATCACTGCCATCGGCTCGTTCCACAACGGCTTCCGCCAGCTGACAAACAACAAGCACGCAGTCACCACTCCTGAGGATCTCAAGGGTCTGAAGATCCGCGTCCCCGGCAGCGAGGTATACATGAGCTTCTTCAGAGCCTTCGGTGCAGACCCCGTCGGCCTTAACTGGTCCGAGACCTTTACCTCTCTCCAGCAGGGCGCGATCGACGGTCAGGAAAACGGCGTCAGCATCACCTCCACCTCCGGTGTCACAGAGGTCCAGAAGTACATGACCATCTGGAACTACACCTATGAAAACGACCTCTTCATCGCAAACAGCGATACCTGGAATTCTCTGAGTGAGGCTACCCGCACCATGCTCACCGAGAAGGCCGTCGAGGCCTGCAACTGGGGCCGTGACCAGGTCGAGGCAGAACATGAAGAGCTCATCGCCGAGTTCAGAGAGCAGGGTATGCAGGTCGATGTTCTCACCGAAGAGCAGCTCGAGCCGTTCCAGGCCGTTGTTGCCGATCTTCGTCAGAGCTTCTTTGAGAAATACGGAGAAGAGGCATGCGCCGCTTTCGGTATTGAGCTGAAGTAAGCTTCAAATAATTTGTGCTTTCGACCGAGGGCAGGCTCGCCCTGCCCTCGGTTTTGTTTTACCATTTTCAAACCACATCCGTCAGTGAACAGGGGTGCATGCCGGAATGCATGTCTCCCTGTCCGCTGACGGCACAGACTGGAGTTGTATTAATGAATAAGATACTTGACAACATCGAAGAGTGGCTTGTCTGTATATGCCTTGCAGTAATGACGCTGCTCACCTTCGTGAATGTTATTGCCAGAAAGTTCGCGGCCTCTCTGTCCTTCTCGGAAGAGATCACCACCTATCTGTTTGTTCTGCTGAGCCTTCTCGGCGCAGCCATTGCCGCAAAGCGCGGCGCGCACCTCGGCCTTACCCTCATCACCGACCACGTCGGGCCGAAGGTCGCCCGTGTTCTTGCAATCATTTCGATGATCTGCGCCGTTGCCTTTTCCGGCATCATCTGCTATTACGGCGTATTCATGACCATCAACCAGTTCAACAAGGGGCAGCTTACCGCCGCCACCCAGCTTCCGGAATGGATATTCGGCTCCTTTGTTCCCATCGGAGCGCTTTTCGTAACCATCAGATTCGCGCAGAATCTTGTCAAGCTCCTCAGGGGTGAGGACATTGCTCATGAGGACGTAGTCGCCGACGCGATAGAGGCGGCAACGGTCGAAGAAGACCCGAAGGAGGATTGAGCAATGGAAGCTCTTGTACTGCTTATTGTTTTCACGGTGCTCCTTCTTATCGGCGCGCCCATCGCCGTATGTCTCGGCATCTCCAGCGTTGCGGCAATGCTCGTGCTCGGCGCGGGACGTTCCGTCTCCGTGGTTCTCGGCACTGTGCCGCAGCTTGTTTCAGCTGCAACGAGTAAAGCCGTTCTGCTTGCCATCCCCTTCTTCATCCTCGGCGGCAACATCATGGAAAAGGCCGGCATATCCGGCAAGCTCATCGCTCTTGCCGAGTCCCTGGTCGGCCACCTGAAGGGCGGCATCGCAATGGTCTGCGTTATCGTTGCCTGCTTCTTCGCTGCTATCTCCGGCTCTGGCCCGGCAACCGTCGCGGCACTCGGCCTGATCCTCATCCCCGCAATGATCAAGGCAGGATACGATGTCGGCTTCTCTGCGGCGCTCATGGCGACCGCCGGAGCGATCGGCGTTATTATTCCTCCATCCATAACCTTCGTTGTCTACGGCTCGATCTCCGACACCTCGATCGGCGACCTGTTCATCGCCGGCGTTTTTCCCGGACTGCTCATGGGCGCGGCTCTGATCCTCGTGACACTCTGGCTTGGCAGAAAGAGCGACCTCAAGCGTCTGCCCAAGGCGAGCTGGAAGCAGCGCTGGGTCGCGTTCAAGGAAGCCTTCTGGGGTCTGCTGATGCCCGTTATCATCCTCGGCGGCATATACGGCGGCATCTTCACCCCGACCGAGGCGGCAGCGGTCTCCGCGGTGTACGGTCTGTTCATAGGTGTCTTTGTTTACAAGACCCTCAGGCTCAAGGAGCTCAAGAAGATCTTCATTGACTCGGCATCCACTACCGCCACGGTCATGTTCATCACCGCAGCCGCTACGCTCTTTGCCTACGTTATCACCCGTGCAAGGATCGACGTTGCGATCAGCACCCTGCTCACCGATGTCGCAGGCGGCAATCAGATCATCTTCCTGATCATCGTAAACATCGTCCTGCTCATAGCCGGCTGCTTCCTCGATTCCACCTCCGCACTTTACATCTTCACCCCGCTGTTTATTCCCGTTGCGCAGGCTCTCGGCATGAGCATGGTCCACTTCGGCACCATCATGATCGTCAACCTCGCCATCGGCCTTGTCACCCCGCCTGTCGGCGTCAACCTCTATGTCGCCTGCGGTATATCGAATATTGACCTCAAGAGGATATCCGTTTCGGTCGTACCGCTGCTGCTCGCGTCGCTGGTCGTTCTTATGATCGTCACCTATGTGCCGTCGCTCTCTCTTGCGCTTCTCGGCGGCTGACGCACCGCGATGCCATAACGGATTATAGAAAGGTAGAGTTCTATGAAAGACAATTTGAATATCGTGCAGCTGCAAAACAAATGCATTGATGTTAAAAAGAACATCATATCCATGATCTACAAGGCCCAGTCCGGTCATCCCGGCGGTTCGCTGTCCGTTGCCGAGTTTGTCACCGCATGCTACTGGCACGCCATGGATGTTGACCCCAAAAACCCGCACTGGGAGGACCGCGACCGCTTCGTGCTCAGCAAAGGACACACCTGCCCCGCTCAGTACGCTGCGCTCGCCATGAAGGGCTTCTTTGACATGAGCGTTCTGGACACTCTGCGCAGGGAGGGCTCGATCCTCCAGGGTCATCCGGATATGAAAAAGTGCCCCGGAATAGATATATCCACAGGCTCGCTCGGCCAGGGCTTTGCCTGCGCGGCGGGCATGGCTCTTGCCGCGAAGCTAGACGGCAAAAAGTACCGCGTGTTCTGCGCCATCGGCGACGGCGAGTGCAACGAGGGCGAGATATGGGAAGCCGCCGGCACGGCCTATAAGTACAAGCTTGATAATCTTATCGCTTTCGTTGACTGGAACAATCTCCAGCTTGACGGCACCTGCGAGGAGATAATGCCTCCCGTTGACCTTGCCGCGAAGTTCAAAGCCTTCGGCTTTGAGGTCTGGCAGATAGACGGCAACGATATGGCGGCCGTCGTCAAGGCTCTCGACGAGGCGATGGCTTCGGAAAACGGACTGCCTAAGTGCATCGTCGGCAAGACGGTGAAGGGCAAGGGCGTATCCTTCATGGAAGATCAGTGCTCATGGCACGGCACCGCCCCCAACGAGGAGCAGTATAAGCAGGCAATGTCGGAGCTTGACAAAGAATATGTCGGCTGCTGAGGAGGTCCGAAAATGAATTTTGGTAAAAACATAGCTACAAGAGACGGCTTCGGCGACGAGATCGTTGAGCTCGGAAAAGAGAACGGAAATATTCTTGTCGTGGACGCGGATATAGGCAAGTCCTGCAAGACCGGTGCCTTCCGCAAGGCGCTGCCCGCACAGTACCTCAACGTAGGCATCGCCGAGCAGAACTGCGCAGGCGTTGCGGCCGGACTTGCCACCTGCGGAAAGATCCCCTTCGTCGTGACTTATGCAGCCTTCGGCTCGATGCGTATGCTTGAGATGATCCGTCAGGAGATATGCTATCCTCACCTGAACGTAAAGATAGCCTGCTCCCACGGCGGCGTCACCCCCGCAAACGACGGTGCGAGCCATCAGGCCATCGAGGACATGGGCGTTCTGCGCACCATACCGAACATGACGGTCATCATGCCGGCGGATTATCAGTCCGCGAGAAAGCTGACCCGTGCAGCCGCGGAGTTTGACGGCCCCGTATACCTCCGCTTTACAAGAGATGCCATTCCAAGCATCTACGGCGAGGACGAGGAGTTTGAGATAGGTAAGGCAAAGCTTCTCCGCAGCGGCAGCGACGTTGCGATAATCGCAAACGGCGACACCGTTCGTCTTGCACTTGAGGCGGCCGAGCTGCTTGAAAAGCAGGGCGTTCAGGCGCGTGTTCTCGATATGCACACAATAAAGCCTCTCGACAATGAAGCCGTGGCCGACTGCATAGATTCCGTCGGAAAGATAATAACCGTCGAGGATCACAACATTCTCAACGGTCTCGGCAGCGCGGTCTGTGAGCTTGCCGCAGAGGCCGGCAAGGGCAAGGTAAAGCGCATAGGTATTCAGGACAGGTTCGGAATGTCCGCACCGTATGAGCGTCTGCTTGCGATAAACGGCATAACGGCGGAAAACATCGCGGACTCCGCTCTGGAGCTGCTCAAATAAGGAGATTGACTATGAAAGTATTTCTGATAGGTGCCGGCGACATTGCCCGTCATCACGGCAGAGCGGTCGTCCGCTTGGGCGGAGAGGTCATAGGCGGATTCGATATCAGCAAGGCAAACGCCGATATTTTGGCCGCCGAGTTCGGCTGCCCGATCTGCGGATACGATGAGATCGAAGACTATGTCGTCAAGTCCGACTATGTCGTGATAAGCACGCCTCCCACGAAGCGCCTTGATTATGTTGAAATGGTGCTCAAGCATCATGTGCCGCTGTATATGGAAAAGCCGGTCAGCGCCACATGGGAAGACGCGATAAAGATAAAGCACATGGCCGACAAATACGACGCGAAGATAATGGTGGGCTTTGCCCATTACTACCGTCCCGCGTACAGGAAAATGCTCGAGCTCGTGCGCAGCGGCATGTTCGGCCGTCCCGTCAACATTGCGTTCTCGCGCCTCAGCCCCGGCTTCGGATTCCATGCGAAAAACATGGCCGCTTCCTGGCGCACCGACCCCGACCTCGCCTGCGGCATGACCATCGAGTCCGTTTCGCACGACTGGAAGCTCATCACCGCAATGGCCGGATCGTTTGAGACCATAAGCTGCAACTACACCGGCACTCTCGACTCCGTGCCGCGCTTTGATAACCACACGTCCATCAGTGCCCGCCTCAAAAACGGCGCAATAGCAACCATAGCTGCCTCCTGGGCCTGCGATATCCCCACCTGTTCGCGCGCATACATAGGCGACAAGGGCTCTGTTTTTCTCACAGGTGAGGGCATGTTTGAGTTCACCGACCTCACATGGAAAACCGAGGATATGCCGTATGCCGAGACGCTGCGCTTCAATGATTCCTATGACCGCGCCACGGGCGACGTCATATTCTATGCGCATGAGGCGTTTCAGGACTGTCTCAAGAACGGCAAGCCCATTGAAACTCCTCTGAGTGACGGCATCTCCGCACTGGCCTATTCCCTCGCGGCAAAAAGGTCCTCCGAGGAGCAGATAACCGTCCATGTCCCCGAATGGGGCTCAATTGACGAGTAACGCGCCGGAATATTAAAATGCAATAAACCAAGAGCTGCATCCCGAGTATGGGATGCAGCTCATTCATTATAAAAAAGGCCCGAAAGCGTTGGCTTTCAGGCCTTCAAAGTTGGTGGAGAATAGCAGACTCGAACTGCTGACCTCTCGCGTGTGAGGCGAGCGCTCTAACCGGCTGAGCTAATTCTCCGCAGCTTTTGTATTATAGCATGGTGCACGGAATAATTCAAGGACAAATTTACGCCGCAGCGCAAAAAGGCGCTGCGGCGAGGTTTTCGCTTTATCAGTCGAACTTCGGCTGAGCCTCATATTCGGTATACTGCCGGTCAAACTTCTTCTCTTCGGGGAGAAGGTCGAGCCCGATCGTACCGCCGGGGTTCATGTTGTACTTCGGGTCAAAGTAGTTTTTGAGCACCTTGAACACACCGTACTCCTTCTCGCCGATGTAGCCCTCGAGCCACGGGGCGAACATCTTGCCGATGCCGTGGTGGTGGCTTATCGACGCACCGGAGCGCTGGATGGCATCAAGAATGGTCGTATGATAGGCTTTGAACGCCTTCTCATCCTGCATTTTGGTAAGAAAGATGAAGTACAGGTTCGCGCCCTGCGGATAGCAGTGCGACATATGGGTAGTGACCACGGTGTTGGGCAGCGCGTGGCAGACCTTGCGCACGTCAAGGTGCACCTGCTCCATATTCGACCAGTTGACGGTGCACTCGAGGGTATCGGTGGTGATACCGAAATCCATGAGCGTATCACGCAGATAGGGATCGTTGAAGCGTCCCTTTTCCCAGCTTTTGGTAACGTAGCCCGTCAGCGGCAGACCGCCGTGCTGCCGCGCGATCTTCGCTATATTCCTTGCGACGTTTTTGGAGTAGCCCTTTTCACCGTCGGTGAAGCCGAGGAAAAGGCAGCGTTCCATGTCCTTATAGCCGAGCTTGTCGAGCAGCGGGTACAGCGGCGTGTCATCGACGTTGTAGAGCCGGAGCATCATGCTCGTCTCCTCCTGATCGGACAGGCGGAAGACGGAGGAGTAGCCGCACTCGTGCTGCATCATCTCGCGGGCGGCCTTCATAGCCTCGTCCCAAGTCTTGAAGATGTAGGAGAATCTTTTTCTGTTTTCAGGCATCCAGCGGAAAATTTTCAGCGTTACCTCGGTCAGTACGCCGAATGTGCCCTCCGAGCCCATCATGATCTGGTTCAGATCCGGGCCGCAGGCCTCGCGCGGATAGTGACTTGTGGTTATCGTCCCGATGGGAGTAGCGTACTTCTGGCTGAGGACTATATCCGCAATGCAGCCGTAATATGTGCTGTTCTGACCCGCGCCGCGCGTTACCGTCCAGCCGCCGACGGAGGAGTACTCAAAGCTCTGCGGGAAATGGCCGCAGGTATACTGTCTCTTTGCACCGAAGAGCTCGGGCGCCGACTGGAGCGTTTTTTCGAGATCGGGGCCGGACATACCGGCCTGAACGGTTATGGTCTGGTCGATCTCGTTAAAGGACAGCACCTTGTTGAAGCGCTTCCTCATATCCAGTGAGATACCGCCCTTCACGGGCTCGACGCCGCGCGTTACTGAGCTGCCGCCGCCGTAGACATACAGGGGAATATCGTGCTGCGATGCGTATGCCACGATCTTTTCGACCTGTCCGGTCGTGTCGGGATAGAGCACTACGTCGGGCACGGAGTCGATGATCTTATGGCGCAGGCGGAGGATATCGTAGGCGGTAAAGCCGTATGCGACCGCAAGACGGTCGTAGTCGGAAACGGAAAAGCCCTCCTCACCCACTATCTCCTTGAGCGCTGTAAGGTGCTCCTGCGCAAGCTTCACCGGGTGATCCGAGAGATCGACGGGGTCAAAGCCTATATCGTCGGAGTACTCTTTAAAGTCGTCGTCCGTGAGCTTGAAGACTTCCTTCATCATCTTGTACAGCGACTCCTTGGGAGTTTTGAAAAACTCCGGATCGCCCCAGCGGAATATGGAGCGGTAGCTGTTTGCCGGTGCAGGGGTCTTCACCCATTTTGGCTCAAAGCCCTTGTACTGCTTATGACTCATCAGATCATGTTCCTTTCTTTGAGGTTGTTCATCGTGGCGTACAGGGGTCTTACATTCTTGTATATCTTGCGGTAGACCTTGTTGTACATGTTCATGTAAATATCATGGTTCTTGGGATCGGGCGTAAACACGTCCTTCTCGTGCACCATGCTTTTTATGGCTTCGTCAAAGCCGGTAAACTCTCCCTTTGCAACGAAGGCCACCATTGCAGCGCCGAGCGAGCAGGCTTCATGAGTGTGGATACGCTTGACCGGCAGGCCGAAGGTATCGGCGAGGATCTGGCAGGCAAGGTCGCTCCTTGAGCCGCCGCCGCCGACGTACAGCTCCTTTATGTGCTTTTTACCGCGCTTTTCCATGCTCTTCATGGACATGTAAAGCTCAAGACAGATACCCTCGATGATGGCGCGGTAGATGTGATATTTCGTATGGTAATCGGAAAAGCCGATGATCGCGCCGTAGGAATCGGGCTTGAGAACATCCGGCGTCCAGTAGGGCTGGAGCATGAGCCCCTGACAGCCTGCGGGCACCTCGGCGGCCTTTTTATTGAGAAGCTCCTCGGGAGATATACCGAGCTTTTCGGCCTCCTCCTTATCCTTGTCGCCGAACTCCTTTATGAACCAGCTGAGCATCCAGAATCCGCGGAAAACCTGTATTTCCGGGTTCCATGCCTTGTTGATGACAGACGGATACGAGGGCAGGAACTGCTGCGGCTCAAAATATTGCTCGGTGTACATCTCGATGGTCGAGCTCGTGCCGAAGGAAATTGATGCCTTGTCGTCGCTTGCGACCGAAAGCCCGAGTGTCTCGCAGGCCTTATCGGCGCCCGTTGCTATCAGGGGCAGCCCCTCGGGCGCACCGGTGAGCACGGCGGCCTCCTTCGTAACATAGCCGAGCACCTCACCGGAGGGGATGAGCTCATACAGTCTGTCCTGCGGAACGTCATAGAAGCAGCGGGTGAGGTCGTTTTCCTTCATCCAGCGTTTTTTCTTGTAGTCCATCGGGATATGCGCTATCGTGTTTGCCGGGGTGTCGGCAAGCCGGCCGGTCATGCGGTAGTTCAGATACGCAGGCAGGCAGACGATCTTCTTCGTGCGCGCCCAGACCTTGGGCTGCTTCTGACGCACCCAGTTGACCTTTGAGGTGCGGTAGACTATCTTTGTGCCCTTGCCCATGCCGATGAGCTCGAACACCGCCTCCTTCCACAGCGGGAAGGGGTCGTCGTAAACGCATTTGCGTGCATCGAGCCAGTGGATGATATCGCGCGTAGGCTGATAGTTTTCGTCAAGAAACACGAGCGTGTCGCGTATGACCGTGACCGCGCAGGCGATGATATCGGGCAGCCTGTCGGCATTGCGCGCCATAAGCGCCGTTGATGCCTTGCACATGCTGTCAAAATAAAACTCAGTTTTCTGCTCCGCCCAGCCCGGACGCTGCCGGAAATAGGGCTCGGCATATTTCACCTGCTCCTTGTCCACGATATTGCCCTGCTTATCGACAAGTATGGCTCTCGTGCTCTGAGTGCCGACATCGTAAGTCAGGATGAGTGGATTGTTCATCTTTCTCCCTCCGTCTGTATATATTTAACGCTTTAACAGATCACTTGTTGAAATGACGTCCGCACCAAGGCCGAGCACGTTTTTTATTACGGTCTCTCCCCTGCCGATACGCTCCGTGAGCGTCACGGCGTTTATCTCGCGCATGACGTCGAATATCCTGTCCTTCGGAATATCATCGGAGACTCTGACCGGCAGCACCGGTGCATCAGCAAAAGCGGTTTTGACCGTAGAGCATATCGTGCGTTTGGGTCCGGTCATCTCGCTGACGGCAAACTCGCGCCCTCTCGGGCAGCTGTTTCCCTCGACGGAAAGCTCTCCGTCTATCTCCTCGACAGAAAGACGGCAGCCGCGCGGGCAGCCTATGCATACGAGCCGTTTCATTTTATCACCTCGATCTCAAAGCGCAGGCCGGTATTTTCGTTTATGTCAAACTTCGTCATATCCAGCACCAGCTGCTGCATCTCGGGCGGGCGCAGGAAGGGATAGGTCTTTTTCCAGACCTCCCTGCCGTCAAGCATAAGGCGCAGAACGCTTCTGCCCACGACCTTTTTTGAGCGAAAATAAAACACGGTCTTTGAATTGTCGCTTTCAAGATCGAGCTGCTGCGGAACGAGATAAAGAAACTCATCGCCTATGTTTATATCCACCCTGCGCTGCACCGCGCCGCAGTAGGCCGCGGCATTTATGCCCGCCTGTGCGCCGGACTCGGACACGAAGTCAACAAGGTCATTAACATGCAATGCGTTTCCGCACGAAAAAATACCCGGAACTTTTGTCATGAGCTGAGCGTCACATACAGGTCCGCCCGTGTGACGGTCAAGCTCAACGCCCAGCGATTGGGCAAGCTCGTTTTCCGGTATAAGTCCGACGGAGACTATGAGCGCATCGCATTCTATCCTCTCGGCACTCTCCGGTATGGGTCTGAAATTGCCGTCCACCGCACAGACCTCGACCGCTTCGAGGCGGTCGGCGCCGAAAACACGCGTAACGGTATGGCTCAGGTGCAGCGGGATATCGTAATCTGTGAGGCACTGATATATATTTCTCGCAAGTCCCGAGGGCGTGGGGTTTATCTCATACACGCCGAGCACCTCCGCACCCTCCAGCGTCAGGCGGCGCGCCATTATAAGGCCTATATCGCCCGAGCCGAGGATAACGCATTTCTTCGTCGGCATAACGCCAAGTCGGTTTACATAATGCTGCGCCGTTCCGGCAGTGAACACTCCGGCAGGCCGCGTTCCGTGAATGAACACCTGCTTCGCGCTCCTCTCACGGCAGCCGGTTGCAAGAATAAGGCTCTTTCCCGTGACGGTGCGCAGGCCGGAGCCCGAAACGAGCGTGACGGCAAAGCCGTCTGCGGTTTTCTCCGCTCGGGTGACAAAGGTGCTGCACGAGACGGATATATCAGTCTGCGCGGCTTTGTCCATGTATCGTTCGACATACTCCGGCCCGGCAAGACGCTCGCCGAAGGTACGCAGGCCGAAGCCGTCGTGGATGCACTGCTTGAGCATTCCTCCGAGACGCTCCTCCCGCTCGACGATGAGCGTTTTTGCGCCCTGCCCGTCCGCCGCAACGGCCGCCGCAAGTCCGGCAGGGCCGCCGCCTATCACGATAACGTCGTAATCATGCATTGCCGCCGCCCCCTTTCATGCTTTCAAACACGATCGGCGACTGTCCGGAGCTCTTTTTTACCTCCGTGAGCGGAACGCCGAGATATTCGGCAATGATTTTCACAACGAGAGGCGAGCAGAAGCCGCCCTGGCATCTGCCCATACCGGGTCTGACACGCTTCTTGACACCGTCGAGCGTGGGCACGCATACGGGGCTGCGGAGCGCGTCGAGTATCTCGCCGCGGCTTACCTCCTCGCAGCGGCACACGATGATACCGTAATCGGGTTCTCTCTTTATAAGCTCCGCTCTCTCGGCGTCGGCCATCTCCGCAAGGCGCGGAGGAGCCTTGCGAACGGGATCGAAGCTTTCGTTTTTCTCCGCTTTGAAAAGCTGCGCAACGTATGCCGCCACGTCCTGTGCGACGGCCGGTGCGGTCGTAAGCCCCGGAGACTGTATCCCCGCGACGTGGTAGATATTCTTCGTTTTTCTGCCGGGCTCGATGATAAAATCCTCCTCGTAGGTCGGAGCGCGAACGCCGGTGAAGTATGTTATAATGTCCTTCTCGGTGAGCGTGGGCATGGTTATCTTCTGCTTTGCAAAGACCCGCGCGATGCTCTCGGCATCGGTTGCCGTGTTCTCCCGCTCTGGCGTTTCGACGGCGTCGGGGCCCACGAGCAGATTGCCGTGCGCCGTGTGCAGGATGCCGCCGCCCTTGGTGTGCGTATGTCCCGGTGTTTTCGCGCCGACGACCGAGGCGATCGTCTTGAAGCTTTCACCGCTTTTCTTATCAAGTATGGAATTCGTGCCCCGGCGCGGGTGGATGCTGAAAAATCTGTCCTGCGCCATCTGCGCCACGACATCGGAATAAGCTCCTGCACAGTTTATGACCTCGCGCGGACAGATGATCCCGCGATTCGTATGCACTGCTTTTATCTCGCCGTTTTCAACGTCCATGCCGGTGACGGCGGTATTGAGCGAAACGCGTGCGCCGTTTTTAACGGCGTTTTCCGCGTAGGCTATGACAAGATTATACGGGCTCACGCTGCCGGACGAGGGGTTTGATATTGCAAATGCGACGTCGGGCGAAATTTTCGGCTCTTTTGCGCGTATCTCGTCGCCCATGACGATGCGCGTATCCTCAATTCCGTCATGATATCTGCGCCATCTGACATAGAGCCTGACAAAAGGCAGCAGTTTTTTGTCTGTAAAGCAGGCGTACTGCCCTGTGCGCCTGAACGGAACGTCAAGCTCGCGGCAGAGGCCCTCATACATCCGGTTTGCGCGGCGTATGTACTTATGCTTGAGCGAGCCTCTGGAAAGGTCAACTCCGGGGTGCACCTCGCCGTCGTTGCGTCCCGACGCGCCGAGGGCAAGATCCGCCTCCTTTTCTATGAGCAGGATATCGAGGCTGTATCTTGAAAGCTCACGCGCGACAGAGCAGCCGGATATGCCACCGCCTATGATAAGAACATCGGGTCTGTCACCGTCAAGCACCTTGTCGCTCAGCTCAGGCATGTGCATTTTCTCGGGTTTGGTGCCCGTGCAGACGATATCGTTTACAACGTGTATATCCGAATACGGCACCGCTGCCGTCATCCCCGCTGCAACGACGTCGTTCCAGTCGGAAAGCTCACCGGTCAGGACGATGCAGTTATCGATAAGCTCCGCTTTTACCGCGCCGCCGAAGCTTTTTTTGAGTTTTCTGTTTATGTTGTTGATGTTCATTTGCAATCCTCTTTCGCGTTAAAATTATACACTCATTCTATTTTTATGTCAATTTAAACTTAACCTTGAAATTCCTCTCACTATAGGATATTATGTTATAAGTTTGCTGATTATTTGGAGGCCCGCATGATCGAAAAACATTCACCCGTACGCAGCATTATCGAAAAGCTGCTGGTACTGTATATTATAATAAACCCGCTTATAGACTTCTGCACCGGACTGTATATAAAGGAAGTCCTCGGCGCTACGGAGCTTGACGTCGCAAAGGCCGAATTTTCAAGCACCCCGAGCCTGTATATACGCCTTGCAATGCTCGCGGTGTTCGGTCTGTACATTCTCATGCGCAGAGAAAAGATCGCAATAGGTACGCTGTTTGTCATGGGTCTTGCCTTCTGCGCCTCAATAGGCGTACTGCTCATGACGGGCGCAGACCTTTCCCTCGGCACCGACGTCAAATACTTCATAAAGTACTGCTACAACATTGCGATGCTCTTTGCGTATATATCGCTGTTTCGCAGCCTGTGCCATGACAGAGACGACTTTATCGAAAAGCTGTTCGGCATAGTGCGCTACACCTGTATCGTATGTGCGCTCGGCATTCTTGTGCCCTATGCCTTTGAGCTCGGCTATTACACCTATGCCGACCGCTTCGGCTACCGCGGATGCAGGGGCTATTTCTACTCCGGAAACGATATCACCGCCGTGCTGACGGTAACGCTGCCGATAGCCATTGCAAGCTTTGCCGATCTCAAGGCCGGTCTGTTTTCCAAAAAGTCCGTTATAGCCGTGCTCGCTCCGGCGCTGGCAATAGTTTCACTGCTGCTTATCGGCTCCAAGACGGCGTTCATAGCTGCCATCGGCTCCTGCCTGCTCATCCTCGCCTTTTCGATCGTGAGGCTTCGCAGAGACGGCGGCGAGCGCATAAAGCGCCTGCTGTGGATGATCCTCATCGTGCTCGTTCTATTTGCCGTTCTCGGCTGCATCGTGAGCTTCAGCCGCCTCTACGGCGATATCTCAGTCTGCTTTGACGCACCGTCCACCGTTGCCGAGAAGGACGGTCTTGAGGTCGCAGTCCTCAGCGGACGCAGCGGCAAGTTTGCCGAGCAGTTCGGCTTATTCAAGGACGGCGGCCCTGCCGCATGGCTGTTCGGTATAGGCCGCAGCTCGGTCGAGTATATAATAGAAATGGATCTTTTCGAGGTCGTTATCTATTACGGCCTTGTCGGTGCGGCGGCCATGCTCTGGCTCTACGTCTGGCTGGCGGTCGAATTTATAAAATCACTGCTGAAAAAGTGCGATCTTATCGGCTTTGCGTTTTTCATAGCCATCGGCATGACCTTCGGCTATCTCACACTTGCCGGACACGTCCTGTTTACCGTCACGAGCGGGCAGTACTTCGTCCTCGCAATTGCCTTCAGCAGGCTCTATTTTGCAGATGACGCGCAGGGGGCGGACATTAGGCCCAAGCTTCTGACCAGGCTTCTGAAAGCATAAATAAGCACAAAAAATCCCGTCCGCCGGACGGGATTTTTTCTGTGTATATTGACTTATCTTACTTCGTGCCGAAGATACGGTCGCCGGCGTCGCCGAGGCCGGGTACGATGTAGCCGTGTTCATTGAGGTGATCATCAAGAGCCGCAACATAGATATCCACATCGGGATGATCCTTCTGCATACGCTCAACGCCCTCGGGAGCGCCGATGATGCACATGAGCTTTATATGCTTTACGCCGTCATCCTTGAGGAATTTGATGGCTGCCGAGGCCGAGCCGCCGGTGGCGAGCATGGGATCGACGACGATAACGTCTCTCTCCTCGATGTCGGGCGGCATCTTGAAGTAGTACTTAACAGGCTCGAGGGTCTCAGGATCGCGGAACAGGCCGATATGACCGACCTTGACGTTGGGCATCATGCTGACCATGCCGTCTACCATGCCGAGACCTGCGCGCAGGATAGGAACGATAGCAAGCTTCTTGCCGGCGATACGCTTTACGGTAGCCTTTGCCACGGGAGTTTCTATCTCGACATCTTCGAGGGGAAGGTCTCTCGTTGCTTCATAGCACATGAGCATCGCTATCTCGGAAACGAGCTCTCTGAATTCCTTGACTGAGGTTCCCTTGTCTCTGAGGATCGACAGCTTGTGCTGGATGAGGGGGTGGTCAAATACGCATACCTTGCTCATTATAATTCTCCTTTGTTTAGTCCGCTCCTGTGCGGAGCCTATTTATATACACCGGCAAGCCGGTTCTATATACCGTTTTTTATTTCATTTTCTCCTGACGCTCACGCTCGGCCTGACTCAGGCGCAGATATACCGGCAGAAGATCGTCCGCCGTGCCGGGAGTCTTGTCCAGAGCCGCCATGCCGACGCCCCACGCGCTTTGATACAGAAGATTCTGCGGCGCCATGCGGCAGTCTATGCCGGCGCTGAGCATGTATTTATATGTCAGCTCCGCCCCGTCGCCTACGAGGAAGGCGTTTTTGCCGCGTATCTGCTCTGCGAGCTCCTCGAGGGCTATCGCCCTGTCCTCGCACAGGCGCCGCGGCGCGGCACCGTTAATTTCAAACAGCGCATTGTAGACCTGACTGCGCCGCGCATCCATAACGGGACAGACAAGCCCGCCGGCGGATACGCCGTGCCACGCCATAGCCTCAAGCGTGGAAACGCCGACGCACATCTTATCTGCCGCCCACGCAAGACCCTTGACGGTGGAAACACCTATCCTGATCCCGGTAAAGGAACCCGGTCCGTGAGCAACGGCGATAAGATCAACGCCGGCGATCGTATTTTCGGTATTTTTGAGCATATCATCAACCATCGGCAGAAGCGTGCGGCTGTGAGTAAGTCCGCTGCACTGGCTGTACTGAGCAATGAGCTTTTCATCTTCCAGAAGCGCAGCAGACGCGGCTTTTGCGGAGGATTCAAGTGCAAGTATCAGCATTTTGCGTTCCCCTCCTCAATGGTGATCTTTCTCTCGGTATCGCCGAGCTTTTCTATGCGCAGGACGATCTCGTCGCCGAAAAACGCGTCCTCGACCTTTTCGCTCCATTCGACGGCGCATACGGCGCCGCGGCGGAGATAATCCTCCCAGCCGATATCGAACAGCTCGTCGGCGCTCTCAAGGCGGTACATATCAAAATGGATGAGCTCGCGCTCACCTATGTATTCGTTGACAATTGTGAACGTCGGGCTGGACACGCGGCAGGAGAGGCCCATGCCCCTTGCCATTCCGCGCACAAAGGCGGTCTTGCCCGCGCCGAGATTGCCGTACATGGCAATGACCGTACCGTCGGGGAGATCCTTTGCAAAGCGCTCGCCTATGCTCTCGGTCTCTGCTTCGCTGCGGCTTATATACGTCTGCACTGATCTCACCCCATTTTTAAACTTTTTCTGAATTTGAATTATACCACAAGATACCTCATTGCGTAAAGGGCAATATTATGCTAAAATGTAGCCTGTCCGATTGCGATAATTTGTGAAATCGAGCATTTTTGAAGGGCGGCGGCTGCAATTAAAATAGATTCCCGGAAAATTAAAGACTTTTTCAGGCGAGCCGATATTTTTCTCCTCGTCATCTGCACCGTGTGCACGGTCTTCGGTATAATCATGATCTACAGTATGACGCAGTCCTACGGCTGGACAAAATACGTTTTCGTCCAGACCTTTTCGATGTTTATCGGCATCGGAGCCTTCGTAGTGTTCACGGTAATCGACCCTGACTTAATAGCCGACAAGTGGGTGTACCTTACGATATTCAACGTGCTGTTTATTCTCGGCCTTCTCTTCTTCGGCACGGAGGTCAACGGCTCGCGCGCATGGTACCGCTTTGCCGGTATCGGCGTTCAGCCCTCGGAGATCGTAAAGGTCATATTCATCGTCCTGATCGCACGGCAAATGGCGACCTTCAAGGAGCAGCGAACGCTCAACCGTTTTTCCTCCGTAGTGAAGCTTGCTCTGCACTGGATGCTGTATTTCGGCCTTATTGTCGTTATCCCGAACGACCTGGGCAGTGCGCTGATATTCATGGCCATATTCGTCGTCATGCTCATCTGCGCGGGCATCGCGTGGTACTGGATGGCAGCGGCTGCTGCGGCCGTTGCGGCGATGGTGCCCGTGTTCTGGAACTTCCTTCTCAAGGACTATCAGAAGAACCGCATCCTCGCGCCGTATATTCCCGACGTGGTCGATCCCACGGGTCAGGGCATAACCTGGCAGACAAATCTCTGCAAGGACGCGCTTGCCTCGGGCCGCTGGACGGGCGTCGGCTTCGGTCAGGGCAGCTTCTCGCAGAGCAGCTACAACGCCCGGCACACCGACTGCGTCTTTGCCTCCATCGGTGAGGAGCTCGGCATGGTGGCCTGTCTTGCGATCATCATACTTCTTACAATAATAATCATCCGCTGCTGCGTCATCGGTCTGCGCTCCGGCAGTCCCTTCGGTATGCTCATTTGCTTCGGCGTTGCGGCATCTCTGGCGTTCCAGGCCTTCGTCAACATCGGTATGTGCATCGGCATAACTCCCGTCGTAGGCATAACGCTGCCGTTTTTCAGCTACGGCGGCTCGTCGATCGTTGCGATGTACGCCTGTATCGGCCTTGTCTCGGGCGTTAAATACCGACCTAAACCGCGGCAGAACTTCCTGCAATATCAGTGATAAAAAATCCCGTCCGCAGACGGGATTTTTTATTCCTCATCGCCGTAGGTCTGGATCGCCTTGAAGCTGTCCGCAACGCTTTCATAGACCTCGACAAGGTGCTTTACCTTTTTAAAGCCGTCGCAATCGGCGTTTATGTAATAAAAATTTTTCGTACCTATGCGGTTGCACAGCACGATGCCCGTATCCTTCAGGATGCGGATATGATGCGTGACCGTCGGCTCGGAAAGATGGATGCGCCTTGCTATCTCGCCGATGCGGCTGCCGCCGAACTCACCCTGCATGATCGCAAGCAGAACAAGCTGCCTGCTCGCATCCCCTATCGCCTGCATGAACTCCGTAGACTCCGCGAAGAGCTCTCTCAGTCTCGCCAGCTCTTTTTTCTTATCAAAACCGTCCATATTCCACATCCTCTGATTTTTAATTTTTATCAAGTATATCACAACTGCCCATATAATGCGATCGATTTTCTTTGTGAATGCGCTTTTTACGTGCAAAGCATGCTATAATGTCGTAAAAAACAAGGAGTAACGCTTATGAAGGTCACAAATCGCTATCCCGCACAGATCGACGCTCAGCTTTGCGTCGGCTGCGGAACTTGTGTGAAGATCTGTCCGCGGCATATCCTGGTACAGACGGAGGGTCAGAAGGAGCCGGCCGTGCGTCAGGACATGGCCTGCTTCAACTGCGCACAGTGCGTCGCGGTCTGCCCGCGTGCCGCCATCTCCCTGCCGGACATAAAGCCGGAGGAGCTTGAAGCGGCAAAGCCCGAGCTGAAGGTATCCGAGGAGCAAATAACGCAGTTTTTCAAAACCCGCCGTTCCTGCCGAAACTATACGGACGTGCCGCTGACGAAGGGCGAGATAGAAAAGCTCATGGATATCGCCGCCTATGCCCCCTCGGGCAAAAACTGGCGTCTGGTAAAGTGGGTCGTCGTCTCCGATCCCGAGCAGGTGCGCGCCTATGCAGAGGAATGTGCCAAAATGCTCGGCATGATCGGCCCCGTTCTGTTCTCGGGCGGGCAGTTTTTCAGCCCCACGGCAAGCCGCATGATTCGTTACAGCAAGCAGCAGTGCGCGGATATTCAGAACCAGTGCAGCGAAATGTTCCGCGAGGTCAGCTCCGGTCAGGACACCATACTCTGCGGTGCGCCCGCTCTGCTGTTTGCCTGCGCAGACACGCGCAACATTCTCGCCCACGACGCGTGCATAACCGCCATGAGCCATCTTGAGCTCGCCGCGCACGGCCTGGGACTCGGCGCATGCTGGGTCGGCACCTTTGCAATGTTCGCGCAGAGCGCACCCGGCTTTGAAAAGCGCCTCGGTCTGCCGAAGCATGTGCATATCGTATCAGCCATGATTGTCGGCCACCCGAAGTATCGCCTTAAAAAGATACCGAAGCGCAGCAGCGACATTACATGGTTATGAAAAAAGCTCCCCTGCGGGGAGCTTTTTTCACGCCAGGCCTATGAGTTTCATGGCCTTGAAGCTTTGCAGGACGGTGTTTTTAAGCTCCTCCTCGCTCTCGCGCTTTCCGTGCTCGACCCATGTTACCATGATGCCCATCATTGCCGAGGAAATGATGGAAACGAGATAGTCGAACAGCGCCGCGTCGCCGAAGTCCGCCAGAGAGACACGCAGACTGTCCGAACAGCGGCGAAGGCTCGAATACAGCATATCGCTGCGGCCGATGCCGACTATCGTTTCGATCATATCGGCATGGCGGAACCACGTTCTGAACACAGCCTCGCTTATATTTGCGTAGCCCGCCGTGAACGCCTCCTCAAACACCGCGTCGCACATTAGGGCGAGCACGTCCTCGATGCGGTCGAAGTTGCGGTAAAAGGTCGAGCGGCTCACACCTGAGACACGCTGTATATCCGATATCGTTATGCTCTCAAAGCTTTTTTCCTTCAGGCAGCAGCTGAGCCCTTCGCAGATGAGCTTTACCGAGGCCCGGGCACGTTTATCCGGCTTTATGTGATACATTATTTGCTCCTTTGTATTATTTCGTTGCGGTACTATTGTATCACAAAAATATTTGTGTTACAATCTTGACAGAAGATAATTTTATAAAGGAGTAGTGAACCATGAGCAAAAACGTTATATTCTGCTATTCCGGCAGCGGCAACTGCCTGGACATGGCAAAGAACATCGCAAAGGGTCTTGGCGACACGGACATCATCATGATGCGCAAGGCGCCCGTAAAGACGGACGTGACGGACGCGGAGCGCGTCGGTTTCATCGTCCCCTGCTACGGCGGCGGTCTGCCCGGCGATGTTGAGAGCTACCTCGACAGCATAAAGATCTCGCCGAACGCGTACACCTTTGCCGTCGGCCAGTACTGCGGCTATCTCGGCTGCGGCCTGCACAAGATTCACGAGCGCTTCCACCTCGATCTCTGGACCGGGCTTGCCCACCAGTGCTCGGCAATATGGCTGTTCCCCCATCAGGTCATGGTACCGCCGGTAACTCCCGCAATGGCGCAGAAGCGCAGCGAGCGCAAGGCTGCAAAGCTCGTAAACTCCATCCTCTGCGGCGAAAAGAGCAAAAAAGAGCCGCCGAAGAAGGGGCTCAACGCACTTGAGAGCAAAGTCTGGCCGAAAATCGCGGGGCAGAAGGCAAAGAAGTTTGCCGTTACCGACGCATGCATCGGATGCCGCCAGTGCGAAAAGCTCTGCCCCAAGGGCAACATCCGCTTTGTTGACGGAAAGCCCGTATTCGGCAAGGACTGCATCCAGTGCCTGAGCTGCCTGCAATACTGCCCGAGCGAGGCCATCACGCTGACCAAAAAGACCGTAAAGCGCGAGCACTACCACAATCCCAACGTCAGCGCAGCCGAGCTTATGCAGGGCATTATTCATATTGATTGAATTTTCTCCGGAGGCGTGTTATAATGACCGCATCCAAATTTAAAGACTTCGGAGAATGAGATATGGTAACTTTCAAGCTTAAAGAAGAAAACGAGCAGCGCCTCGTCTACTGGTACTTCCCCCACGGCAGAGAGGAAAACGGCCACGGCACGATAGTCATCGACCGCGTGCTGGGCAAGCTCGACCTGACGGAGCTTGCTCCCGACGACAGGCTCGTGCGCCACACGGTGGAAAATCAGAACCGCTGGCGCAAGGCCGTAAACCAGATGCGCAACATCGAACAGATACCCGAGCTTACCGATGAAGAGTGGCCCGAGGCCACCGAGGACAAGATAAGCACCGTCTTTGCCGACCACGCCATCCAGAAGATAATCGAGGCCTACAATAACGGCGAGGTCCTCGAGGAAGGCGTCGAGACCTGGAACATTTAACTTCAGCCGGTATAAGCCGACGCAGCTGCCGGTTTTGAACGGCTGTTCGTATCGTTGCAGCTATTTGGTTTGTGGCAGCAAATATAGTACTAACGGCAAGCGGAATGTGTTTTAAACAGCACATTCCGCTATTTTCTTTAGTTATTTTTCTTATTGTCATTGACTAATTGGGTTTTTAATGTTATTCTCATAGTGGAAATAGTCATTAAACACCTAAAAAACTCAAAAAAGGAAGGAAAGAAAACTAATGAAAACTATTTATGAACTGATCAAGAAGATTGTCGGCGACAACGAGCCCAACTCCAAGGACGAGTTTGAAGTACTCGATAAGATTTTCGGAAAGCTGCCCTTCTAAGACAGTCAGATACATAAAGCACCGCTTCCGCGGTGCTTTATTAATCCGCGCCCCGATTGCCAGCAAATAAACAAAATTTGCAAAATTGCTGAAATATCAATCATTTCAAGCGACGGAATGCGCAAATTTGCGCATTATTTATACAAAAAGCGACAATTATGGGTTGACGCGCTAAACCGGCATATGCTAACATATGCGTGGAAATAGTCTTAAGAAATTTATAAGGAAGGAAGTAAAACAAAATGATCTCTTGGATTTTCAGAGCACTCGAGAAAATGCACATTGATAACGGCTGGGACGCAGCTGTCGGCGAGACCTTCGGCGAGATTGCAAAGTGGCTTGAGGATAACAGCCTCTAATCTGAACTGCACAACTTACCCCCGTACCTTGCGGTGCGGGGGTTTTTACGTTAAAAGAAGCAGAGCCATGCGGCTCTGCTTCTTGGCTTTTAATTCTTATTTTGCGTACTCAACGGCCTTGGTTTCGCGCAGGACGTGGACCTTGATCTGACCGGGATAGGTCAGCTCCTCCTCGATCTTCTTTGCGATATCGCGGGCAAGGAGCACCATCTGATCCTCGGAAACATCCTCGGGCTTGACCATTACGCGGATCTCGCGGCCGGCCTGGATGGCATAGCTGCCGGCGATGCCGGGGAAGCTCTTGGATATCTCCTCGAGCTTTTCGAGGCGCTTGACGTAGTTTTCGATATTCTCGCGGCGTGCGCCGGGACGGGATGCGCTGATCGCATCGGCGGCCTGAACGAGGCAGGCAACGACCGTGTGCGGCTCAACATCGCCGTGGTGCGCTTCGATAGCGTGGATGACCGCTTCGCTCTCCTTGTACTTGCGGCAGATATCGACGCCGATGGAGACATGGCTGCCTTCGACCTCGTGGTCGATGGACTTGCCGATATCGTGCAGGAGGCCGGCGCGCTTTGCGACGTTGACCTCGACGCCGAGCTCCGCTGCGAGCAGTCCGGCAATGTGCGACACCTCGATAGAGTGCTGCAGAACGTTCTGACCGTAGCTCGTGCGGTACTTCATGCGTCCGAGCAGCTTGATAAGCTCGGAGTTGAGGCCGTGGATGTTCGTTTCGAACACGGCGCGCTCGCCCTCGGCCTTTATCGTTGCGTTGACTTCCTTCTGCGCCTTGGCGACCATTTCCTCGATGCGCGCCGGATGGATGCGTCCGTCGGCAATGAGTTTTTCAAGAGCAAGACGCGCCACCTCGCGGCGGACGGGGTCAAAGCTCGACACGGTTATCGCCTCGGGCGTATCGTCAATGATAAGATCGCAGCCCGTGAGCGTTTCTATGCTGCGGATGTTGCGTCCCTCGCGGCCTATGATGCGTCCCTTCATCTCGTCGTTGGGGAGTGGTACGACGGATACGGTGACTTCACTTGCATGGTCTGCCGCACAGCGCTGGATGGCAGTCACGATGATCTCGCGTGCGCGGGCATCGGCCTCCTCCTTGTACTGAGCCTCGACCTCCTTGACCTTGACGGCCATTTCGTGCGTTACCTCGTCCTTGAGGGCGTTGATGAGGTATGCCTTTGCCTCATCGACCGTGTAGCCCGACACCTTTTCGAGCATTTCGAGCTGGCTCTTCTTTATAAGAGCTATCTCCTGCTGCTGCGCTTCGACATCGGATATCTTGTGGGCAAGAGTCTCGTTCTTACGCTCAAGTGAATCGGTCTTGCGGTCAAGGTTTTCTTCCTTCTGCTGAAGTCTTCTTTCCTGCTTCTGCAGGTCGGCACGGCGTGCCTTTTCTTCGCGCTCAAACTCCGAGCGCTGTTTGTGTATTTCTTCCTTTGCCTCGACGAGAGCCTCACGTTTCTTGCTCTCGGCGCCCTTTATGGCATCGTTGATTATTCTTTTTGCTTCATCTTCTGCACTGGATATCTCACGCTCGGCGACTTTTTTGCGGTAAGTCATGCCGGAAACAAATCCTATAACACAAAAAACAATGATAAGAACGATTGCTAACCATAATTTCATAGAAAGTAAACACACCTCCATTCTTCAAGAATTTTGCGGTGGTTTAAAAATTTAGCTGTAAGACGCGGCATCAAGCGCCACACGTCCGTAAAATTGTATCTAATATTTTTCAAAGATGCCTCCCCGGGCATCTTTCTCAGCCGCACCCAGTTTTCATCCCCAAATGGGTACAGATGTCTAAAATATTATCCGATTTATTTTATCCCCAAAAGCCGATTAAGTCAAGCTCTTGCTTAAATATATATGAATTTTTTAAAACAAAGCTGCCGTGAGGTGGACAAGCGGCGCACAATTTAATATAATTGAAAATAACAATTTGCTTACATGGAGGCTCACCGTGCAGCTTACATACGCTTTTCCGATACTGATACTGCTTTTTATAGGGCTGTTTTTCTTCGGCTGCCCCTCCCCTGCCTCGGCGGTGCTCGAAGGCAGCGAAAAAAGCTCCTTCCGCCGGGCCGACGCCGTTGCTCTGAGCATTATTACGCTCGTTTATGCCGTCACGGCCTTCATCGGGCTCGGCGATACGGATGCGCCGCAGTCGTTTCATAAGTTTCAGAGCGGCGAGAGCGTCGTTATAGACCTCGGACAGGTCAGGAGCATGGACAGCATCACGTTCTACTCCGGCCTAAACACCGGAAGCTATCGCATCGAGGCCTCCGACGACGGCGAGGGCTGGTTTGACCTCGGCAGCTTTGAGCAGAACTATGTGGCGCTGTTTAAATGGAACGGCGCGGAGCTCGACGCGCTCAAAGGCTGCTCTGCCCGCTATATACGCCTCACGGCAGCCGGAGATGTGTGGCTCGGCGAGCTTGCCGTGCGCTGCGGCGGCGAGCTTTTCGGCAGCAGCAGCGATGCGCCGGAGCTTTTTGACGAGCAGGATGTCGTGCCGGAGTATCAGCACTACACAAACAGCACATATTTTGACGAGATATACCACGCGCGCACGGCGTTTGAGCATCTTGAGGGCATCTACCCCTATGAGATATCGCATCCGCCGCTCGGCAAGCTCATCATTTCCATAGGCATTGCGCTTTTCGGCATGACCCCCTTCGGCTGGCGCTTTTCGGGCACGCTCATCGGCGTTCTGATGCTGCCGGTCATGTACGCGCTTTTAAAGCGTATGTTCTCATCCGTGCGTGTGTGCGCCTGCGCGACGGCGATATTCGCCTTCGACTTTATGCACTTTACGCAGACGCGGATAGCGACGATCGACAGCTACTCGGTGTTCTTTATCCTGCTGATGTATCTGTTCATGTACATGTACATAACGGACGGAAAGCGCCGCTATCTTGCAATGTCCGGGCTGTTCTTCGGCATAGGCGCCGCCTGTAAATGGACCTGCTTCTACGCGGGCGCAGGGCTTGCGGTGATATGGCTCATACACTGGATACATAATTTTGAGATAAAGGCTTTTATTAAAAACTGCGCATTCTGCGTCGTTTTCTTTGTGCTCGTTCCGGCAATGATATATTATATGAGCTACTACCCCTACGGCAAGGCGATAGGCCTCGACGGCGCGGGCATGTATTTTACGTCCGACTACGCAAAGCTCGTGCTTGACAATCAGGATTTCATGTTCAGCTACCATTCCGGCGTTCACTCCGAGCATCCCTACTCATCGCGCTGGTGGCAGTGGGTGATCGACGAGCGGCCTATTCTGTACTACCTCAAGTATTTCGGCGACGGCACGCGCTCATCCTTCGGCGCGTTTTTAAATCCCGTGCTGTGCTGGGCGGGGCTCATAGCAATGGCGCTGTGCGCCGTTTTTGCCGTAAAGCGCCGCGATAAACTCTCGCTGTTTATAGTCATCGGCTATCTTGCGCAGCTGCTGCCGTGGGTGTTCATAACGCGCACGACCTTTGAGTACCACTACTTCCCCTCGTCGGTGTTCCTCGTGCTGGCCATTGCGCGCGTGTTCAGCCTCATGCAGAACAACACAAAGGGCTGGAAGTTCAACGTCTACGGTCTGACGGGGCTCAGCTGTGCGCTGTTTATCGCCTTCTACCCCGTACTGTCCGGTGTCAGAGTAATCGCCGAGCTTGCGACAAATCTGCTCAAGTGGCTGCCCGACTGGCCGTTTTAAGAATTTTTCTTGTAATTATGGCGTTTTGGTGCGATAATGAAATGTAATAAATTTTTCGGAGGATCAAATATATGATCGCATTGGGTTCTGATCACGGCGGCTGGGCGCTCAAGCAGGAGGTCATGAAGCACCTCGACGCGCGCGGCCTTGAATACAAAGATTACGGCACCTACACCGAGGACAGCTGCGACTATCCCGTTTACGGCAAGGCGGCCGCACACGCAGTCGCGGACGGCGAGTGCGAAAAGGGCATAATAATCTGCGGCACGGGCATCGGCATCTCCATCACTGCCAATAAGATAAAGGGCATACGCGCCGCCCTGTGCGGCGACTGCTTCTCGGCAGAGATGACAAGGCTGCACAACGACGCGAACATTCTGGCCATGGGTGCGCGTGTCGTCGGCCCAGGCCTTGCGCTGAAGATAGTCGATACCTTCCTTGACACCCCCTTCTCCGGCGACGAAAGGCACATCCGCCGCATCAAGCAGATCGAGGACTGATCAAATTGGCAAACAATTCTGAGTTTTACCGCGGGAAAAGGAAAAAGACCGCTCCGGCGCTGATAGCCACGATAATCATTCTGGCCGTCATCGCCTTTGTGGTCATGCTTTTCTACGGACTGCAAAAGTATATAGTGGTGACAAACTCCGGTCTGCATCTTGAGATACCGTTCCTTGAGGACGGCAGCGAGCAGACAGGGCAGACTGACGACGGCGAGGTCGCCGTCCAGTCCTTCGAGCCGGTGGAGGCACAGCTTGAGATCGGTCAGGCCGATTACTCAAACGTCAAGGCCACCGCGGGTGAGGATCTGAGCGCCGTAAAGCTCGTGTACGTTCCCGCATCGTCGGTGACGGCCTCGGGCGTCGCCTCGTACCTGAGCAAATCGCCGGATGCCACCGGCGTTCTGCTCGACGTGAAAACCGTCACGGGCATGCTCGTGTGGGAGTCGCAGGCGGACATTGCCAAGGGCTACGGCACGACAGGCACTGTCGATCTGGCCTCCATCGTGTCCTCACTCAAGGAACAGGGCAAATACGTTGCCGTGCGCATGTGCTGCTTTGTGGACAACACTCTTGCCTCTCGCTATACGCAGCTGACGCTCAAGACCACCGACGGTCAGGCCTATTCCGACTCCAGCGGCGCGTGGCTCGACCCGACGAATGCGACGGTCAGGAGCTATATAACGTCCCTGTGCAGTGAGCTGTCAAAGATGGGCGTTGACGAGATCGTGCTGCTGGGCATGCGTCTGCCGGAGGTCAGCGGCGTTGAATTTGCCTACTCCTCGTCCTCGGCGGTAAAGCCTACTCCCCTCACGGCAGTTTCGGGCTTCGGCCTAAGCGTCACGCGCGCGATGCGCAGCGCTTCGGCGAAGATGAGCGTGCAGATAACGAGCTCAGCAGCGATGAAAGTCGGCGGCGATACCGCGACCGGCCAGAGCGCGGAGATACTGTTCAAGGTCTTTGACAGGGTCTATTACACGTCGGAGAGCTCATCGGCCTCAGACCTTGTAAGCAGCTGCTCTGAGCTTATCGAGCTCGGCGACGCAAAAATGCGCGTCGTTCCCATGTGTTCCGCTGCGCCCTCCACCGACTGCTGGGTGCTCATGGAGTGACAAGATATAAAAATTCCGCAGTTCAGAAATTGAACTGCGGAATTTTTTATGCCCTTTTATGACGCAGGGCCGGAGCCTTGCCCGTGTGGAAGGCAACAAAGCGGCATCGCTTATCGAGCCAGTCACCCATGAGTCCGACGGCCTTGCCCATCGTGAACGCCGCGAGGATCGTTCCGAGGCCGAGCCCGTCCAGATGTCCCAGAAAAGCAACGGTCATGGCTCCCGTTACCGCAAGACAGCTCACGTCGAAAAATATCTTCACCCTCGAATAGGCCGTACCTGTGATGTGCGACAGCTCGCGCGGGAAAAGATCGGTCGGTATGATCGGCAGATGACAGCGGTTTGAAAGCGCTATGCCAAAGCTGATGAGCATGTAGCTGACTATGAAATAAAACACGCGCCACGCAAGGCCGTCAGGCAGTACATTGACCCACAGCTCGTGCACATCGAGCATTTCGCCGAAGGCAAAGCCGACAACGAAGCTGAACAGATACTCCGGCACGAAGCGGCGGCGCAGCAGCATCAGGCTCAGTATCAAAAGTCCCTGAAATATATATGTCCACGTTCCCAGTGTAAGCGAGGGCAGCACTTCGGAGAAGGCAAACGGCACGCTTGAGATCGCCGATATGCCGGAGCCGGAATACAGCATCAGCACAACGCCGAAGCTGTTGATTATAACTGCCAGCACAAGCGCCGCCTCGCCTCTAAGAACCGTTTTCTCGCCCTCGTCTATCATTTCATCCATTGTAATTTCCTCCTCTAAAAGCATTCTTCACAAAGAATGTAGTTTAACAGCGTCACTGTATATTAGCAAATAAATAATTTGCCGAAAAATATAGATAGAAGCTATACTTTGTGCTATACTGCATACTGAATATGAGGAGGTGCTATCGTGAATTTATTTTATCTGCGCTATTTTGTCACGCTTGCAAACGTGCAGCAATATACGAAGGCGGCTGAGCAGCTTTGCATCGCGCAGCCGAGCCTGAGCCATGCGATATCGCAGCTTGAAAAGGAGCTTGGACTTCCGCTATTTGAAAAAAACGGGAGAAAAACGACGCTTACGCGCTTCGGTGAGGAGTTTCTGGTCTGCGCCGAGCATACCCTTGCGACGCTCGACTCCGGGGTCGAATCCTTAAAGCGCAGCGCTCGCGGCGACGGACTCATACGGCTGGGCTTCCTGCGTCCGCTCGGCGTGGAATTCGTTCCGCGGCTCGCGGCCGAGTTTCTGCAAAACCGGCCGGAGGCAAACGTTCGATTCACCTTCCACACGGGCGTCAGCCAAAGCCTGCTCGACGGGCTCGCCGCGCGGAAATACGACCTTGTTTTCTGCTCCGAACCCTCGCCCAGGCTCGGCCTTACGGCCGTACCCGTGCAGAAGCAGGAGCTCGTTCTGATAGTACCCAAAGACCACCCGCTTGCATCCGGACACAGCATTGAGCTTGCGCAGACCGCACCCTATCCGCAGATATTCTTCGAAAAGCGCTCCGGCATACGCTCCGTTGTGGAGCGCATGTTCCTTGATATAGGCGTTGAGCCGCGCATAGTATACGAGACCGAGGAGGATCAGGTCATCGCGGGGCTTGTCGCCAAGGGCTTCGGGATCGCCGTCGTACCGTACATGGATCTGCTGCTGAAGCTCGATGTAAGGATATTGCAGATAAACTCCCCGGCTTACGAGCGGAACCTGTTCATGGTCAGCGACGACAGCACCTTTATGCCGCCGTGCGTAACGCACTTCCGTCAGTTTGTTATAGACAGCGAGACCTTCAGCTGGAAGGAAAGTATATAGAATATCTATATTTTTATTTAAATTATGCATAGAAAAAGCTCCCGCCGGGGAGCTTTTTCTTTATTTTAATTCCGCTTCAAAGACTATCTTATCGCCGTTTATATTGGCCTTTATGCTGCCTCTGTGTCCCTCGGCGATGCTGCGGGCTATGGAAAGTCCTATGCCGAAGCCGGAGGACTCGCTGCGCGAGGGATCGGCGCGGTAAAAGCGGTCAAACAGCTTTTCGGCCTCAATATTCTCCGGTGAAACACAGGTATTCTCCGCGCGCAGGATAACTCCCTTCCGCGCCGGACGCAGCTCGACGGATATCGGTGTTTCGTCGGCGGCGTACTTCACCGCGTTATCGAGCAATATAGACACCAGCTGACGCACGGCGTACTCGTCGCCGCGATACATTACATCCGGTGCGACGGAAATATTCAGAGCATGCCCGCGCGAGAGCGCGAAGTCGCTAAACGAGCCCGCCGTTTCCTCAACGGCGTCGCTGACGTTAAACTCCTCGGTTTTGAGCGGCGACTCCTCCTCGTCCATGCGCGAGAGCGTGACCATGGAGTTGACAAGCTCAGTGAGCTTTTCGGTCTGCGCCTGAGCCTTGTCGATCCACTTCTGCTTTCCCGTCTCCATTTCGAGCACCTTCAGGCTCGTTGCAATGACGGTTATCGGGGTTTTGAGCTCATGACTTGCGTCGGTTATGAACTGCTTCTGTTGCTCGGCGCTGCGGACAACGGGGTCGATCGCCCTGCGCGAGAGCAGGACAACAAGCAGCAGCACAAGCAGTATGCACGCAGCGTCGGCGACGATCGACCACACGAGCACCGTTTTTTCGGCTCTGAGCTCCTGATAGCAGTTTAAGAATATCGCCATATTGCGGCCGTCACCGGTGTGGGCGACGTAAAAGCGATAGTCGCCGATACGGCCGTAGCCCGCGCCGTTTTTCAGCGCCGCCGAAAGGTACTGCGCAAGGTCGTTCTCGTCAACGGAGGCGATATTATCAAGCTCCGCCTCCTGAAGCTCGCCGTCATCGTCGTAGCGCAGGACAAAGTAGCGCGTTGAAAACGGAGTTTCCGGCGTAAACGGGCCGCGCTTTTCGGTAACCGTTGTATTGCCGTCGGTGTTGTCCGGCGGTGTCTGACCGTCGGGCGGAGCCTCGGGCTGAACGTCCGACGGGGCACGATCCGATGTCGGTATCGTGCCCTGATTTTCGTATATGAGCGTAAGCGTATCACGCAGGTCGGAGTCGGTGGAGATGTAGTTTGCTACGTTCAGTATCAGCGTCAGCAGCAGCATGACCGCCGCTACGGAGAGCATGGCTATGCGGATAAATCTGTTGCGCAGTCTTTTTATCATTGCTTATCCTCCAGCACATAGCCAAGGCCGCGGTTCGCGCGCAGCTCCGTTTCCGAGCCGATGGCTCTGAGCTTTTTGCGCAGGTTCGATATGTTCACCCACACGACGTTTATTTCCGCGTCGTTATCCCAGCCCCAGACCTTTTCCATGATGCGTTCGGCCGAGAACACCTGACGCGGCGCACGCATGAACAGCTCCATGACCTGAAACTCGCGCCCGCCGAGGCGCACGGAATTATCGCCGCATTTCATTTCGCCGGTCGATGGACTGAGCGTTAAGTCTCCGAACGAAAGCTCCGTCGGCACATAGGCCGAGCTGCGGCGCAGTATGGCGCGGACACGGCTCAGAAGCTCGTCGGGATCGAAGGGCTTTGGAAGATAGTCGTCCGCTCCGGCGTTAAAGCCCGTGATGCGGTCGTTTTTCTGCCCTCGTGCCGTCAGCATCATGACAGGGGTGCTCACACCCTCGGCGCGAAGGCGTTCGAGCACCTGGATGCCGTTCATCTTCGGCATCATGACGTCAAGTATCACCGCGTCATACTCGCCTGTCAAGGCATATTCATACGCGTCAAAGCCGTTGTGCACGGCATCGACCGTGAAGTGGTTTTTCTCGAAAAACACCGTCAGCGCCTCGGCAAGGTCTATCTCGTCCTCAGCTATCAGCAGCTTCATCCTTATCACCTCTGAGCAGATTATAATTATTGCGCCTTAAAAAATCAAGCGCTACAGAGCTTCCTTTGCCACCTCGCGGCCGCAGACTATGTTCAGATTTCCGTTGCGGCAGCGCAGCTCGTCGAGAAACTGCTTGGGAACGTTCTCATCCTTGAGCACGATGCTGTACTGAAGCTCATAGAGCGTGCCCATGTTCGTGGTCTTGACCTTCATAAGGCTGTAGGACTTTGCATACTTTGCAAGAATGTCGTCGAAAAGTCCCTCGTAATCGAGGTTTTCGGGAATGGTTATCTTGAGGCAGCGCTCTGCAGCGGGAGCTTTGCCGAAGTTTGTCGCGGTCAGCAGCAGGATAACGGCGGAGATGATGACAAAGGATATCACGGCGAGGCCTACATAGCCCATACCGGTAGCAAGGCCGATGGCCATGGCCATGAACAGGACGCCTATTTCACGTGCGGTACCGGGCACGGAGCGGAACCTCACAAGGCTGAACGCACCGGCTACGGCGACGCCCGCTCCGACATTGCCGTTAACGAGCATTATAACAAGCTGCACGACAACCGGCAGTATCGCCAGCGCGACGGCGAAGCTCTGCGTCGAGCGTGAGCGGTACATTCCGACAAAGGCAATACCTATGCCGAGCACGAGTGACGTCAGGGTACATATCAGAAACGCGGACAGCGTCAGTTGGGTGGATATTATTGATTCAAGCACAGCTGAGTTCCTCCTTTTTTACGGGTTGTTTTAAAATGTTGTTCTTATAGCACCAGCCGATCTTGGAAAACGAGGTCGGGAATGCTCCGGCTTCGGACAAGAGCTCGCTGAGCCACATAGGGCATACGCCGGGGATCTTTATCTCCATGAGCACCTCGTCGTGCGGCAGGATAAGCGCTCCGTGATCGCCGAGCCTGAGATCAAGATCATCGGTGCGGAAGCGCAGATCCGTATCGAAGGTGATGCGCAGTTCCGGCTGCTCGGTTCCGGCGAAGGCCAGGCGATCGTAGCCGATAAACACCTTGGGCGAGGTCTTGTAGAACGACTGGAACCACTCGATCTCGCGGCCTATCTGGCCGAAGTCCGTGCCGACGGCGGCTCCGTTCAAAAACGCCTTTGCCGTTTCCGGCGCGGTGGTTATCCTGCGCTTGTAGACAACGCCGTCGTACTTCTTTTTAAGCTCGACGAACACCTTGCCCTTATCTCCCGGCACGCCGTAGCTGCGCACACGGAGCTTTTCCTTGTACACCGGCTTTTCTATCGATGTGCGGATAAGCTGCCAGTCGTCGGTGTCATAATATATGTTGCAGATCGTATACTGTCCGAATTTGTCGGCCTGCATGTGATCGCGCATACCGTTTAATATGATGCGCTGCTGCTCGCGTGTCAGGCGGTACTTCTTTTCATAGCGTTTAAAGCAGCACTGGATGTTTTCTGTCATGGTGCAAACCTCCTTTACGAGGCCATGATAATCCCTTTGCTTAAAATTTACCTAAAGAAAATTGCGAATATTTCTTTAAGTAGGTTTTAGGTCACGGCTTTACAATAGGCTCATCCGAAATGAAGGAGGTCAATTAGTATGAACATCAAAAAACTTATGGCTCTCCTGCTGGCCGCTGCGATGATCCTGTCGCTGGCGGCATGCTCGACGCAGGAGGACACGAAAACCCAGACCGGCACGGAAAGCTATTCCGCGGACACTGCATTTACATTTACGGACAGCTCCATCACCGCCGACGGTGAAAGCACGGGGTATGAGATAGACGGTACACATCTAAAAATAGAAAGCTCCGGCACATATCTTCTCTCCGGCAGCTGCTCGGACGGCAGCGTTGAGGTGAAAAAGGGCACGACGGGCGTAACGCTCATTCTCGACGGGCTGGAGCTCGAAAGCTCTGACACGGCGCCTGTTTCCTGCAACAAGTCCACCGAGGTCACGATTATGGTCGCCGAGGGCTCGGTAAACTCACTGAGCGACAGCGAAAAGAACAACGACGAGGAATATGCCGACAACGAAAGCGCCGAGAACGCCGTTATTAAATGTAAGGACGGCTCGCAGGTCACGATCTGCGGAACCGGCACTCTTAATATCACTGCAAATGGCAAAAACGGCATCAAGTCCGGTGCCACCACCGACGAGGAGGGCGAGGCCTCCCTCACCATAAAGGAGCTGACCCTGAACATCTCCGCTACAGTAAACGACGCGATAAACGCAGAACAGCTCCTGAACATTGAAAGCGGCACGCTGAACATCTCCGCTGCGGACGATGCCGTGCACTGCGACCTTATCATGAATGTCGGCGCAGAGGGTACCGACGGCCCGACCATAAACATCACCGAGTGCTACGAGGGCCTTGAAGCCTCCGAGCTCAACGTCCTTTCGGGCGATATCTCCATTCTCTCGTCCGACGACTGCATGAACGCGGCAAACTCCGATCTTACGGGAGCCAGCTTCGTCATCAATATCTCCGGCGGCTCAATAGTTGCCTACGCAAGCGACGGCGACGGCTTTGACTCCAACGGTGATCTGAACATCTCCGGCGGCACGGTAGTCGTATGGACCGCAAACCGCGCGGACAATCAGCCCCTTGACGCCGACGGCACTCTGTCTATCACCGGCGGCACGGTGCTCGCAGCGGGCGGCTCGAGCGGAAACGGACTGAGCATCAGCGCAGAGCAGGCCTATGTTACCTATGGCTCGACCGGCGGAATGGGCGGCGGCAGCTCGCTTATCTCTAAGGGCGACGTGATAAGCATCAAGGACGAAAGCGGAGCGGAGCTCTACAGCGGCACTGCAAGCTGCGACGCAGTCTATGTGTTCTTCTCCTCGGCAGACCTGAGTGCAGACACGAGCTACAACCTGTATGCCGGCTCCGACAGCGTTTCCAGTGCAAGCGCCCAGACCGGCACATCCACCTCCGGCGGAATGGGCGGCGGCGATATGCAGCCCGGCGGCGGTCAGGCTCCTGACGGAGGCGCAGGCGGCGGCGATATGCAGCCTCCCGACGGTCAGGGTCAGGGCGGCGGCCAGATGCCAAGCGGCGATCCCCCCGCAAAGCCCCAGTAAGCAAACAAGCAAAAATATCCGACAGACAAGCTCTGCGGACTGATAACGGAGTTTTGAAAAACTCAATTATCGGTCCGCAGCAAGGGAAAAAATACCGAGATTAGTAGCATTAGTACTTTTCTCGGTATCTTTTTCTATATAGGCTCTGACAGCAGTCTGATATTTGCCTGTGAAACGTTAAAAAAGCATCTTCTGAAATAGGTGACAAATTTTTCGGGCTCAGGACACGGCTCAGACGAAAGCCAGATGACAAAAGAGTCAAATGCCATGTCGCATATGTGCTCAATAAAAAATTCAAGACTTGCCTTGTCGGGAAATGCACTGCTGTAATCCTTTGTAAGTATCGGAGAAAGCTGCGCTATACTGTATTGACGGAAGGAATTTTGACCGTGGTGCTGAAACACATGGCGGTAGAACAAGCGGTCATCGTAGAGCAGCTTTGCAATGTACGGCCAGTAATCCCAAAAGCTCCAGTCGGGCTCGCTGTGCCCCATGGTCAGGGAGCTGTGCGCATATATCCATGCTGCGCTACGGTGTGCCGAACTTCCGTCTTGAAAAGGATGTGCTCGATGCCGAGATAGATGTTATCCGTCAGCTCGGCGCAGAATTCAGATGCGGCGTTGAGGTAGGCAAAGACGTAACTATACAGCAGCTGCGCGATCAGGGCTATGAAGCGTTTTACATTGCCATCGGCTGTCAGGGCGGGCGTAAGGTCAACGTACCCGGTGAGGATGCCGACGGAGTTATCGCCGCAGTGGATTTCCTGCAAAAACACGGTATTGACAGCAGGCTTGACGGCGACACGGTCATCATCGGCGGCGGCAATGTCGCTGTCGATACGGCGCGTACCGCCGTGCGTCTCGGTGCAGGCAAAACATATATGTATTGCCTTGAAGCCCGCGAAGAAATGCCTGCTGCTCAGGATGAGATGGACGAGGCAGAAGCGGACGGCGTTATTGTCGGCTGCGGCTGGGGTCCGAAGGAGATTCTTTCCGAAAACGGCAAAGTCACCGGCATCACCTTCAAAAGGTGCCTGTCCGTGAAAGACGGAAACGGGAAATTCAGTCCCGTGTTTGACGAAGACGAGACTGTGACCGTTCCGTGCAGCCACGTTGTGTTGGCAGTCGGACAGAGCGTTGTCTGGGGCGAGCTTCTCGAGGGAGAGAATGTTGCGCTGCGCGGCGGCAATTATCCCGAAGCAGACAAGCAGACCTTCCAGACCTCTGTCCCAGATATATTTGTAGGCGGGGATGTGTTCACCGGTCCGCAGTGGTCAATTGATGCGATCGCCTGCGGCAAGGAGGGTGCAGACTCGATCCATCGCTTTGTATGGGGCGGAAACCTCAAAACCGGCCGCGACCGCAATCTTTATCATGAGATCGATAAGGACAACGTGCTGTTCGGCAGCTATGACAATGCTCACCGTCAGAGCTGCAGGCGCACTGCGTCAAAAGCACGCACGTTCAGCGATGACCGTGAGGTATTCACCGAAGATCAAGTTAAGGCAGAAACTGCGCGGTGCCTCAAATGCGGCGCTTCGCATGTAGATGAAAACATGTGTCTCGGCTGCGGCGTGTGTACTACTCGCTGCAAATTCGATGCCATACATCTGCGCCGAGTGTTTGAGTGTACCCCCTGTACGCGGGAGCAGCTTGTGCCCGCAGTGCTCGGCGAAGTTGGCAGAAGAATGGTTTGGAGCAAGTTCCATAAGCCTACGGTAAAGACGGTGGATGTCGGCGTGTCAAGCATAAATCCAGATGTATCCTACGCCTCGGGTGCGAAGTACCACAAGCCGCCTAAGAAGAAGTGAGGTCAAAGCATGCACGAGATAGGAATACTTTATTCCGCAGCGGAGACCGCCTCTCAGTGTGCCGAGGAGAACGGGCTTGATGAGATCCATGTGATCTCGCTTGAACTCGGTGAGCTTGCCGGTGTGCTGCCGAATGTGTTCACTGAATACTTCGACTATGTTAAGGCGCAATTTCCGCTTCTGAAAAATGCCCGTATGGAGCTGAAGACTATCCCGGGCGAGGCTCTTTGCAGCGAATGCGGTACGATGTATAATGTGATGAAGAATGAGGGCAAGTGCCCCTGCTGTTCAAGCCCGGCAAAAAGGATACTGTCCGGTAAGGATGTCCGGCTTATGAGCATAGCGTAGCACAAAATAGGGATATACCTCAAATAGCGGTATATCCCTAACTATAAGCTCTGTCGGATATTCTTATATCTGATACAATACAAAAGACCCGATGCAGTGCACCGGGTCTTCTGTTTTTTATGGGGAAGAGAGAGGATGAAAGAAAACTATCTGATCTGCTTGTCAGTGCTTTGAGATCACTTGATCTCGAGACGTCTTGACGCCGGTACCTCGGGGGTCTTCTCCGGCATGGTCAGGGTCAGGACGCCGTCGTTATACTCAGCTGTGATCGCGTCGGTGTCGATACCCTTGATGTTGAAGCTGCGGCTGAACGAGCCGTAGAAACGCTCGCGGCGGATAAAGCCGTTGTCGTTCTTTTCTTCCTTTTCCTCGGACTTGCGCTCCGCGGAAATGGTCAGGCAATCCTTGTCGATATCAATATTGATATCTTCCTTCTTGAAGCCGGGCAGCTCGGCCTCGAGCACATAGCTGCCGTCAACCTTTTTGATGTCGGTACGGAAGGCGCTGACATCAGCGTCGCTCCAGAAGTTGCGGCTCATTTCCTCGAGCTCACGGAAAGGATTATAAGATGCTACTTTACGATAGCCAAACGGTGTAAGTTCAAACATAATCAATACCTCCTAAATATTTTGGGAACAAGACCTAAACTCGAATTTCGTTTCTTTGTTTATGTCTTTTGTTTCTTTATGTATATAAAATAGCATATAATTATGAATAATCTTAGTGCTTTGTGTGAACAAAATGTAAACCTTAGCACTCTCACTGTCAGAGTGCTAAGGTTTTATGCCTGCAAATATTATCATGTCCGAAAGGCGGAGGTTTATTCGCCCTTTTTGTTCAGTGCCTTATGCTTTACAAGCACAAGGATCGCAAAGGCTATCGCAGCCGCGGCAATGGCTATCGAGGTATAGACGATCGCTGCATTATAGGTGTTGTTGATATTTATTGCCTGCTGAGGGCGAACCGGCACGGTGGGCGTAGGCTCTGCCTCCGTCTCATCAGGGTCGGCCGTCGGTTCGGGAGTGGGGTCGGCTATCATCGGATGCTCGGGAACGCTCACCGGAGCCTGTGCCGCGGGTTTTCCGTCAGCTCCGAGAAGATCGCTCATGAGCACCCAGCCCGTGAAGTTCTCGCCGTCATCGGCGGCAACGGTAACGTGTCCCCATGGGACGTCGCCCATATAGCTCACGCGGTACTCGACCTTCAGCTCGGTATCGTTTTTTATGAGCATGTACTTGCCGTTTACGTCGCACTCCGGAGTTTCCCACGCGACGATGTATCCGTCCTCATTATATGCCGTATAGGTCTCCCCGTCTTTTGTAAGGTTATTCGGATCGTCCCACGGATCGGCAACCGGTTTGAGCCCGAGCTCGGCGCTCGCCGAAAGCGGCAGAGCCGCCGCGATGAGCAGAAGCACGAGAACAAACAGAAGCTTATTTTTCATATCAATGCCTCCAATGTGCACAAACATCCGCAGTATAGCATATAAGATCGAAAAATAAAAGCTTTAATTTGTTAACAAATAGATTTTTGCCATATCACAGTGCAATGGGCACCGCGCCCGGCTCTATCGGGCAGGTGTAGCCTGCCTTGGAGCGGCGTCTGAACTCTTCACGCGCACTATTTAAAAGCTCGGGATCCTCGATGAGGTCTATGACCGACGCGGCCATGACCTTCGCCGCACAGAGCAGCCCCTTATAGGCAATGGTGCTCTTGCCGCAGCTGACGGTCTGCCATGTGTGACCCGGCATACCGCTCGGCCACGTCACGGTCTCGATCTGCGCGGCGGGCGTGAGCCAGCTCACGTCGCCGATATCGGTGCTGCCGGCAATAAAGCCCGTGCCGGAGTAATAGGGCATAAGAAAGTCGTTGAGCGGATCCTTGAGCTCATGCGTCATTTCCATGACGGCATCGGCTATATCCGCGTCAAACTGCGCGGCGATGCCGGGCGCTTCCTTCTGCGGCGGAAAGGTACTGCGTAGGGCCCCGGCAAAGGCACGTTCTGCGTCGTCATGCTGCGGAACACCGATTTTTTCAAAGTTATCGTACATGAGCTTTTCGAGCGTATAGTTCGGCAGCAGCTCCGAGGTCCCGTCAATGAATACGCGCTCGAAGCTCGTCTCGGTCATGAGCGCGGCGCCCTCGGCGATCTTGTCCACGCGCTTTTGCAGCTCGACACAGTCGCACACCTTGTTTGCGCGCGTCATATACAGCACCTCAGCCTCGGACTGCACGACATTCGGCGATACTCCTCCGGCGTTCGTTATCGCATAGTGCACGCGGCAGTCGCTCGACATGTGCTCGCGCAGAAACTGCACGCCGATGTTCATAAGCTCCACCGCGTCGAGCGCACTGCGCCCGAACTCGGGGCTCGACGCTGCGTGAGCCGCGATACCTTTGAATTTATACAGCACCTGAATGGAGGAGTTGTTAGTACCCGTCCTGACCTGATTTACGTCCGACGGATGCCAGCTTATCGCAGCGTCGAGCTTTTCCCAGACGCGCTCACGCGCAAGGTATGCCTTGCCGCTGCCGCCCTCCTCGCCGGGGCAGCCGAAGAATATGACCGTGCCGCTGCTGCCGCTGTCCTCGAGGTATTTTTTCACTGCGATGGCCGCAGCGAGTGAGCCGACGCCCAGCAGATTGTGTCCGCAGCCGTGGCCGTTTCCGTCGTGCACGACCGGCTCCTTTTCACACAGGCCGGCCTTCTGCGAAAGGCCCGAGAGTGCGTCAAACTCGCCGAGCACGCCGATATACGGCCGTCCGCTGCCGAAGGAGCCGCAGAAGGCAGTATCGATGCCGCAGAGCTTTTCGCGTACCTCGAAGCCGTGCTCGCGCAGGACCTTGCAGTAAAGCGCCGCGGCCTTGTATTCCTTCAGCGACAGCTCGGGGTTTTCCCATATCTCGTCGGCCGTTTTTTTGCAGAAGTCCTCCATAGACCCGACAAAGTCTATGGCGGCATTTTTAAGTTCGGTTTTTGTTTTGTTCATGTGCATCAAAGTACCTTTGACAGGAAGTCCTGCAGTCGTTCACTCTGCGGATGCTCGAATATTTCCTCGGGCGTGCCCTCCTCGACGAGCTTGCCGGCCGCCATGAAGAGGACACGGTTGCCGACCTCGCGGGCAAAGCCCATCTCGTGCGTGACGACGACCATGGTCATGCCGTCGTGCGCAAGCTCCTTCATAACGTCGAGCACCTCGCCGACCATTTCGGGGTCGAGTGCGCTCGTCGGCTCGTCAAAGAGCATGACATCAGGCTCCATGCACAGGGCACGGACGATGGCTATACGCTGCTTCTGACCGCCGGAGAGCTGGATTGGGTAGGCATCGGCGCGGTCGGCAAGGCCGACGCGCTCGAGCAGCTGCATGGCCTTTGCCTTGGCCTCATCCTTGGGCACATGCTTTACCTCGACGGGAGCGAGGATCATGTTCTCAAGTATGGTCTTGTGCGGGAAAAGGTTGAAGTGCTGGAACACCATGCCCATCTTCTGACGGTGCTTGTTTATATCTATCTTCTTGCTGGTTATATCGACACCCTCGAAAAGTATGGTGCCGCTCGTGGGCTCCTCAAGGAGGTTGAGCGAGCGCAGAAGCGTACTCTTGCCCGAGCCGGAGGGGCCGATGACGACCATAACGTCGCCGCGGTTTATATCGACCGTAACGCCGTCGAGTGCCTTGATAGTGCCCTTTTTATAGTATTTCTTCAGGTCCTTTACCTGTATGATCTTATCGTCTGTCACCTACGCTCATCTTCCTTTCAAAGTATTCGATTATCTTGGAGGTCGGGAATGTCAGGCAGAAGTAGACGACCGTTGCGACGAGCAGAGGCTCGGCTACGCGGTATGTTGCACCCTTGACGGAGGCAACAGCGTACATGATCTCCTGCACACCGATGGTGTAGCAGATGGATGACTCCTTGATTATCGTGACAAATTCGTTTGCGATAGCCGGAAGGATATTCTTTATCGCCTGCGGCAGGATAATAAAGCGCATGTTCTGCACCTGCGTGAGGCCGAGCGAGCGCGCAGCCTCGGTCTGTCCGCCGTCAACGCTCTGTATGCCGGAGCGTATGATCTCGCACAGATAGGCAGCGGAGTTCAGGCTCAGAGCAACAACGCCGGGCAGAAACCTGTCAAAGCGTATCGTTCCGAAAAGCTTGAAGTTCGGCAGCGTGATGTCGGCAAATACTATGTAATAAATGATAAACAGCTGAACGAGCATAGGCGTTGCGCGGAACACCTCTACATAGCAGCTTGACAGGAAGCTCAGCGGATTAAAGCGGCTTATCGCCGACAAAAAGCCCTGCTCGCGCAGGTGACCGTCCTTGTCGAGGCCGAGCGCCTTGAACGGGTGCCAGTTGGAAAGGCGCATCGCCGCCAGAAACAGCGCAAGTATGAAGCCGAATAAAACGGTCAGAAGAGAGAGCGACACCGTGCAGACAAGGCCGTCCACAAACATGCCCTTGAAGCGTGTTACCGCCTCAAAGCCCTCTTTTGATATCAGAGAAGTAAGCATTGAGCGAATTTCCTTTCAGCTTGAATAAACGGGAAAATTCTCCCCGGGATGCCCGGGGAGAATAACTATGCTTTTTATCGGTCTGTCAGTCGTCTGCAACGATCTCGCCGTCACTGAGGATGAAGTGATCGCCGGAAGCGAGCTCGTTTGCCTCTGCAACGTACTGGTCAACAACGCCGCTGGAAACTGCCTCCTCGATGATGAGGTTGACTGCCGCGAGAAGTGCTTCGTTGTCCTTGTTTACGCCGATAACGCTGCCCTCCTGATCGTAGGGGACATCATAGATGACCTGCAGGTCGGGGTAGTTCTTTGCGTACGTCTCTGCAACTGCGGTCTCGATAAATGCGCCGTCCATCTTGCCTGCAAGCATATCGGCAATGATGTCGGTGACCTTTGCCATCTCAACGATGTTTGCATCGGGCGTGTTTTCCTTTGCAAGGTCCGCCTGGATGGAGCCGATCTGTGCGCCGATGGTGTAATCTGCATTGTTTGCGGCCTCGAAGGTCGGGAACTTGTCAGCAGTCGCCTTGGTGCATACGAAGGACTGGCCGCCCTTGTAGTAGATTGAGGAGAAGTTCATCAGGCCCTCACGGTCGGGGTCGGGAGAGTAGCCGGCCATGCCGAGGTCTACCTTCTTGGAGCCGAGCTCGTTGATGGTGCCGTCAAAGTCCATGGGGATGACCTCAAGCTCAAGACCGAGCTTGTCGGCAATGTACTGTGCAAGAGCCATATCGAAGCCGACGATCTTGTATTCGCCGTTTTCGTCTGCAACATAGAACTCGTAGGGAGCAAAGTCGGGGCTGGTGGCGACGGTGAGCTTACCGTCGGAGACGGTCTTGAGCTCTGCCTTGAGCTCATCAAGAGTCATGCTCGAATAATCCTTTGCGGTATCGGTATCAGTGCTGTTATCGTCGGTGTTGCTGCCGCATGCGCACAGTGAAAATACCATGAGCATTGCCAGCACAAGTGCTGTAATCTTTTTCATTTGTTATCCCTCTTATCAAAAATTTTTTAACTGAATCATGCGCCGTTTATTACGACGCTGCCTATATTAGCATGTATATGCATTTTTGTCAAGGATTTTTTGAAAGAATATTCGTATTTGCTCGCTAAACAGCCGTATCAAGTGAATAATATTCATTTTAATGTGAATATTCGCCGTTTCGATGAATTTATGTCCGCTTTTTTAAGAATGCTGTCAGCGAAAAGGCCGCAAAGGCGATAATGTTGACGATGACTATCGCCGCACCGGACGGGAGCTCAAAGGCATAGGACGCGGTCATGCCGATAACAAAGCACACGACGGAGACAGCTCCGGAGCATATAACGACGCTTTTGAAGCTGCGGCACAGGCGCATTGCCGTGAGCGCCGGGAAGATGATCAGGCTTGATATGAGCAGAGCTCCCATCATGCGCATGCCGATAACGACGGTCACGGCGGTGAGCACGGCAATGACGCTGTTTATAAGCTGCGCCCTCGTTCCCGTTGCACGGGCAAAGATCTCGTCAAAGGTGACGGCGAATATGCGGGGGTAGAGCAGGACGAACAGAAAAAGCACCGCTATAGAGAGGACGACGCTCAGAACCGCGTCCGCCCGGCTGAGTGATAGAATACTGCCGAACATATAGTTTGAAACGTCGGTATTCATGCCTGTCGTGAGCGATACGGTAACTACGCCTATTGCCAGCGAGGACGAGGATATGAGCGCTATCGCCGCGTCGCCCTTTATCTTGCCGTTCTGGTTTATCCTCAGCAGCAGGAACGCCGCAGCGATGACGACGGGCACGGCAAGGTACAGCGGCGCAACGTTCACAGCCGCCGCAATGGCCAGTGCGCCGAAGCCGACGTGCGACAGGCCGTCGCCTATCATGGAATAGCGTTTGAGCACGAGCGATACGCCCAGAAGCGCCGCACACAGCGACACAAGCACTCCGACGGCGACGGCGCGGACCATGAAGTGGTAAGAGAACATTTCCTTTACAAGCTCTATCATATTCTCGAACCTCCCACGAATCTGCGCGCAAGGTCGCTCTCGCGGTACTGCGCGGTCGTGCCGAAGAAAAGCTGGCTGCGGCCGAGGTGCAGGATGTGCGTGGCGTATCTCACGGCGGCGTGGATATCATGCGATATCATGATAACGCTCGTATTGTCGCAGAGGTTTACGAGCTTTATGAGGTTATACATCTCGTTTGCCGCAACGGGGTCGAGACCCGTGACCGGCTCGTCGAGCAGCAGCAGCTTTTTTGTCGCGCACATTGCCCGCGCAAGCAGAACACGCTGCTGCTGGCCGCCGGACAGGTCGAGATAGCAGCGGTCGGCGATATCGTCGATGCCGAGGCGCTCCATATTCTCCGCTGCCGCAGCCCTGTCTTCTGCATTATAAAACATCCGGCCGCGCATGGAATTGAGCCTGCCCGAGAGCACGACCTCGCGCACCGAGGCGGGAAAGTCGCGCTGTATCTGCGTCTGCTGCGGAAGATAGCCTATCTCCGTCGGCTTGAGCTCGCAAAAGCTTATCTCGCCCTTCGAGGGTGCTTTCAGCCCCAGAATGCCGCGCATGAGCGTGCTCTTTCCCGAGCCGTTTTCGCCGACGATGCACAGATACGCACCCGCGTCGATTGAAAAATTTATGTCACTGAGCACCGTTTCGCCGTCGTAGGCAAAGCTCAGATCCTTGCATGTTATCTGCGCCATATCAGTAAAGCGCCTCCTTCAGGGTCTCAATATTCATACGCATGAGGTCAAGATAAGTAACGCCGTCGGAAAACTGCTGCGCCGTGATGCTGTGCGCCGAATAAAACGGCAGCTTTTTGCAGCCGGTGTCCTCGCAGATGACGTCGGCCATTTTTTCGTTTGAAAACTCCATGTACAGCACGGCAGGTATTTTCTCCTCGCGCACATGGTCGATGAGAAAGGCGACTGTCTTTGCCGAGGGCTCGGTCTCCGAGGAACAGCCGGGGTAGGCAGCGTAATACGTCAGGCCGTACTCGCGCGCAAAATAGCGCATCGGGAAGCGGTCGGCGAAAACAAGCGTTTTGCGCACGCCGTTAAGTACCGTTGTGCGTATCTCGATATCAAGCTCCATGAGCTTTGCGTTGTAGACCTCGTAGTTGAGCATGTACTCGTTCATGTGCCCGGGATCGGCCTCAACAAGCTTATCGCACAGGGCATAGCAGATCTTTGCGGCATTCCCCGGTGTTGTCCACACATGCTCGTCGAGCTCTTCCTCCTCTTCCCCGCCGTCATGCTCATCCCCGGCGGCGTATATGCCCTCGCCGCTCTCTGCAACGGTCTCGACGCAGTCCATCATGCGCAGGACGTTCACGCTGTCGTCCACCAGCGACTCGACCCACTCCTCGGACTCGCCGCCGTTGCATATGAACAGGTCGCTTTCCTGTATGGCAACGATATCCTTCGGCGCGGGCTCATAGGAGTGCACCTCCGCGCCAGGCTTTATCAGCAGCTTTATCTGCGCCCTGTCGCCCGCTATCTCACGCGCAAAGTCGTAGGCCGGAAAGCTCGTGCACACGATCTGCACCTTGGAGTCGTCCTTCTCCTCCGTTTCTCCGGCCGAGCAGCCGGTCAAAAGAAGGCACAGGCACACAAGCGCCGGCATCAGTTTTTCAAGCACTCTTTTCATGACAGCAGCACCGCCGCCGCAGTCCCTGTAAGGCTCATGTTTTCAACGTTCACAAGCTCATAGCGTCTGCCCATGATCTCGCCCGCGTACACGTCCATGAAGCGCTCAAGCTCGGGGCGCAGGAGCTTGCTCTCGGAATACAGTGAGCCGTCCACGGCGATGCACACCGGACGCGATTGACCGGCACCCGTGGCCTCAAGTATGCCGCAGAGCATCGAGGCTATGCATCTCGCCGAGCGCTCGAAAATTTCGTTGATTATGTAAACCAGGTTGACCTTATCCTCGCTGTTCAGGCCCTTGGGGAAGCGGCCGCTGCCCCACTTGTCGATGGTCGGAGTCGTGACCTCGGTCATCTTTTCTATCATCCCGGCCGCCCGCTCGGAGAAAAGGCCTTCGGCCGCCGCCATTTTGAGCGTGTACATGCAGACCTGCCCCAGATAGCGGCCGGATATCATTTTCTCGGCGGTAAATTCGCCGGTGTCGGGGAGGTCCTCGTCCATGGCTATATCCGCTCCGCCGCGCGGAAAGGCGTTAAACGAGCCGCTTTCGAGGTCAATGAGCATTTTTCTGCTGCCCGTGAGCCCGAGCTTTGTAATTTGGCCGCACTCTATCTCGCAGCATGTGTTGCAGCCGGTTCCGGCAACAAGGCCGATATAACCGTCATAGCTGCCGTGAGCCATGACCCTGCCCGCAAGCAGCGTCGCGGGAGTATCATTGAGAACGACTATGCGTCCCGGCTTTTCGCCCCTGCGTTCGAGCTCTGTGCGCAGAGCCGCGCCCAGATATGAACCGACCGCGTCCTCGATCCTGACCTGCTTTGTGAGTCCAAGTACCCTGCCGTCACGCTCCGGTGTTATGTCAACCGGATACGAAAAGCAGAAGCCGATATCCTGCGCCTGCGCAAGAAGCGGCTGCACACAGTCGGCAACGCAGGATATGAACTCATCCCACGCTGCGGGCTTCTCCGCTCCCGGCATAGGGCGCTTTTCGAGAGCTTCTATAAGCGCGTTTTTGCCGTCAAAGCAGACGAGCGCCGTGCGGAAGTTTGTGCCTCCGGCGTCGATGACAACGGCCTTTTCGCCCTTTCGGAGCTTTCCGGACGCATAGAGATACGTCGGCAGCATGGGCACGTCCTTCTGCGGCGCCGCAAGTCCGGCGCGCATCGCCCCGGCAAAGGCCTTCGTGTATTCGGCAAGGTCAATGCGCTCCGCGTCCATGCCGTGAGTTTTCATAAACTGTGCAACTTTTATCATTTTATACCTCAAAAAGACCCGGCGTGCTGAGCCGGGTCTTTGATCCGAAATTTTTCTTATTTCTCTGCGTCGGCCGGAACGTCCTTTATAGACTGAACCACGCCCTCCGCAAGACCTGCGATACCCTGAATTTCGCTGGGGATGATGATCTTGGTCGCCTTGCCGTTGGCCGCTGCCGCGAAGGCCTCGAGAGCCTTGATCTTCAGCACGGCATCGCTCGGCATGGACTCATTTATAAGGCGGATGCCTTCCGCGGTCGCCGTCTGGACCTTGAGGATAGCCTCGGCCTCGCCTTCCGCCTCGAGGATCTGCTGCTGCTTCTTCGCATCGGCGCGCAGAATGGCCGATTCCTTCTCGCCCTCGGCTTCGAGGATAGCCGCTCTCTTTTCGCCCTCGGCACGCAGGATCGCCTCGCGGCGTTCACGCTCTGCCTTCATCTGCTTTTCCATTGCCGACTGTATCTCTCTGGGCGGCAGGATGTTCTTGAGCTCAACACGGTTGACCTTGATGCCCCATGGGTCGGTGGCTTCGTCAAGTATCGTGCGCATTTTGCCGTTTATGAGATCGCGGCTTGTAAGGCACTGGTCGAGTTCGAGGTCGCCGATGATGTTTCTCAGCGTCGTCGCCGAGAGGTTTTCGATAGCGACCATGGGGTGCTCGATGCCGTAGGTGTACAGCTTGGGGTCGGTTATCTGAAAGTAGATAACGGTGTCAATCTGCATGGTGACGTTATCCTTGGTAATGACGGGCTGGGGTGGAAAATCCGCGACCTGTTCCTTGAGGGATATGGTCTTTGCAACTCTCTCGAAGAAGGGTATCTTGACATGGATGCCGGTGCCCCACGTCGCCTGATATTTGCCGAGGCGCTCGATTATCATGACCTTGCTCTGCTGGACGATGCGGATATTTCTTACGATTATTATAAGTGCAAGAAGTATCAGCGCGTAGATTACATACTGCATTTGTTTTCTCCTTAAAATATTATTTTACCGCGTCGGCAGCGGACATGACTATGAGCTTCACTCCGTCTATGCGCTGCGCCGTAACGAGGGTTCCCTCCGGTATCGTCTCGCCGTCGCTCACGCTCCGCGCCGTCCATGTTTTACCGTCTACGTACACTGCGCCCGTACCGGCGATATTGTCTATCGTTTCGGTCACGCGGCACTCCTTGCCGATAACTATGTCGGCGTTCGTCGGCTCGACCTTATTGTTGACATACTTCTTGACAAGCGGCCTTGTGTAATACAATGTCACCGCCGAAACGATGAGAAACGCGGCTATCTGAAGCCACAGCGGAGCGTCGAACATCGCGCACAGCAGCGCCGCCAGAGCGCCGATGGCAAACCAGATGCACATAAGCCCGACCGTCGCCGCCTCGACAGCAAGGAAAAAGACCATGGCGATCAGCCAGAACGTAGTCATCGTCATTTCAAATGGCATTGCTTTCACCTCCGTTTATTTCTGATATGTATTGTATTACATTTATCAATATTAATCAACAACAATTTGGACATATACGCACAATTCACAGCATTAGCACTTTACATTTGTGATGTGTTGATGTAATATAGCTTTGTACCTAAGGAGGTAGTCTAATGAACAAGCTTAACAGAAAGCCCCGCAATCAGGATATGTACAAGGCCATACTCACGCTCAGGACCGTTGAGGAATGCATGAATTTCTTCGACGACCTGTGCACCGTCACCGAGATACAGGCGATGGAGCAGCGCTATCAGGTGGCCGTGTGTCTTTCCAAGGGCATGATATACAATGACATTCTGGCCGAGACCGGCGCTTCAAGCGCGACGATAAGCCGCGTCAACCGCTCGCTTCAATACGGCAAGGACGGCTACGAGATCGCTTTTGAGCGTCTGGCCGAGCAGGACAAGGACTGATGGCAGCTTCATACGGGCCGCTGTCGATGTGGTACGATACGCTTACGGGCGATATACCCTATGAGAGCTTTGCCGATTTCTATGAGGCGCTGTTTTCCGGTGACGGCGGCGAGTTCAGAACGCTTCTTGACCTGTGCTGCGGAACGGGCACGCTCACTGCGCTCATGGCGCGCCGCGGCTATGAGATGATCGCGGTCGATGCATCGGCGGATATGCTCATGCAGGCATCCGGCAAGGCAGGCAGTGCTCCGGTCATGCCGCTGTATCTGTGTCAGGACGCGGCCGGGCTCGACCTTTACGGCACCGTGGACGCGGCCTACTGCTCGCTTGACGGGATAAACTACCTTCAGCCGCAGAAGCTCAAGGCCGTGTTTGACCGGCTGCATCTTTTCGTGCGGCCTTACGGTCTTTTTATATTCGATATCAAAACGCCGGAGAGCTTAAAAGCGCTCGACGGCGAAATTTTCGTCGATGAGACGGAGGATGTGCTCTGTCTGTGGCGCGCGGATTTTTCCGAGGAGGAAAACAGCCTGCTGTACGGCATGGATCTTTTCTCCCGCCGCGGAAAGCTCTGGCAGCGCGAGTGTGAGGAGCATATCGAGTACGCCCACTCGCCCGAGGCGCTCAAAGCCGCGCTCGAAAATGCGGGCTTTGAGCAGGTACGCTTTTATTACGACTGTCCGCAGGGCGACAGGGGCAGGCTGTTCATATCGGCAAAAAATACAAGTATTTACTGAGGCATAGAAATGGATAGGATACTCAGAGCGACAGCCGGAGACGGCTTTATAAAAATGTCGGCGGTCAGCGCAAGGGACACGGTGCAGCGTGCAAAGGATATACACGGCTGCACGCCCACTACCGCCGCGGCACTCGGCAGGACACTGTGCGCAGCGTCCATGCTCGGCAACATGATGAAGGAGGACGACGGCAGCCTCACTATACGCATAAACGGCGGCGGCCCCATAGGCAGCGTCATTGCCGTTTCCGACAGTGCGGGCTTTGTGCGCGGCTATGTGACGGATCCCACGGTCGAGCTCCCTCTCCGGCAGGACGGCAAGCTCAACGTCGGCGGCGCGGTCGGACGTGACGGCATGATAACCGTCAGCCGCGATATCGGTCTCAAGGAGCCGTATATAGGCTCGACGCAGCTCGTTTCCGGTGAGATAGCCGAGGACCTGACTGCGTATATGCTCGAAAGCGAGCAGATACCGGCGGCCTGCGGCCTCGGCGTGCTGGTCGATACCGATCTGAGCATAAAGTCCGCCGGCGGCTTTATCGTGCAGCTCATGCCCGGTGCTCCGGACGAGCTCATAGACACGCTTGAAGAAAACATCACGATGATGGACGCGCTGACGACCATACTGGCCGAGGACGGGCTCGAAGCCGTGTTTGAGCAGGTCCTGAAAGGGCTGGAGCATCATATCGTCGGCGAGGACGGTGTAGGCTATCGCTGCAAATGCAGCCGTGAGCGCGTTTCGAGTGCAATTCTCGGCATCGGTGAGGACGAGCTCCGCAGCATGATAAGCGAGGGCAAAAACGTTGACGTAAGCTGCCAGTTCTGCGACGCGGTGTACAGCTTCACGCCCGGGGATATCTCCGCTCTGCTCGAGCAGGCAAAAAACGATTAAAAACTTCGCAAAAGTCAAGAGTAAAAGCAGAAAAAACTAAAATATTTTTTTAGAAGGCTTCAAGCGGCTTCGGCGACGTACTTTTCAAAGAGCGATCCGGACGTTTCAAAGCCTAAAATCTCACGCGGATAATTGTTGATCCACGTTTCCACGCGTTTGATGTATTCGGCGGTTACTTTCCGGAAGTCCGTTCCTTTCGGCAAGAACCGCCGGATCATTTTGTTTATGTTCTCATTCGTGCCGCGTTCATATGCGCTGTACGGGTGGCAATAATAAACCTTCGTGCGCTTGTTGTCCTTTCCGTAGACGGATTTTTCAATTCCGGCGCAATCCATAAATTCCGATCCGTTGTCAAACGTAATGCTTTTGAATATCTCCGCAAACTTCTTCCCGTAGCGGCGTTCCAGTTTGTTCAGCGCCGCCACAACGCTGGCGGCTGTCTGATCCGGCATTTTGATAATGATTTCGTTCCGCGTCAAGCGCTCCGAAAGGACGAACAAGGTTTCCTTCGTCCGTTTCTTCCCGCATACGCAATCGCCTTCCCAATGTCCGAATGTCTGCCGATCGTTGATTTCCTGCGGGCGTTCCTCTATGCTTTCACCCTGCGGCGCACGGGCGGCGTTCTTCCGCTCCACCTTGTCATACTTCCGTTTCCGCTCTCCGTGTTCCGGCAAGCTCTCGCGGCTGATCCCGTAGAATATGCCCTTGTCGATGTAATTATAGATCGTCTTTTCGCTGATCTCTGTTTTGAAGGTCAGCCCCAGCCGCTTGATTTCTCCGACAACGGCGGCGGGCGAATAGCCTTCTTCGCCGATCTTCTTTTCGATGTACGCGGCTAATTCGTAATCGTTGCCGATCTTCAATTCGCCGCCTTTCGCTTTTAGGTTAGCTTCATAGCGCTGTTGCGCTATATCCGGCGAATAGCGTTCTTCGGTCGTCAAGTCGGAATTCAAATGCGTATACGTCCCGCGCTTCAACTCCCTGTATATCGTTGTATTGTGGACGTGCAGACGGTCAGCAATCGCGCAAGGCTTCAAGCCCTCTTTCAGTCCTTTTTCTATTTTAAGGCGATCCGTCCATGTTAAGTGTTTGTGCATTCTTCCTTCCTCCGGCTTCCGAAATGGCAAAAGGGCGGCATTTCTGCCGCCCTTCGTTCCTCTCTGTTTATCTTCCCGTGATGTTCAACTCGCTTTTAAGCGCCGCTTGCAAGACGGCGGAAAAATTCACGCCAGCCCGCTCTGCTTCAAAGTTAAGCCACGAAGGGATCGTGCAATTTTTCTTCACAACGCGCATATCGTTCTTTCTGCGATACTCCGCGAAATCAACGTCAACCAGCGAAACGATCGCGCCGGACGGCGCTTCGGTTTGTGCGCTTTCAATGCTCGACGCTTCCGGCAAGGCTTCGCCGTCGTCCTGCATATCAATTCCCATAAGCCCGATTGCGTCGCGCGCCATCTCGATCGCGTCCGCAACGTCCTTGCCCTGCGTATTGATATTGAAATCGGGGATAAATACCACGATGAACTCTTTTCCCTGCGTCATAACGATGGGATATGCGTTTTTCATTCTGAATACCTCCTTGAAATACTAATTATATTAAACCGTCAAGGGCGGCGGGCTTATTTCAGCCCGCGTCGCTTGATGATTGCTTTTGCTAACTCTTCGTCGGTTTCTCTGTGCCTTACGACGCTTTCCCTTTGACCGTCTTTCACGTATATGTCGTGGTTCGCGCCGTGCCGCTTGAACTTCCAGCCGTTTCGCTCTAAAAGCTCGATAAGGTCTTTTGTTTTCATCTGCTGTCCTCCTTACATTTATTATTATACGCCTTTAATGCGTATATGTCAATAGCTTTTTGAAAAAAAATATGCGTATTTTGTGCGCCTAAAAGAAAATCAGCGACGGGATCAACCCCGCCGCCGTTATTCGTCAATACCTAAAAGCCAATTTACCGAAACGCCCAGCACTTCCGCAAATATCTTCAATTCAAAATCCGATACAAAGCGCGTTCCGATCTCTATTCGGCTTATGCTGTCCCGCTCCATGTTGATCCCTTTTATCTGTATTTGCGCGGCTAAGTCCTCTTGACGAAGCCGCCGAACGACGCGCGCTTCGCGCAATCGGTCGCCGCAAATGTTCTTTTTGCCGTTATAATCATATATCTTCATTGCCGCCGCGATCCCTCTTCATTCTGATTATTTGCAAACGGTGTGTAAATATTCCGCTTTATTCTTGATTTTAGCGTATGGCGGGCGTATAATTGTGTTAAAGGTCAGAACGGCGGCTTCTGCCTTGAAAATTTACAATTACGAAGGGGGATTGCTCCATGTTTGTCGGCTTCACAAAGACTTTGAAAAGAATGTCCGGTTTCCGGCTGGGCTTCGGCGTTCGCGTGAACAAGCGAAACGCGCCGTTGTGGTGTCTTGCTATGCTTTTCGCCGGAATGTTTTATCTTATGTGGTATATGATTATCGGCGCGGGCTGGTGTCTGTATTACCTGTGCTTTGCCCTTTACAAGATTTATTATTATATGTTCAAGGGAATTGTGGTCGGCTGTAAGAAGCTGTATCAACTCATTAAAGGGAAAACCGCCGCGCCGGAAGCGGCGGTCGAACCGAAGGAATGAACCAAACAAAAAATCCCCCGTGAAGGCTCGAAAGCCCGCACGGGGGATTTTCCTATATGCGACGGAAGGCGAAAAGGGGGAAACGCGATCCGCCGCGTGGTCAATTACTCTTTGTTGCTGTCGGTATCCGCCGGAATGCCGGAAATAGTGAAGTAGTCCGGAAGATCAAAGACGGCGGCTTCAATGAGATTATCCAGCGTTTCCGTGTCAATCTTGAAGCCCTTGTTATTCAGAAATTCAACAACGTATGCTTTCTTCTCCGCGCCCCTGCCGCTTCCGGTGTAAAGCTGTTCGGCGGCTTCGACGGCAACTGACGGAAAGGGCGGTCAAAATGCCTTCGTTCATGTGCCGTTTACCTCCTTCCCGTTAAGCTGTGATCTCTTGCCACTTCTTCGAGTTATCGCGCGGGGAATAGACGGAAGATTTGAAATGCTGTGCAATGCAAACCCACGTTTTCCCGTTGTGCGTTACCTTTGTTCCCTCTGCAACGATCGCGCCGTCCTCGATGTCCGCCCATGCGCCGATTTCCTCTTCGGTCGGCGTAACCGTCCATCTATCCGGATTTGAAGCAGGAGATTTCCCACGGCTGTAATGCGTCGCCGTGTAGCTCACGCCGTCAAGCGTTACCACGTCGCCCGTGATATAGCTTTTCTTCTCGTTCCACTCTTCGCCCTGCTCCGGAAGGGAAACAAGGTTATTGCGAATACTCGAAATAATGCTTTCTTCGGTTTCGGCGCGGGCGGCTTCAACCTCCGCCATAATAGAAGCGCGGAAGGCTTCGAACTCTCCCGCGCCGATCTGCTTTTCGCTTTTCTTGTGTGTTACGCTCATTCAAAATTACCTCCGATCCCCGATACCCAGCAAGCGGTCAGCGCGTCGCCGCGCTCGACGGTTACGCGGATATTCATTCCGTATTGTGCCGCCGTGTTGATCTTGTTGGTGAATACGTGTGCTACGTCTTGAAGTACCGCGTTTGTGCAGTCCTCCCAAACGGGGGACGCGTCAAACGGATCGTTCGTTGCTTCCACCTTGAACGTGCCGCCCGCCGGAATATCGCGCGTTACTTTGATGTTTGCGCGCGTCGGCTGTTCGGTCGCTTCCAGCGGTTCGGAAAGCGTGATAACGAAGCCCGCAATCGACTTTGTGAACGTCAGCGTCCGGACGGCGCTGTTTCCTGCGCTGTCGGTCGCCGTAATCGTGATCGTGTGCTGGGCATTCGTCAGCGCGGTAAAGGTGTTTCCGGTAACGGAAAGCGTCTGCGTCGCGCCAAGCGTGATCGCGCTCTTCGTTGCAATCGTCGTTCCGTCGATCTTTTCAACGACGTTCACCACGTCGCCGTCCGGATCGGTTACGCTGTATTCGTAGGTGAAGCCCGCGCGCTTCGTGCCAAGATCGGCGTTACTGCCGGAAATCACGGGCGGCTGGTTATGCACGACGGCAATTTCGCCGCTTGTGGTGTACGCGGAATAATTGCCGTAGCTGTCCTTCGCGCGGACGCGGTATTGAAGCGTGTTCCAGCTTGTCGATACCTCTTCCGTGAACGTCAGCGCGGCGGACGCTTGAACCTGTGTCCATGCGCCGCTGTTGTATGCGCGCTCGAAGCAGTACGTCAGCGCGTCGCCGTCCGGATCGGTCGCCGCCGCGCAAGAAATTTCGATGTCCTGCCCGCTATAACACGTCGAAGGCGCGGTAATGCTGGGCGGCGCGGAAGGCGCGGAATTGTAGATCACTTCGTAATTTCCGTCGCTGTTCACGGTATCAGATACCAAGATTGAAGATGAAAGATTACAAAGCGGGCGAACGCCAATGTTGCCGTTGAACGCGCTGCGGTCGCTCAACGTGCCGTCCGAAAAGACGCTGCGGACGTTGATGGCGTTCGACGAATTAGGCGTTCTAAGCCACCAATACCAGCCCTTTGACGTGCTGAAACTGCTATTTGTGTAGCCGTCGGCGTTGCTCACGCATTCCGACGTAGGATAAGCGACGCGGGAAGCGTCGTTGCTGAATAAGGAAAGAAGCGTTCCTTCTGCGATACTGTTTTCATTCGCAAGCCCCACTTCGGTGGTGGACGCAAGAAACATTTTCGCCGTGAAGCTCTCGTAACTGCCGCCGTCGGTCGTAGACTTTACGACGGTAAGCGTTGTGGTCAGAAGCTCCGCAACGAACTTCGGATCAAGCATTGCAAGGAAGCCCGCCCACGAAGTGTACGGATTGTATGAAACGTGTGTACTTTTCGTTGTCGGCGCTTGATCGGCGCTATGCTTCGCGCTGTACCAGTTTCCCGCCGTCGCGTTGCTGTTCAGCCATTGCAGAAGGTTTGAATAGATAGGCTTCGCTCCAGCGAAGAAGCGTTACGCCGATATAAAGAAGGCGGGCAAGGTCGATTATTCCTTGCCCGCTGTCGCGTTTTTTTCGATGTCCTCTTCGTCGCCCTCTTCGTCGCTGTCCCGTTCCGGCGGTTCGGGCGATCCGGTGTTACCCATAGAAAACGACTTGAAGATCGCCGTTTTCACTTCGGCAAAATTGCCCGTGTGAATAAGTCTGCCCACCTGTTTTTCGGTAAGCGGCTCTTCGTCGTCCGCCGCGCCCTCGTTCAAAAGCACGGTCAGAAGCCAGCGAAGATTTTTAATGCTGTCCTTGCCGGAAAGCACGGTATCAAGACGATCAAAGCCGCCGAATTTATCTTGCATTTCGTCGATCGCGTTCAGACTGAAAAGAAGGTGTCTTTCCTTGTCCAGCATGATCGGGAAACGTCCGTCTTTAATTGCACTCATAGCAGAATAAGGCGGGAAGCCTTATTCAGACTTCCCGCCGTTCCTCCTTTCAATTTTCGATTAACTGCCCGCGTTGTTAGGCTCACGAACGGAAGTGAACCAAGCCGCCGCAACGGTGTTTGTCGGCTCTGCGACGTGTTCAGCCTTCCACAAGCCGTCGGGACGTTTGATAAACTGTCCGACGATCTCCGGCGTGGTAAACTCGATACTGTCGCCCTTCGTTGTGTAGGTTTCATCGGGGATCGAGAATTTGACCTTGTAAAGCCAAATATACTTGTACGTTCCGCCCGCCTTCTTCGCGCGGAAGCCGATTGCGGTATAGGGCGCTTCGTCGGTGTCAGAACCGTAAACCACCTTGTCGTCGTCCTGCGTCTGTCCAAGCAGGGCGGCAAGGTCAGCCGGAAGAAGATCGTTCACGTTAAGCGTGATTTCTCCGGATACAAATTCCTTCACAACTTCGTCCGCGCCGTCGTCGGCGTAAAGGATCGCTTCGGCGACTTCAACGGAAAGCTCCGCCGAAATAGCCTTCGCCATACGCACGGGCGTTCCGTAAGTTTCCGTTCCGTTCGTGCCGATCGTGATGGGCGCGCGATAAAGATCGCGCAATCCGATTGTTGCCATGTGTCATACCTCCATATACTTGATTTCTACGGGAACGTGGTAATATCCCGTGTCCTGTTCGTATGTTTCTGCGTCTATTGTGATCGCGTAAAACCCTGCTGCCTTCAATGCCGTTTTCAGACGTTGAAGAATGTCGATGTAATCCGTTTTTGAATAGACGTGTACTTGATACGTGAATTCCTGCGCGCCCTCTTCATCGTCTGAAAAGAACGTGTCGCGCCCCACGACAAGCTGATAGACGATAAAGCAAGCCGCCTTCCCGCCGTATTTCAGACGTTCGACGGGAACGCCCAGCTTTTCAAGCTCTGTTTTCAATAAGCTGTCAACGTTCTTCATTTTGCTTTTCCTCCCATACGCGGCGCATTTCCGTTACAACGTCGTCCGCCGCCTTTTCATTCGCCGCCGTGAACCACGGGCGCGCGGGCATATTTGAACGCCCGTAATTAAGGACGAAGCCTTTTTCCGCGTTGCGTACTCCGTGCTTGTCCTTGCCGTTCGGATAGATTTCAACCCGTTTCCCGCCGTCAATCTCTTTCACGGCGGATACTTTGATGGACGCAAGAAGCGCCCCCGTGCTTCGTCTGCTGTTGAACCTTGTCTTGATCTCTTCCTGCTGTGCCGTCTGCATTACTGCGCCGCCCGCTTTGAGCATTTCCGGCACGGCTTCTTCAACGATCGCGTCTTGCCGAAGCATTGCTTCTTGTACGTCGTCAAGCCCGACAACGTTAAACTTCTGCTTGCGATCTGCTGTGCGGTCAAGCGGGAAAAGCCCCCACGTTCCGTCGTCCCGCTTCTTGCAGTTTTCGGGGATATGCCCGCGAAAGCCGCCTTGTGTACCCAGCACGTTTCCGGAAGTCGTTACAATTCGGAATGCGCCCGAAACGCTGTCTTGAACCCACTTCGCCGCAACGCGCTTCCCGTCAAAAAGGCGGACGGCGCAAACGCTGTATAACTGCGTGTCGGTTTCGCTGTGGCGGAAAAGCGCCTTGAACGCGTTTTCCGCGTGAACCTCGACTTTTCCGGAAATTCCGTAATCTCTGAAAAAGCCGTCGAAGATCACATACTGAACGCGCGCGTCCCACGTCGCGCATTTCATCGGAAGCGGAAGCGCTCTGTATTCTTCCGCCGTCATTGCAGGATAGAAGCCCCGCTTTCCCTCGAAGCGCGCGTCGCCCGCTTCCGGCAAGAACCCCGCGTAAAGCTCGTTGTTAAACTGTGTCATATTGAATAGCTCCTTTCGTATTTCAGCAATTCGCGCCGCGTCGGTTTCCTCTGCGCCGGAAATTCTCTTGCACCGTCGCTTGTGCAAGATCGGCGCTGTACTTTGGGCGGGCGTAGCCGTCAAATTCTCCCGTATAGCCGCGCTTCAACTCTTCGTAGATAGCGGCGGCGCTCCTTTTCAGACGGGCGGCAATGTCAACAACGCGTTCACCCTCTGCATACATTCTTTCGATCTCGCGGCGCTGTTCCAGCGTCAAATAACTGTATCCGTTCAATGTTTTAACCTCCTTCCGCCTGCCTTCGGATAAAAAAATAATGCAGGAAAAACCGTAACGGTTTCTTCTGCATTTAATGATACTCTCAACAAACGATTAAAAACTTCAAAATTGTTATTGACAATTGGGGTCAGCTTTAGTATAATAAACAAGCCGCTGATGAGGGAGCATAGCTCAGCTGGTTAGAGCACCTGCCTTACAAGCAGGGGGTCACTGGTTCGAGTCCAGTTGTTCCCACCATTTTATCAGCATATGCCTCTGTAGCTCAGTAGGTAGAGCAGCGGACTGAAAATCCGCGTGTCGTTGGTTCAACTCCGACCGGAGGCACCATTTGCGGGCATAGCTCATCCGGTAGAGCGCCACCTTGCCAAGGTGGAGGTAGCGAGTTCGAGTCTCGTTGCCCGCTCCAGAAAGCGTTTGCAGGCTGCGTTATAAAAAGCCTGCAAACTTATATGGCGTCATAGCCAAGTGGTAAGGCAGCGGACTGCAAATCCGCGATTCCCCGGTTCAAATCCGGGTGACGCCTCCATATTAACTAAACGGTATAGATGCGTCTGACGAAAAGCCAGGCGCATCTATACCGTTTCCGGGCTTTTTCAGGCCCGGATTTCTTCTTTCAAACCATAGATGCAAATCGCTGTTTCAGAGCGTCTGCCCCGATTCGAACCGGGCGTTTTCCCTTTTCGTGCAGATGCATTCAGCCAGCGCCCTTTTTGAGCGGTGATTTTTCCGGCTGGCAGCGGTATTTTTCTCAAAAAAGAATCACAAAGATTTGGGCGTCGTTTTGTTGGTCCTGACAGACCAATGGAGCGGCGCCCTTTTTCATTTCAAAAAGGGCGCTGGTAGCAGCGCCTGTATTTGTGGTCGGAGCATAATCGCTCTGGCCTTATTTTTTTACACACGGGGGGAGTTATATGAGTATCAGCTCAGAAGAAAAGGGCCGTTACCTCAGAGAAGCAGCAATCGTCCTTGCCCGAGAAGGATTTCACACGGATAGGACTCACACTGGCGGGCTTCGTGTCCTGCTTGACGGCGCACCGCTGTGTGAGGTGACCGAGAACGGCGGCATTACCTACCGAAATGAGGATATCGACGAGCCGGAACGGCTCGATGCCAAAGATAAGGTGTATGAGGTCGTTAGGACCACAGTGGAGTATATGCGGCAGATGGAGACGGCTCCCTTTTTGAAAGCTGATGGTCTGGAGGATGGCTACAAGGTGTTGGCAGATTTCAATGGCATCGTGCTGGCCGGTATCCAGAGCAAATACGGCGTCCAGTTCGTTACCTGGGACTGGAGCTTAGACCGCAAAGGCGTGTGTCATGGTCATTACTACACCGGATTATATTCGTCCGGCAATTACGAAGCAGCGAAGCGTGACTTCGCCACTCGTTCCGGACTGATCCCAGAACAACAGGTCTTTCGGGAGGAACAACTCATCGAAATCTACCGCTGCTGTACGGACACCCTGCAGGGCAGCTTTGAACTGTCATACGATCAGGAAAAAACGATTCAGGATGTGCGGAAGCAGATCGAGGAGTGCCTGCCTGACATCATGGAGCGCATCCAGCAGCAGGACGCGGAACCGACGCAGGAACAGACAATGTAATATCGAACGGTAAGGGCCGGAGTCTTAGCAATAAGATTCCGGCCCCTTTTTTCGTTTTAGAGAGGAGTTCACTTATGCCACGCTATTTCATGCGAAACACGCCGCTGCAAGCGTTGGAGCAGTTGATGATGTCTCAGCCCGGTCAAAAGCCCAGAGGTGGTGGGATGTACCGCAGCCCATTCCATTACACGCCCAAAGATGTGGCGTGCGAATACTGCCAGAACTATGTCCGAAAGCATCCGTGCCGCTTGTGTGAATGCACCTGTCTGGAGGAACGGATCGAAGCAGGTGTACTGGAACTGAATGAGTTCGTGCGGGACTGCTTCGCACTCTCTATGGGGCCGCAGCTCCGAAAACGGATGCATCAGCAATTCAGAGAAAGAAAACCTCAATTCTTTCTGTCCGATGCTCACCGGCGAAGATGGACGCACTGGCGAGAGCGCTGCTGGCGTTTGTCTGACCGAAATAAAGCTGCCCTCCTACTGCTCACGGCATACGAGAGCTTTTGGCGCAGGATGGTCTGGAAATGCGGGAACGACGGTTTTGACTTTCAGAGCGTCCGTCTCGGAGGGATCGAGCCGGAACTCTACAGCGTCTACCAGGCGGCGAAGGCCATTGCGGTCGGCTGCTGCAATATTACTCTCGCAGACCTTGCGTCTCCGGAATTGGTCACAGATGAAGCGTTCCACCTGATCACCGGCGCACTGCTGATGGCCAAGTACGGAGATGCGATTTTGAATTTGGAAAAAGGAGCTGATAAGACATGATGATACAGGCGGTGCTCGGCAATCCGCATCACCCGGAATATGGCGTGGCAACTATCCCGTTCCCCATCCCCCATGACCAGTACGCACACTGCATGGAGCTGCTGGAGGCTCTGGAGATTGGCGACGCGGTCAAAGCCGACTGCAAGGTGGAGGAGATCGACAGCTTTTACTCTATTGAAGATGAGTACATGGAGCTGATTTCTGCTGACGAAGGCGCTGCATTGGTGCGACTTCTCGGACAAGGTCTTAGTAGTCATCTTACAGAGACTCAGCGCAGGCGGTTGTGGAAGTATTGTGTCGAGGGCAAGCCGGTCCGCCTTATTGCGAAAGAAGAATGCGCATATCGGAACGCGGTTTGGAAGTCTATTCAGACCGCAAAAGAAAAAATGTTTAAATTTTTTGTGGAAACAGGGTGTGCAAAACCCCGTTTTCGCCGCGATAGGTGAAGGGATAATTTTTCTCCCTGCTATGAACCTTGATAAACACCGTCTCAGGCGGTCATATCCAGCAACTTGAATACTTTAGCTGACGGAGCCAGCGTCAGGCCGAGTGCGCGAAGACCACCTGTGCGGAGCATCTCCGCATCAAAGGACGGCCAAATAAGGTGCAGAGCGATACCCACTCAGGCCAAGACAGTTTTGGCAAGCTGTTCCCGCCATGATCCCGTCAGCCCACAATGATACTCCTGTACGCAGCTTCGAGAGATCCTCGGAGGGGTGAGAGTCCCGTGATGTGCGCCAGCACAGTTCAAGTTGCCGCCCCGCCTGGGGAAGTAGTGTCAAGTACAGGCAAAGGAAAATATATACCGCGCAGGCTAAAGCTGTGCGCTATGGCCTGCGCGGATTCCTTTACTTAGTTTGTAGCAGGAGAAAAACGGAAGCTACTATGGATAATGACAATATCCACTCCGCATACCGCGGAGACATATTCTATGCGGATCTTGAACCGGTACGCGGCTCCGAGCAAGGAGGTGTCCGACCGGTGCTGATTATTCAGAATGACATAGGCAATCGTCATAGTCCCACGGTCATCGTGGCGGCGATCACCAGCCGCATAAAGCATCACCGATTACCGACCCATGTAAACCTGAATGGGCGGCAATGCGGATTACACAATGAATCCACGATCATGCTGGAGCAGCTCCGAACATTAGACAAGCAGCGCCTGCTTGGATATGCAGGGACCGTAGGAAAAGGCAAAATGCAGGAAGTGAATACCGCCTTGGAGATCAGCGTGGGAATCAAGGATATACTACCTGACAATAAAAGGAAGCGAGGAAGCGACTATGGTAAATCAGAGCACAGAGAAGAAAAACACCAGGCAGATCCAGATGACCATTGAGGGGCATAAGGTAACGATCAGCTTTGCTCAGGAGGCCAATCCGACCCTCTCTGCTCTGGTGCGCAACACGCTGCTGGACGCATATATCCGAAAGAATGGGCTGTGCGGCGAGGAACAACCTGCATAAAAGAGTGGTTCGGAAATGCTTCTCTTCGTTGTAAAAACGCTTATCATGTGTTATACTATGCAAAAGGGGCGTGATGACCAGTGACTTTTGCAGACTCTATTGTTCAGCTTCGCAGTGAACTGCGCATTTCACAGAAGGAACTTGCAGAACAGCTGAATATAAGTGTTGCGACCGTCAATCGCTGGGAGAACGGAAGGACCGAGCCGAATAAAATGACCCTATTTGTGATTCGGGACTTCTGTAAATCCAAGAATATCGCTTTTGCATTTGACACATCGAAAAGTGCTGAGAGGGGTGAGCAAAATTGAATCTCGGACATGAAACCGAAACCTTAGAATTTAAAAAGACTACCGGAGAACTGAAGGAAGGCGTCGTATCAATTGCTGCCATCCTGAACAAACATCAGAAAGGCAAACTCTATTTCGGGATAAAACCAGATGGGACGCCTATTGGACAGCAAATTTCCGAAAAGACCCTACGGGATATCAGTCAGGAGATTGCAAACCACATCGAGCCGAGAATTTACCCAGAAATCGCAGTGGTCCATATTGATGATAAGGATTGTATCCATGTCAGCTTTGAAGGGCACAATACACCCTACTTTGCCTATAATGTAGCCAGAATCCGTGTTGCGGATGAAGACAAGGTAATGTCCCAGCAGGAATTGACCGACTATATTATGGAACGGCAGAGCAGCGAGGGTGTATGGGAGCGCAAAGTTTCCGAATGCTTGACAAGCTCGGTGGACGAGGACTCTCTCAAAGAGTATATCCACCGCGGCCAGGAGTTCGGCAGAATCAGCTTTGATTATTCCGACAGGGATACGGTACTGGGTAAATTAAGTTTGACTGCGGGAAGCCACCTGCTGAACGCGGGCATGGTCCTGTTCGGTGAGACACCCTACAATGACCTGCAAATGGCGGTATTCGCCGGAACAGAACGGCTCACATTTTTGGATATCCAGCGTGAGCATGGAACGATTTTCGAACTTGTGGATCGCGCTGAAAAATATATCTTCAAGAACATTCGTTGGCGTGTTGAGTTCGGTTCCTTGCAGCGCAAGGAAATTCCAGAAATCCCTGTGGATGCTGTCCGTGAGGCACTGATCAATTCGTTTTGCCATAAGGAATACGGGACCGGACAGAACAACGAGGTCTCCATATACAAGGACCGTGTTGAGATATATAATCCCGGTACCTTCCCGGCAGGCTATGAGCCGGAGGATTTCATCTCTGGCCGAGAGCGTCCTATCCGCAGAAATCCGCTGATTGCACAGACACTTTATTACTCCAAGAATGTCGAGAGCTTTGGTACCGGGCTGAAGCGTATTGCTGACGCCTGTGACGCTGCTGGATGCAAATATAAGTTTGAGGTTTTGAAGTCCGGATTCGTAGTTGTTTTCTATCGGTCCGACGAGAATTTCAACGCAACTGGAACGGATACCACTCCAGTTACCATACCAGTCAACACTCCAGATAAAGATATTCAGAGTAAGATTGTTTCTCTGTGCCTCAATGCCCCTCAGACGCGCGAACAGTTGATGCAAGCCTGCGGGATGAAAAACAAAGCACATTTTCTGAAAGCATATCTGAAGCCGATGTTGGAGGCAGGAGAACTCCAGTTGACAGTTCCTGATAAGCCCAATAGCCGGAATCAGAAATATATTGCAGTCCGTCATACCACAGGAGAAGCGCGATGAACAAAGAAATCTATACCTGTGACGCCTGCCACTATACCTTCGAAGCGGAAACTGGATGTGACCAATGCCCAGATTGCGGCAAAAAGAGAGTGCGGCCTGCCGATGAGCAAGAATCGAAGGAATATCTGGAGCGCCAGCAGTACACAGACAACTGGAATTAAATAAACATGGTGACAGGCCGCAGTTTACCGCTGCGGCCTGTTTTCCATAACCGTGTGATTTGATAAAAATCCTCCACCAAGATTTTAGTTTATCAGAGATGTGCAGCTTAGGTGGTGCCACCCAAGCTTCCACCCGAGCTGCCCAAGCGCGATTTTACCGGATCGGAGGCCGTTTCTTTGTTGTTTATATTTCAAGGTTTTGATAGCTATTCAACCTGAAATGTGAGATAATCAAGGTGGCGGAATGCCGTGTACTTTGAAAAGTGAATACATGGAAAGGTGTATCTGAACCTCTCACATTTCTAAATCGTTCATTGAGAGGAAGGATACATTATGGCTGAAAGAGTTTGTTGTTCTTATCAAAATGTACTCAGCATCCATAACAGAGTGTGCTGCCTGTACCGCGTCTCCACCACCAAGCAGGTCGACCACGATGACCAGAATCAGGCCGACATCCCCGTGCAGAGAAAAGCCTGCCGTGAGTTCGCAGAGCGGATGGGCTGGACTATCGTGTACGAGGAACAGGAAAACGGCGTGTCGGGATTCAAGGTCAGCGCCAATGACCGAGACAAGATCCAGCTCATCAAGGAATATGCCGAACAGGGCAAATTCGATATCCTGCTGGTGTTCATGTTCGACCGCATTGGCAGACGAGCCGAAGAAACGCCCTTCGTAGTCGAGTGGCTCATCAATCACGGTATTCAGGTCTGGAGTGTCAACGAAGGCGAACAGCGGATCGACACGCACGTCGACCGTCTCACCAACTACATCCGCTTCTGGCAGGCAGACGGTGAGAGTCAGAAAACCTCCATGCGTACCAAGGCCGCCCTCGGGCAGATGGTGCAGGAAGGCCGCTTCCGTGGTGGTTCCGCTCCTTACGGCTATGACCTGGTACCCAGCGGCACATACAACAAGCGTAAGCACGAGGTCTTCAAGCTGGAGATCAATCCCGACGAGGCAAAGGTCGTGCGCATGATGTTCGACCTGTGCGTCGGCTCCGGCTACGGCAGATTTAAAATCGCCAACTTCCTATCTGAGATGGGCATCAAGACCTGTGACGGGAAGAACTGGCACGAAGCTACCGTTGGCCACATTCTGCATAACATCATGTACACCGGCGTGCTTCGGAGCGGCAGTACACAGTCTAAAGTATTCCCTGATTTGCAGATCATCTCATCGGAGAACTTCGAGCTGGCGCAGAAACTCATGGCCGAACGAGCCAATGAGTGCAATGCGCTGCGAACCATGCCCCGCAACACCAGGGGGCAATCCCTGCTATCCGGCAATGTGTTCTGCGGACACTGCGGTGGGCGTCTGACGCTGACCACCAATGGGACGACTCGAATCAACGCTGCTGGCGAAAAGGTTGGCCGTAAGCGCATCCGCTATGTGTGCTACAACAAAACCCGCAAGCGCTGTGACTGCGATGGGCAGACCGGTTATACCATGCATATTCTGGACAAGATGGTCACCGACATCCTTCATCAGATATTCGACCGGATGCGCTCTGTAGAGGAGAACGAAATCATCTCCCGTACCCACCGCAGTGCCATGGTCAGTCTCAAGAAGCGCCTTGCGGACGCTAAAGCAGAGTCCGCCAAGGCTACCAAGGAATATGAATCCCTGAAGCTGGAGATCATCAAAGCCGTGCAGGGCGAGAGCGCGTTCCCGATGGACATCCTGTCGGAGCTGGTCAACAATGCCCGCACCAGGATGCTGGATGCAAATGCTCAACTGACAGAAATCAATGAGGAAGTCGAGAAAAGCAATCAGCGCATCGAAGCCATCAAGGCGGATTACCGCCGCATCATGGAATGGTCCGAGATGTTCGATGGCAGCGACATGGATGTGAAGAAGATGATCGCAGGATACATCATCAAGAGAGTGGATGTGTACTCCGATTACCGCCTGCACATCGAGTTCAACATGAGCTTCGCACAGTTCGAGCTTGGACTGGACACGGAAGCCGATTATACGGCACAGGATGTCTCACAAAAAAGCACCGCTTGACGGTGCGCTCATTCAGCCTCTCCAATTGACGGCAATTCCGAAACACGCTAAAATAATCACAAAAAGTGTGCTGTAGGAATTTGATGGAGATATGGCCCCAGATGCTCGTGGGGGTGCTTAACCGATGACTCGGGAGAGCGCTTGAATGGCATTCAAGAGGTCAGCGGTTCGATCCCGCTTATCTCCACCACACAAATAAGACTCGAAAGTGTAAACTTTCGGGTCTTTTTCTTGCTTTTTGAGAACTTTTTGAGCCGGATTATAAAGCTGGACTATTAGCGGCCGTCGCAAATGCGTCCAAAAATGCGTCCAAAACTCAGGATAAATAAATCTTGTCCATTATGTCAGCTGTCTTGCGCTTGCTCTCGTCAAGGCAGTGAGTGTAGATGTCCAGTGTGGTAGATATGTTCTCATGACCGAGAAACTCCTGTGCTTGCTGAGGTGTTGCGTCATGAGCGGCCAATAGGCTCGCTGCCGTATGTCGCATATCATGCACCCTTATATCAGGCAGACCGTGAGTTGCAAGAAATTCCTTATACTTATGCGTCATATAATCAGGGAGAACCGGCGAGCCGTCAGACAACTGACAGACCTTATCGCACTTGCTGCCGCTGGAAATCTGCTGCTGTAGAAGATCACGAAAGTAAGGAATGGTGAAGCCTATAAGAGGAAGATATCTGTTACTCTTTTCCGTTTTTGTAGATTCCTCTTCAATATGACCGCTTTTGCCTTTTACAACGGTGTTGCAGACGTGTATGTATCCGTTTTCAAAGTCTATGCCAATGGCGATGCACAGGACTTTGCCGATACCGAAGCCTTCTTGAAATGTGTGCGGGAGGAACTTCCGTACTACCCGACCACAGGCTTTCGGTATGAGGTGTTGACCGGCGATCCCACCGTCCGCAAGGCTGTGGATGATATCGTCTTCGACCTCTATGGCGAGGAAAATCCCCGCCAGCAGGAAGATTACGAGCCGCAGTCCGGCCCCAATATGACGCTGGGAGGAATGTGAACATGGAGAGATCGGATAAGCAGCGAAAGCCTGTTGCAATCAAAAACCTTGCTGAACTGAAACGCTTCATCCAACCCGGAGTAGAGTTTAAGACGCTCAGCCAGAAAAATCACCCTGATCTGGTGGGGCTGACCCGTGTCGTGACCACGGTGCAGACAGTATGCTTCTATTCCAAAATCAAAGATCAGCCGAACAGCCGCTTTTCGACCGATAACGGCGGAAAAGGCTTCCGGACAGACTTCGCCAAAGCCGATGCCTATATCTTCGACGGGACGACGGTCAAGGTAAAGGATACGCGGAACAAAGACCGCGGCGTGATCTATGAATTCGAATTCTACGACAGAGAACAAACCATGCAGGAGGACACGAATATGGACAGAAAAATGGTGAATTTCATCAAGGAGCAGTATCCGCCCGGTACCCGCATCCGTCTCAATTCCATGGAGGATCCCTATGCCCCCGTTGCCCCCGGCACCGAGGGCGAGGTGGACTTCGTGGATGACATCGGCACGATTCACATGAAGTGGGATAACGGCAGGGCGTTGGGAATCGTCCCCGGTGAGGACAGCTTCTCGGTGCTGCCGCCCAAGCTGACTACCCTGAAGCTGTATATGCCCCTTACCGCTGATTTCTATGAGAGAAGCGAGTACGGGGATATGGAACCGGAGAGTACCGAACTGGATGGTCGTGCATTGCGAGGCTATCAGGATCAGATCATGGCCGAACTGGTCAAGAATCGGATGCCGGAGGAAACCGAGCGCGGTCTCATGCATTGGTACCACAAAGCTGATAATGTGAATACCAAGGTTCATTCTGCGGTCTTTACCGTAGAGGAACGTGACCGAAAGCTCTGGGGCGTTGCGGAATGCCGCATTGCCGGTGAACTGAATGCGGCGGAGATGGATACCCTGAAAGAGTACATCGCCGGACAGGCATCCGACGGCTGGGGAGAGCACTTCGAACAGCGAGAGATTCTCGTGGATGGCGGAAGTGAGCTGTATGTCCATCTCTGGAATGCGGATGACTGGGGAATCCAAACGGAACAGGAACGCTTTGCACCGAAGCTGGCGGAGGGACTGCCGGAGCTGTGCTTTTCGGTACTCCCCAGCACCGGGGAACTGATCTGCATCAAATGCGGCGAGAACGGCTACTACCCCGGCGACTGGTCTACGGATGATCCTGGCCAGAACCGCGAGCTGGCCGATTATAACAATGAACGGCTTGGCGTGACGCAGGCGCAGCGGTTGGCTATGGAGTGCGGCAGTATGCACGGCTGGGATGTTCCTGGTGCAGATCCCTCCGCCTACCAGCAGACCGAGCCGCAGATGGGAGGGATGAACCTTGGCTAAAAAGATATTTGGCGTCTATCTGGCAAAGCTGGACGCACCCAACAGTGAGGCCCACGCAAGGCTGGAACTGCCCGCCTCCCCGTGGGAGCTGCACGATGCAATGGATAAGGTGCAGCTTCAGGAGAACGAGGAACTGTATTTGGAGATCGATGATTACTACGGCTTCGAGTATCTCGCCCCTCACCTGATGGAACTGGACGCCAGCCTTAATGAGCTGAACGATCTCGCAGGTCGTCTGGCTGTGCTGGATGAAACGGAGCAGGAAGCCTTTGACGGCCTGCTTCGTCTGGAAATCCAGAGAAAGGTAGAATCCAACGGCGGTATTCTTACCATGCAGGACCTGAGAGCTCTGGCAGTCAGCGCCGGGGCGGATTGCTGCCATGTAGTCGGCGCTACCAGTGACGCAGAACTGGGCCGCTTCTATGCGGAGAACGGTTTCGTGGAGGAACTGGACGGACTCTCCGACGATGTGTTCGAGATGCTGGACTTTGGCAAAATCGGCAAAGCGCTGCGTACCGGCGAAAACGGCACATTCGCACGGAACGGCTATGTGGTGCAGCACAGTGAACTGGTCACCGCACCGCCCTGTGCCAAGGAATTGCCCGAAAAGCCGGAATACCTCTTCCGTCTCACCCTTGGCCTGCATCCCGACCTTGAAGATGACCGGACCGTTACGCTGGAATTGCCTGCGTCTGCTGAAGCATTGAGGAATGCACAGAAGCAGATCGGAGCGGACGGCTGGGAGGGTGTCGTGGTTCTCGACTATGACGGGATCATCCCACAGGCGGCAGAGTTTGCTGACCTGCCAATGGAGCTGGATGCCTTCAACGATTTTGCGGAATCCGTGAAGGCTATGCCTTCCCGTGAAAAGCAGCTCCCGAAGCTGAAAGCCCTGCTGGAGCATTTCGAAGTAGCGGATCTTGCTGCCGCCGCGAGCCTTGCCGAGCATATCGGGGATTACATCCTCACGCCGGAGATCAGTTCGCCGCAGGAGGCGGCCATCGATGAACTGAACTTCACAATGGATGCCCACTCGGCGGAACTGCTCCTGCCTCATGTAAATCTCTTCGCCTACGGGAACGAGATCATCAAGGATGACAATGCCGCACTTACCTCTTACGGCCTGCTGCATCGGGAGGACTATCAGCCGATGCAGACACCGGTGCAGGAGCGCTTTGAAATGGATATGCAGTAACTGACCTGATTCTATCCTGCCAAGCCAGCAGATAGAAAATACAACGATGGGCCGTTTTTCCGGATGGGGAAAAGCGGCCCCTTCTTTTTTTGCGCTCATTTTGTCTCCTATTCCGGATAACGGCTCCGGAAAGGATAAGGAAAATCACGGGGAAAAGCGTCAGAACCTATTATGTGGACATTCAGAATTCTGCGGATTTGGAGCAGATTTTCAAACAACATGAGATCAATGCGGTCATGCACTTTGCGGGATATAAGGCTGTCGGGGAATCTGTTCAGCAACCGCTCAAGTATTATAGAGGTAACCTTGACAGTACCCTTACACTTTTGGAAACCATGAGCAAATATCAGGTCAAAAACTTGATTTTCAGCTCGTCTGCAACGGTTTATGGCAATCCAGCCACGCTGCCGATTACAGAAGCGTGTCCTACTGGCAATATCGCAAGCCCGCATGGATGGACAAAGTATATGATCGAGAAGATCATTACGGACTATGCTGCGGCAACCCCAGATTTCTCGGCGGTCATCTTTCGCTATTTCAATCCGGTGGGAGCACATCCCAGCGGCCTTATTGGAGAGGCCCCCAACGGTACACCCAATAACTTAATACCGTATATTACGCAGGTATCAATTTCTTTGGCGGTATGGAGATCATCGGCCCAAAGGGAACGCTGACCGGAGAAGATATCAAGGCGGACCAGTGCTACCTGCTTCTGGCATATCTCATCCTGAACCACAAAAAGAATTTCTCCATTGACACCCTGGCAGAGATTGTCTGCCCATACGACGAGCTCGATTCGCCGTATAAGGTCGTCAACAATATCGTTTACCGCCTGCGGCGTACTCTTTCTGTCATCGGCCTCGACAAACTGGTCGTTGGTAAGAACGGTACATTCCAGATCAATCCTGACAATAATATTCACACAGACTTTGACCGCTTTGAGGATGCCTGCATTCAGCTGAAAACAGAAGAAAACCCGGATATGCAGCATTCCCTCTACCACAGCGCAGTCGATATGTATAAGGGACAACTGCTCCCAAGATGCGAACATGAGCTGTGGCTTATGCAGCTGTCCATGTACTATCAGTCTCTGTACCTGCAAATCACCAAGGGATATGTCCGGCTGAAGATGGAGTGCAAGGATTATATCCTGGCACAAAAGACGGCCATTGATGTTCTGCGCTTCGACCCAAAGGACAGCGAACTGAACATGTATGCGATCCTCGCCATGGGATTTCAGAGAAATCTCTCTATGGCGCAGACATACATTGTCTGTTCCTGTGTGGCTTGTTCCAACATTTCCTCCTGCTGCCGGATCCGCTCATCCAAATCCGGCACACACTCCTCAATCTGCTGCTGAACACTGCGGATCATTTTCCCTGCTCTCCCGTGAGTTCAAAGAAATCTCCGTCTACAGAGTCTGCACAGCAGCGATAAATCTCGGTCATCTGCTCTGGAGTGAAAAGCTGTTCCTTTTGAATCAGCCCGGAGCGGATGGCAAAGTCCTGTTTGGCTCCTGCATAGTTCTCCATGAAATAGTGGCCATGGCATACGCCTGTGTGCCCATAGGCCCAATCCCATGTGACGAAGTGGACTCCGTGTTTACTCTGAACTCCGGCCAGCACGATGCCATTGAAATCTGCCAGCACCTTGTAGCCGTCCTCCAGACCGTCGGCTTTCAAAGCGGGCACCGTCTCCATCTGCCGCATATACTCCGCTGTGGTCCTGACAATCTCATACACCTTGTCCTTGGCACCGATCCGTTCCGGCTCGTCAATATCCTCATTGCGGTAGGCAACGCCGCCGCTTTCGGTCACCTCACACAGCGGCGCACCGTCAAGCAGGATACACAGCCTGTCAGTGTGAACTTCGTCCGACTGGAAGCCCTCCTTGGCAAGGACGATTGCTGCTTCTCTGAGGTAGCGAGTCTGCGAATCTTTACTGTGGTCGTTCATATCTGTTTTCCTCCGTCATTGATAAAATAAAAAAAGCGCCCATCTTCATATTGAAAATGGACGCCAATCGTGTACTTGATTTAATTGTTGTAGGAAGCGGGGAGGTGTATCTGAACCGTAGATAGAACAAGACCGTAAGGCGTTGGCCTTACGGTCTGTTGTTGGTGGAGATAAGCGGGATCGAACCGCTGACCTCTTGAATGCCATTCAAGCGCTCTCCCAGCTGAGCTATACCCCCAGACGCATTGGTTATTGTAGCAGACCGGGAGCGTATTGTCAACTGTTATTTCAAATTATTTTGTCCGCTGCCGTAATCGTCATCAAACATATAGGTCACGTCCTCCTCGTAGCGGAACTTTTTCTCCCTGCCCTTGAACAGGCGGACTATATTGCGGCGGTACTCGATCAGGACGAGCAGACCCGTCAGCAGATAGATATTTCTGACTATCGAATCGTCGATGCTCATGAACGAGATAAGGCACATCATAACCGTCGCTATGATCGCCGAGAGCGAGACATAGCGGCTTATGATATACACGACGGCGAACACGATGATACCCGCAAAGGCAACCTCTCCGCTGACGAAAAAGGTGCCTATCGCCACTGCGAGCAGGCTGTGCTCCCCATGGAAGCGATACAGTATCGGAAAATTCGTGCCGAGCACGACGCAGAACAGCGCAAAGGCGCTCCCTACGGCCGGGCGGTCAACTATCAGCAGCAGGAGGCTGCCGAGCAGCACGGGGATAATGACCTTCAGCGCCTCGATAATGACGATGACCGCGATGCCCTTTCCGCCGTGGCGCTTTAAAAAGCGCGTTATTCCGGCGTTATCGCGGCTGTAGTTGAGGACATTTTCGTGAAAATAGATGTGCGAGGACAGTATCGGCGTGCTGAGGCTGCCGAAGGAATACGCGATCACGGCCGTTACGGCAAGCAGCAGAGCTGTCATTGCTTATCCCCCTTCTGACGTATGACCATGCGTATGGGTGTGCCCTCGAGTCCGAACACGGCGCGGATCTGATTTTCGATATAGCGCTGGTAGGAGAAGTGAAACAGCTCACGGCTGTTGCAGAAGATAACGAAGTTGGGCGGCTTTATGCCGGTCTGCGTCATGTAATATATCTTGAGCCTTCTGCCCTTATCCGTGGGCGGCTGGACGCGCGCCTGTGCGTCGGCAAGCACGTCGTTGAGCATGCCGGTGGTTATGCGCATATTGCTCTGGTCGTTTACGAAGTTTACAAGCTCGAATATTCTGTCGGTGCGCTGGCCGGTCTTGGCGGAGATGAACAGCACCGGCGCATAGCTCATGAAGCTGAGGTCGCGCATGACCTCCTTGCGCATTTTCTCCATGGTGCCCGTCTCTTTCTCGACAAGATCCCACTTGTTGACGACGATGATGCTGGCCTTGCCGGCTTCGTGCGCAAGTCCAGCGATCTTCGTATCCTGCTCGGTGACGCCCTCGCGCGCGTCGATCATGATTATGCACACGTCGGCGCGTTCGATGGCCATCTGCGCGCGCATGACGGAAAATTTCTCGACGCGCTCGTCAACACGGCTCTTGCGGCGGATACCTGCGGTGTCGATGAAAACATATTTGCCGTAGCTGTTATCGACCTCGGAGTCCACCGCGTCGCGCGTCGTACCGGCTACGTTGCTGACAATGACGCGCTGCTCGCCGAGAATGTGGTTTACAAGCGACGACTTGCCGACATTCGGCTTTCCGATGACGGCGACCTTTATGCGGTCGTCCTCCTCTCCGTCGGCCTCCTCGGGCGGGAAATATTTCATGCACTCATCGAGAAGATCGCCCGTGCCGTGGCCGTGGACGGCCGAGACGGCTATTGGGTCGCCGAGCCCGAGCTCATAAAATTCGTATATGGCCGGGTCCACTCTGCCTGTCGAGTCCATTTTGTTTACGGCAAGCACCGTCGGCTTCTTCGAGCGCAGAAGCATATTTGCAACGTCCTTATCCGCCGCCGTAACGCCCGTGCGCACATCGGTGACAAGCACGATGACATCCGCCGCGTTTATGGCTATGTTGGCCTGCTCGCGCATGAACATGAGTATCTCGTTGTCCGTCGTCGGCTCGATGCCGCCGGTATCTACTATATTGAATTTTCTTCCGAGCCATTCACACTCGGCATACAGCCTGTCGCGGGTGACGCCGGGCGTGTCCTCGACTATTGACAGGCGCTGGCCGCACAGCTTGTTGAAAAGCATGCTCTTGCCTACGTTCGGCCTGCCGACTATGGCTATGAGAGGCTTTGACATGAAGCTAACCTCCGTTCTGATTATATTTATAATACTGCTGCCGCTCCGGCGAGCGGACGGGTATCTTCACTTCGGGCAGAGCATCACCGCTCATGGCATCCCAGAGCGCAAAGCCGTCCGATTCGATTGGGTATATCCGCACGCCGAGAGCCTCCTGAGCTTCCTCAAGCGTGATATCATCGAGAAAATCAAGCTCGGCTCTGCGCAGCATGTTCTGCGACACAAAAAGCCGCTCGCCGAGCTCCCTGCCCTTGAGCTGGGCGATAAGATCCTGCCCCGTTATGAGGCCGGACACGTTCACGCCGCCGCCGAAAAAGTCGTTTCGTATGGCATATACCCTGCCGTTTATATTATCATACTTTTCGGCCGCAATACAAATAAGTTTTTCAAAGCACGGCGCGACGGACGTTCCGCAGGCGATGGAGAATGCGGCTCCGTCCGGCTCCTCGGACAGGCTGAGTGCGTTTTTGAACTCACGCTCGAGCAGACGTATCATGCCGACTCCGTTCTCAAGCTGCGTATGCTCCTCGTAAAAATCGTCCTCGGGAAGCTCACGGCCTGCGCACAGATACATCTCGTCCGAGCAGAAAAATATCCGCGTTCCGAATTTTTTGACGCAATCGTCGCCGAAGGCCGTCACCATGTCTATGGTCTCGGCCGAGTGTGCGGGCGTGAACGGCGTGAGCGGATACAGTCCCTCGCGGTATTTCGTGAGCCCCACGGGGACGATCGACACACTGTGCACCGCCGGGTGCATCGCGGCAAGATCCTCCATCGTGCGCATGAGCGCCTCACCGTCGTTCAGTCCGGGGCAGCATACGATCTGGCAGTTCATGACGATGCCGCCTTCGGCAAAGCGCCGCATTATGCCGACGCATTTTCCCGCGTTTTTATTTTGCAGGAGCTTTACGCGAAGCTCCGGATCGGTGGCGTGAACGGAAATATTCACGGGGCTTATATGCAGGTCGATTATGCGCTGTATCTCACGCTCGGACAGATTGGTGAGCGTAATATAGTTGCCCAGCAGAAAGCTAAGGCGCGCATCGTCGTCCTTAAAATACATCGTCTTGCGCATACCCTTCGGAAGCTGGTCGATAAAGCAGAACACGCAGTTATTCGCGCAGCTTCTCGGATTGTCCATCAGATACTCGGCAAACTCAAGGCCGAGATCACGCCCCTCCGGCTTTTCAACGCGCACGGTGTGCTCCGTGCCGTCGGGCCGGCGCAGGGTTATGTGCAGCAGCGGATCATAGGAGAAATATTTATAATCGAGCACGTCGTGGATAACGTTGCCGTTTATCTTCACTATCTCGTCGCCTATGTGCGCCTTATGCAGCAGCGGACTGTCGTTATCTATTTTTGAAATAACGTCATTTTTCATAAGCTTTATACGCAAAAGGAGGAAGGGGTACGGACACCCTTTCCTCCTTGAGCATTTCAATTACTTCTCGTCAACGGTGAGAACCTTACGGCCGTTGTACATGCCGCATGCCTTGCACGCACGGTGGGGCATTTTGAACTCTCCGCAGTTGGGGCACTTTACGATGCCGGGAGCCTCGAGCTTCCAGTGAGACGAACGTCTCTTATCACGTCTCTGTCTTGATACTTTTCCCTTAGGGACTGCCATGGTGACACCTCCTGAAAAACAGCTGCATATCAGCTTTGATGTTATTGATCACTATCCAACAGCTGCCGCAGAACGGCAAGTCTTGGATCGACCTCTTTCCCGCACGCGCAGGGGCCAAGATTCAGATCGGCTCCGCAGCGGGAGCAAAGACCTTTGCAATCCTCCGAGCAGAGAAACTTCGTTTCCATGTCAAGGACGAAAAGGGTCGAGAGAGTTTCATCGAGATCAAGACTGTCCCCGTCGAGAACAAAGACCTCGGGATCTTCAGACTCTCTGTCGGATATGAAGGCGTGGAGGTCCATCACCTTGCTGCTGTCAAACAGTTTACCACATCTGTCGCAGACGCAAGTCATTTCGGCTGTCAGGGTACCCTCGAGTGTCAGGATACCTGCCTCGTTAAACACTCTGCCTTCTGCCGTGGGCGGGGTCTTATACTCCTTTATCGAGTCAAATTCCAGTCCCTGCGTGTCCAGCTCACAATTGAACGGAACGCTTTTTCCGGGGACTTCAATTATCTGTCTCAAATCAAGCAGCATAGTGCACCTCTCCACAGTCGCTTGAATATTATAGTGGAATAAGCCCCGCTTGTCAACCGAAAAATTCGCTTTTTTACGGCAAAAACGCGGAAAAACAGCGTATTGCCAAGACGCTGCGCAGATGATATAATAAATTATTAACGCAACGGAGATAAAAACAATGAAAAAGAGCATTAAAATACTTATTATCTGCATTCTTATCGCGGCACTTATAGCAGGCGGCGTCGTCTACCTCGTTTTCCAGACGCGCGACGACGAGCTTCTGATAGGCGCTGAGCGCGCTCAGCAGATCGCGCTCAGCGACGCGGGGCTTGCCGCAAATCAGGTCACGAAGCTGAAGACCTCGATAAAGCTTGACGACGGCGTGTGGTACTACGATGTCCGGTTCCGTACGATAGCTCTCGAGTACGAGTACGAGATCGAGGCCTACTCCGGCGCTATACTCGACAAGGATATTGACGACTGAAAGGAAGCCGACATATGAAAAGAATAACCGGCACGGTTCTTGCCGCCATGCTCGCCGTCACGCTGTGCGGATGCACCGATAGCGGCGGCTCAGCCCCAGCAGCGACCGATACGCCCGCTCCCACGCAGGATCTTTCCGTATACGAAAAATCCGAGGGCAAGCTTGAAAAAGAAGTGTGGTACAACGCAAACGGTCTCAGATTCAGCACCGTCAGCTACGAGTACGACGGCAGCGGCCGCCTCGTAAAGGAAACGACGCTCGGCATAAACGACGAGCCGGTCGGATATAAGGAATACACGCTCGGCGAAAGCGGGCTTGTCGAGACAATGGTAAACTACACGGCCGACGGCCCCGAGGAGTATTCCGAGGAATACCGCGTTCTGTACGAGTATAACGAGACGGGGCTGAAGATGAAGGAGACCAACATGATCGGCGGCAGCGTCACAGCCGTCACGACCTATGCCTACGAGGGCAAGAGCCTTGTCAGCGAGAAGTATTACGAGAGCTCGGAGCTCGTAAGCGATATCTCCTACGAATACGGCGGCAGCGGCGAGCTGACAAAGCTTACGCGGCAGGATATGCTCGAGGGCGGACAGACCGTCGAAAGCTACAGCTATGACGATGACGGCCGCCTTGCAAAGAAAGAGTCCTCCGTTGACGGAACCGTTGTAAACCGTACCGAATACAGCTATGACGGGCACGGAAACGAGCTTTCCGTCAGCATTTACGGCTCCGACGGCACGGCCATAAGCGTCACGAAAAGCGAATACGAGTACGATGAGCCGGGAAATATCACAAAGTGCACCCGTACTCAGGCCGACGGCGGGCAGAATACCGTCATAGAATATGTCTGGAGCTACGTTAAAGGCTGACGAATTAACAAATAATTTATATATTCCGACGAAAGCTGTGATAATATAAATTGTTGTAATTATCGTCAATTATCAAGGTGAATTTCCCATGAGAGAAAAATTTGCGCGCTTTATGGCAGGCCGCTGCGGCATTGATCAGCTCAACAGATTTCTGTCCGTCGTGAGCCTTGTGCTGATGATCCTTGCCGTCGTGTTCAACGGGACGGCCTTTTCGAGGATCGTCTGGCTCATTGCGTTTTTCCTGCTTGTCATTATCTATGCGCGGATGCTGTCGAGAAATTTATACAGGCGCAGCGCGGAAAACAACCGCTATATGAAGATGAGTATGGGCTTCAGAGGCAAATTTGAAATGATAAAGGTGCGCTGGACACAGCGCAAGGACTACAAGTTCTTCACCTGTCCTGCGTGTCACACGACGCTCAGAGTTCCCAAGCACAAGGGCAAGATCAATATCGTGTGCAAAAAGTGCGGCAACTCTTTTACGGGCAGGACCTGAGATGTTCGGCTTTGTAACGGCTGATCTTGCCGGACTTGACGAACAGCAGCGGAAACGGTACAAGGCATACTACTGCGGCCTGTGCCGCAGCCTCGGTCAGCGGCACGGAAGCATCTCCCGTTTTACGCTGACATATGACATGGCCTTTCTCGTTATGCTGCTCTCCTCCCTGTACGAGCCGCAGGAGCTCGACGGCGAAGCCCCCTGCCCCGCACATCCTCTCGGCAAGCGGCCGTTCCTGCAGTCGGAGATCAGCGGCTACGCTGCGGACATGAACGTTGCGCTGGCCTATCTCAACTGCCTTGACGACTGGCACGACGAGCTGAACGCCGCTGCGCTTGCCTCGGCAAAGGTTCTGGAGCCGGCGTATAAAAAGGTCTGCGCGGAGTATCCCCGCCAGTGCACGGTCATAAAGCGCTCGATGGCGGAGCTCAAGGATATAGAGGATCGCAGAGATACGTCCGCCGACGCCGCTGCGGCAGCCTTCGGCAGGCTCATGGCGGAGCTTTTCGTCATGCAGGAGGATCGCTGGCAGAACGATCTGCGCAGCTTCGGCATGGCGCTCGGGCAGTTTGTCTACGTCATGGACGCATGCATAGATCTCAAAGGCGACAAAAGAGCATATAAGTATAACCCCTTCGTTTACCTGTACGGACGGCTCGACGAGCGGGAGAGGTTCAAGGATATACTCGAGCTTCTGCTGGCCGACTGCGTCAGAAGCTTTGACCGGCTGCCGGCAGTGCGGGATGCAGACATAATAAAAAATATACTGTGCAGAGGCGTGTGGATAAAATTCAACCGCCACTACGGAACAGACAGTAAGTAAGGAGCAGTACCGAATGGCACGGGACCCCTATGAAGTCCTCGGCGTTTCACGGAACGCAAGCGATGAGGAGATAAAAAAAGCTTACAGAGAGCTTGCAAAGAAATATCACCCCGACCGCAACCCCGGCGATGCCGCCGCTGCGGCAAAAATGAACGAGATAAACGCGGCCTACGACCAGATCAAGAACGGCGATACCGGAAACGGCGGCGGATATAACGGCTACGGCGGTTTCGGAGGCTTCGGCGGTTTCGGCGGAGCATACGAGCAGCCGCAGGAGCGCGCGGAGTGCCGGGCAGCGGTAAACTACATACGCAACGGCAGATACAACGAAGCGCTCACGGCGCTCTCTCAGGTGCCGCTTGCCGAGCGTGACGGGCGCTGGTACTATCTCAGCGCGGTTGCCAACATGTATCTCGGCAACAGGATAAATGCCCTTGAGGACGCAAAGCGCGCCGTCGAGATAGACCCCGACAACCCGAACTATCGCCAGCTGCTGAACCGGCTTGAAAACAACGGGCAATACTATCAGCAGTACAGCGGAAACTACAACAACTCCTGCTGCGTATGCGACGACTGCTGCTCTACATATCTGTGCTGCTCATGCCTTACCCCGTGGGGCGGTATGTGCTGCTGAACGAATATTCCGGCTGAGGCAATGCCTCAGCCGTTTTTTACTTAAATATTTCTTCGATCGTCTCGTCGGCAAAGGCGTCCAGCGCGGCAAAGTCAACATGCGGATTGTACACGCTCTCGAGCGCATCGTGCTGCTCCTTGGCGCAGGCAAGGAGCCGTACCGCCTCGCCGAGCAGCTCGTGCCGCAGCTTATCGCGCCTTCGCATAGCCGCACGGTACGTGCGCAGCGCCGCAGGATCGGCGAGCGCGTCGAGCCGGACGTGGCGCCACGGCGCACCCGGTTCCATAGCCGAAGCCGACACAAAGCCGAGTCCGTACCCGGGCAGCAGCAGCGCGTCGAGCCGCTCCGGACACAGAGGCGACGGGCAGAGTATCGCCTCCGCTCCGCGCAGCTGCGCCTCGGTGCGCATCTGATCGAGGTAAGTCTCCGCAAGGCCGCAGCGGTCGTCAAGGAGATATATTCGTTTACATAATTTTTGAACATCGTCTGTGAGTGTCAGCTCGCCCTTGCAGCTTATGCACCTTACGAAGCGCTTGCTTTCGCGCGGCCCGCCGCAGTTTTTCCCAATGCCGCCAAGTTCACGGAGCGCCGCTGCGCGAGCGCGTTTCCTTGCTTTTTCATGCACTTCGGCGTTTGTGAGCCCCTGTATCTGCGCACGCTCGATGCTTGCAGCGGCGGCAAGGCAGGCATACGCCTCTCTGTACATTGCACGGTATTTATCCGTATACAGACCGATGCGGGCATCGTTTATTCTGCCGCAGAAACAGCCGAGGTTAACATAATCAGAATTATACGCAAAATTCTCCGGCTCGCAGGCATGCGGAGCCGTGGCATCCATAAATCCGAGTCTGAGCGCGGGTATGTACACCGCGTCGAGCGAGTCCGGATCTCCCGAGCACAGGACGCATTCGGTATCATAGCCGCGCTGCCCTGCGGCGCGCGCAATGCGGCGCATAAAGCCCGATTTTCCGCCGCCGGGTCCTGCCTTTATCAGGTGCAGAAAGTCGCCTTCGCCGCGGCAGAAGCCGCCGTAAAGCGAGTAAAAGCCGTCGCCGGAGTTTGCTCCGAGAAAGTAATTTACATTCAATTTGCCTCACCTCCCTGCATTTTATGCAGCGAGGGCCGTCCGCGGTGTGTGCATTGTTGACAATTAGGCGGCGTAATGGTAAAATAATCAGGCATTTGCCGGTGTGGTGGAATGGTAGACACGGCGGACTTAAAATCCTCTGATGCTTGCGTCGTGCCGGTTCGAGTCCGGCCACCGGCACCACGCCGCCGCAGGCTCAGTATCGCTTGCGGCGGCTTTTTTTACGTCGCTGTGTACGGATGCCGCGCACTTGAAAAAAGCGGGCGCTGTGATATAATACACTCATAAAAATATTTGGGAGTTGATCTTATGAAAAAGCATTCAAAGAACAGCGCCGCAGTCGAGGTGCAGGTCGAGGATCTGAGCCCGCTGGAGCTTTTGCAGACCGGCAAGCTGAATAAGCGCAATGTTTTGCGCCTCATGCGCAAGGTGGATATCAAAAAGGTCGGCCTTGCTGCGGGCGGTGCGGCGGTCGTGCTGTCGGCCGTCAGCCTCACGGGGCGCTACACTTTCTATAAGGGCATCGTTTCCGGCGAGCTGAGGCGTCAGCTAACGCCGGTAAACAAAAAGCTTGACGAGCTCAAGGCGCAGAACGCAGAGCTCAGGGCCGAGGTCGAGCGGCTTCAGGCGCAGCAGACCGGGGAAGACGAAAAATAAACATACGAAGAAAGATCCCGTACCGTTCAAACGAGCGATACGGGATCATCTTTTTTTCGTTTTATTTCGTGTCGGAGCGGTCGCCTGCAAGCGGCTTGCCGTTTACGGCGTTGCGCGCTATAACATACAGCACCGAGCACAGCGGTACGCTTATGAGCATACCGACGACGCCCATGGCGTTGCCGCCGATAGTCACGGCGACGAGCACCCATATTCCGGGAAGTCCAACGGATTTTCCGACCACCTTGGGATAGATGAGGTTGCCCTCAAACTGCTGAAGGACGATGATGAACACAACGAACCACAGCGCCTGAATGGGCTCCGTGAGCAGGATAAGGAAGGCACCGATGGCCGTTCCGATAAAAGCGCCGAACACGGGGATGAGCGCAGTGAAGCCGACGAGGACGGATATTGCAGGAGCATAGGGCATACCGAAGATGGACATACCGATGAAGCACAGCGCGCCTATTATGACCGCCTCCGTGAGCTGGCCGGTTATGAAGTTTGTAAAAGTGCGGTTTATGAGGTCGAGCATATCGAGAAGCTTCTGCATCTGCTCGGGCTTCATAAGCTTTGAAAGCACCTTTTTCGACTGACGCTTGAGCGTTTCCTTCTGTGCGAGAACGTAGATCGAAAACGCGAGGGCAAGCACGATGTTTATGACCGCAGCGACGATCGAGGTCGTTGCCGACAGCGTGGTATTTATGACCGCCGTGCCGCCGTCCTTGAGGAAATCGACGAGCTTGTCGGGATTAAAGTCGAACTTCGGCAGGTCAAGACCGTACTTTGTCAGGCTGTCCGAGAGCTTTTCCCACCAGCTTTCGACCTCGCTGACGTAGGTAGGTATCATGCTGACGAGCGAAGACACCGATTTGCTCAGCTCGGGCATGATAAGGAATACGACCGCAAAGACAATGCCGATAATGAGCAGCACGCTCAGCAGCAGGCATATCGGGCGCTTTAGTTTAACGACCCAGCCGCCCTTGCATTTGCTGAGCAGCTTCATCCACATCCGTTCTATCGGGCGCATGATCACGTTCACGACATAGGCCATGCACAGGCCGATAACGAAGGGCGAAACGAGCGAATACAGCTCGCCGATGTACTCGAACATCATGCTGTGGTTGTACACCGCCCATATCAGGACGACCGTGAATGTGATGATCAGCAGTATGCGCTTTACTGTTTTTTTACTCAGCTCCAATGCCGTCACTCCCTTTTCACTGTACGCTGAACAGTATATCGCCGTAGGTCGGATACGGCCAGAACTGCTTGGCGGTGCTCAGCTCAAGCCCGTCAACGCTCGCTCTGAGCGTCTCCTGTGCCGGCAGCACCTTATCGCGGAACACCGACGCTCTCGTGTAGTTATCCGAATACGTGTCGGCACTCTCCGCGGCGGCGGCAAGCTCCCTGACGTTTTTGACCGTTTCGCTCATGAGTGCGCTTATCTTTGCAGCCTGCTCCTTTTCAAAGCCGTTGTCGATGCCGAGCTGCGCCTTGGAAATCGCCGTGTCGCTCAGCTGCTTCGAGTACGCGCTCGCGGCCGGCAGAATATCCTGCCAGACCATCTCCTGCATGGTCTGCGCCTCGATACGGATGACCTTGCAGTAGTTATCGAGCTTCATTTTATAGCGCGCGGCAAGTTCGATCTCGGAATACACCCTGTGCCGCGCAAAAAGATCTACATTTTTGATATCGAGGTAATACGGCACGCAATCAACCGTTGTGCGGAAGTTTTTAAGTCCGCGCGCCGCGGCCTCCCTGATCCATTCCTCACCGTAGCCGTTGCCGTTGAATATGATGCGCTTGTGCTTTTTTATAACGCTGCGGATGAGCTCGTGCAGGCTCGTTTCAAAGTTATCCGCACTCTCCAGAAGGTCGGCGTATTTGCGCAGTGACTCTGCAACGGCGGTGTTCAGAACGACGTTCGCGCCGGAGATGGATGCCGACGAGCCGAGCATACGGAACTCGAACTTATTTCCCGTGAAGGCAAAGGGCGAGGTACGGTTTCTGTCCGTAGCATCGCGGGCAAACTTGGGCAGGACGTGAACGCCGACCTTTATCTGCTCCTTTTCCTTGCCGCCGTAGGGCGTATCGTTCTCAATGGCCTCGAGTATCTCCTCAAGCTCCTCGCCGAGGAACACCGAGATGATAGCCGGAGGTGCTTCGGCCGCTCCGAGACGATGGTCGTTCGCAGCGCTGGCGACGGAGATGCGCAGCATATCCTGATAATCGTCGACCGCCTGCAGAACGGCGCACAGCATCAGCAGAAACTGCGCATTCTCATACGGAGTTTCGCCCGGCTCGAGAAGATTTAACCCCGTGTCGGTCGTCATCGACCAGTTGTTGTGCTTGCCCGAGCCGTTTACCCCGTCAAAGGGCTTTTCGTGCAGCAGGCACACCATGTCATACTTGCGGGCAAGCTTCTGCATGAGCTCCATGGTTATCTGGTTATGGTCGGCGGCGATATTGGTCGTGGTATAGATCGGCGCAAGCTCGTGCTGTGCCGGAGCGACCTCGTTATGCTCGGTTTTTGCAAGCACACCGAGCTTCCAAAGCTCCTCGTCGAGCTCCTCCATAAACGCCGCGACGCGCGGCTTTATCGTGCCGTAATAGTGGTCGTCAAGCTCCTGTCCCTTGGGCGGCTGAGCGCCGAAGAGAGTCCGGCCGGTATAGATCAGATCCTTGCGCTTTTCGTAAACGCTCCTGTCTATGAGAAAATACTCCTGCTCCGGACCGACGGTGGTCTTGACCGATGTGACAAGGTTGTTGCCGAAAAGCTTCAGCACGCGCAGCCCCTGACGGTTGAGCGCCTCCATCGAGCGCAGCAGCGGCGTTTTCTTATCCAGCGCCTCGCCGCCGTAGGAGCAGAAGGCCGTCGGTATGCACAGGACATTATCCTTTATAAAGGCATACGAGGTCGGATCCCACGCCGTGTAGCCACGCGCCTCGAAGGTCGCACGCAGGCCGCCTGTGGGGAAGCTCGACGCGTCCGGCTCACCCTGAATGAGCTCCTTGCCGGAAAATTCCATGATCACCCTGCCGTTGCCGCTGGGTGAAATGAAGCTGTCGTGCTTTTCGGCGGTGATGCCCGTCATGGGCTGAAACCAGTGGGTAAAGTGCGTGGCGCCCTTTTCAAGCGCCCAGTCCTTCATCGCATTTGCAACGACCTCGGCCGTCTCGCCGTCGAGCCGCTCACCGAGCCTTATGGAGCGCTGAACCTGCTTATAGGCCTGCTTTGGCAGCCGCGCCTGCATAACGCAGTCGTTAAACACCATAGAGCCAAACATTTCGATCACATTTTTCATAAGCAGATCCGCCTTTCGTATACAGACGTGCAAAACGCCATAGTCAGGAAAATTATATTACCTTGCAAATACGTTTGTCAACGCCTATATTGTAAAGGCTTTGACAAAATCGTTGACAAATATATGTCGTGTGTGTATACTAACTGTACTAATAAAAGTCACACAGTTTTGGAGCCTTATGAATAAGACGCTTAAGAACAATCTGCTGTGGATGGTGCTTCTGGCCGCCATATCGGTAATAACGCTGAAGATCGTCACGGGCTGCTCAAAGGGCTTTTCGTGGGAACGGTTTGCATGCTTTCTGAAGCACGCAGATCCCATGTGGATGCTCCTTGCCGCCCTGTGCGCCTTCGGTTTTATATACTTTGAGGGACTCGGCCTGCAATGCACCTGCCGCTTTCTGGGGCACGGCTTTTCCGCCGGAAATGGCATACTCTTTTCGGCGACCGATATTTTCTTTTCCGCTATAACCCCCTCCGCTACCGGCGGGCAGCCGGCGGCTCTCATATTCATGATGAAATACGGAACTCCGGCGGCGGTATCGGCCATAGCACTGCTTCTTAATCTTGTGATGTACACGGTGTCAATACTGCTCATAAGCGCGGTGTGCTGTGCGATACATCCCGGCATATTCCTGCGCATGGCGCTCGTGCCGAAGCTGTTCATCGTCTTCGGTATTGTCGTTCAGATAGCGTTCATCGCGCTGTTTGTGATGTGCATATTCAACGAAAAGCTCATACTCGGCATCTGCCGCCGGGGCCTGCGGCTGCTGTGCAGGATGCATATATACAAAAGCTATGACGAGCAGTACGAAAAGCTGCTTTCGATGATAAGACAGTACAAGGAATGCGGCACGCTTTTAAGGCGCGAGACGGGGCTGCTCGTAAAGGTCTTCCTGTGCAACCTTGCACAGAGGCTGTCGGTCATATCGGTCTCGGTCTGCGTGTTCCTCGCCGTCGGCGGAAAAGCTGCCGATGCCTTCAGGGCGTTTTCCGTTCAGGCGCTCGCCGTGCTCGGCTCGAACGCCGTACCGGTGCCCGGCGCCGTCGGAGTTGCCGATTATATACTGCTCAGCGGCTTCAAGCAGCTCGTTCCGGACCCCGTTGGCCTTGAGCTTTTAAGCCGCGGCGTGAGCTTTTACTCAACGATACTGTTCTGCGGAGTTCTGATGCTCTGCGTACTAATCAAAAGAAGGATCAGTGATAAAGCATGACCTCAAAGAAGATGACGATCGGCCTGAGCTACTGCTATTGCAGGCACCTCGGCCTGCCTGCGCGGCGCATTATGACAAATCCGATACTCACGGCAGTCGTCGGAGCATATATGGACACCAGGCTCTCCACGCGCAGGATAGAGAATTTCATCCGCGCAAACAGGCTCGACATGAGCGACTACAAAAAGCAGGACTATCGCTGCTTCAACGACTTTTTCACCCGCCAGGTCAAGGACGGCGCACGCCCCGTGAATATGGACCCGGACACGCTCATATCCCCCTGCGACGGCTATATGTCGGCCTACAGGATAAGCGCGGACTCCGAGTTTGCGATAAAGCGCAGCTGGTACAACGTGGACGATCTCGTCGGCGGTGCGCAGATAGCGGCGGACTACATGAGCGGCGTTTGCCTCGTGCTCAGGCTCGGCGTTGAAAACTATCACCGCTACTGCTATATAGACGACGGCTTCAAGAGCCGCAACCGGCACATCAAGGGGCGCTATCACCCCGTGCAGCCGATCGTTGTGCGCAAAAGGCCGGTCTTCATGCAGAATACGCGCGAATACTGCGTCCTGTATACGGAAAACTTCGGTCCGGTCGTGCAGATAGAGGTCGGCGCGTGCCTCGTCGGCAAGATAGAAAACTACCGCGAGGCCGGTGTTACTCGGCGCGGCGAGGAAAAAGGGCTGTTCCGCTTCGGCGGCTCGACCATCGTTCTGCTGTTTAAAGACGGCGTGCTCGATCTTCCGCAGGAGGTCTTTGACGACACCCTGCGCGGCATAGAGCGCCCCGTTCGCTTCGGCAGCGCGATATGTAAAAAAGCTCAGGTCAAATGACCTGAGCTTTTGGTTTACTTGAGCTTTTCATTTAGCTCGGCGAAAAATGCGCTGACAAAGGCGGCAAACTCCGCAGTCTCGGGGCGCTCGCCGGCCTTTTTCTTGAGCTGACCGTAGAAGTTCAGGCCGAAGCAGGTGTTGAGCGGATGGTCGCAGCTGCCCCTCGCCGAGCGGCAAACGCAGGACCGCAGTAAGCGGGCGCGAAATACTTTACGACGTTCCTCCCGGGTTTCGACGGAAAACGGCAGAGCACTGATAGTACAATATAAAGTACAGCACAAATTATGCACAATTATTGTCCCGGATAACTGGGCAATTCGCCGTTTTTTAACTTTTTGTATGAATGATATTGAAAGCACTGTAATATTTCTGTATAATGTTTGTTGACATATTGACACCATGATTTAATGTCAAAGGAGCAAGGAGGAATACCATGAAAAAACGTATTATCAGCTTGGTAATGGCGCTGGCGCTCGTATTTACGCTGCTGCCCGTGTACGCCATTGCCGACAATTCGCCCGATGTGGATCCGGACATGTCCGTGGGCGAAACGGTCGATATAAAGGCCTTGGTCGAAAAGGTAAAGGCTCTTATGAAGAGCGATGACCTTGACGGTCTGATGAACCTGCTTCCGCAGCTTGACAGCGGCACATTTGATGAGCTGCTCGGCAAACTCGGCAGCGAGGACACCAAGGCTCTGCTTGAAATGCTCAAGGGGCTGCTCAACAAAGAGGACGGCAGCGTTGACACCGACGTTCTCTCGCAGCTTCTCAAGCTGTTCGTCGGCGACGATGAGCTCGACGGATTTTTCAGCGGCGGCATCGACGCAGAGCAGCTCAAGGCACTGCTTGAGAAATATCTCGAAGACGGCAGTCTCGACGGTCTCAAGGATCTGATCCCCGAGGGCTCGCTTCAGCAGCTGCTCGACAAGCTCATGGGCGACAACAATTTTGACGATCTGTTCGGCGATGTTGACAAGGAAGAGCTGCTCGAGACTCTCAAGGGTCTGCTCGGCGGCGATGTAAACATCGAGGATCTGCTCAAGAATCTGGATAAGGACGCCCTCATCGAGGCTCTCAAAGGTCTGCTCGGCGATAAGGTCGATATCGAAAATCTTCTCGACAAGCTCGATAACGAGCAGCTCAAGGATATCATCAAGGGTCTGTTGGACGGTGACTATAACGATTTCCTCGAACAGTTCAAGAACTTCGATTCCGACACCATTGCAAAGATACTCGAAAGCTTCATCGGCGATAACGAAACGCTCAAGCAGCTTCTGGAAAAAATCGATGTCGATAAGCTCAAGGACGCCATTGACAAGCTGCTCAACGGTGACTCGGATATCGGCGGCATTCTCGATAATCTTGACACGGACAAGCTCGTTGAGCTCTTCAATCAGCTCATGGGCGACAGCGATACGCTCAAGAAGCTCCTCGAGAAGCTTGATTCCGATCAGCTCGGCGATATAATCAAGAAGCTCCTTGACGGCGGCTTCGATATCAACGGCCTGTTCAAAAATCTTGACACATACTCCATCCTCAAGGCGATCGCAGGCCTTATCGGCAGCGATCTGGATGTCGTCGGTCCCGATGACGTCACCGTTGCAGAGGGCAGCAGCGCTACCTTCAGCGTCGATGTGAAAACCGCCGGCACTTACAAGTACATGTGGATCGAGCCGGACAGCGTCAACAAGACCGACCTCAGCGGCATAGACCTCAGCGGCAGCAAGCTCGAGCTCGGCGCTAAGCTCCTGCAGGCACTCAAGAATCTGCCCAGCCTGAGCAGCACCGACAGCTATACCATAGAAAAAACCACCGCCAGCGATAACGGAAGGACCTTCGCCTGCCTGATCTACAACATCTCGCTGGGCAGCACGGTCGTGTATGTCAGCGACGAGGCAAAGCTGACCGTCACCTCGACTCCGGCCCATGAGCATACGTTCAATCACAAGGTCTGCACGAGCTGCGGCTACGAGATCCCCTTCCCCTTCACGGACGTGAAGACGACCGACTGGTGCTATAACGACGTAAAATATGTGTGGCAGCATGATATCATGCTCGGCACCGAAGACACGCTGTTCAGCCCGAACGCCAAGATGACCCGCGCAATGTTCGTCACCGTCCTGTACCGTCTGGAAGGCAGCCCGTCGATCGCCGGCATGCAGGTCCCCAAATTCACCGACATCAGCAAATGGGCGTATAATGCGATCGTCTGGGCGTACAACACCGGTGTCACCGTCGGCAAGACCGCGACCACATTCGATCCCAACGCCTCCATAACCCGCGCAGAAATCGTCACCATGCTCTACCGTTATGCTGGCTCTCCCGGCGTCAGCGGCTCGCTGAACGAGTTTAAGGACGCATCGTCCATCGGCGCGTTTGCGCGCAATGCAGTTATCTGGGCAAACTCCCTCGGCGTAGTTCACGGCTACAACGACGGCAGCTTCGGTCCTAACCGCACCGCCCTGCGCTCCGAGATGGCGGCAATGCTCCATCGCTACATGGTGCTTGTAAACGCCGGCTGATCCCGATCTGTCCCCGCATAATACGCAGCCCCTGCCGCAGGCAATGCCTGCAGCAGGGGCTTTTTGTTTGCAGAGGCTCTCTATCTCACATTAATTCAAATCGAGGGCTCCGCCGTAAGGATCCGCGAAAAGTATTGAGAGCATCACTCATCGCGGCGTCAATACTGAGGTATATCGGGAAGTCTTTTTAGATAATCATTAAGGGAAGCCGCCACATTATCTGATAAGTATAAGCTTCGTTATCTTTTGGTTTTAGCAGTTTGGCGGCTAATAGTTATCGTTCTATTGGTTCTGTTATAGAACTCTTGGTTAGGCATGTTATCTCAGACGCTCTAATACCTGTGTCAAGCATCAGAAGTATCATAGTGAATTTCTTAGGCCAGTGAACGAACTCCTGTTACAGGCCCTTAGGAGGCGTTTCACGTCATCTATACTAACAGCGTTAATGTTGCTATCGTCGCCACGTTTCTTTAATTTATCTTTTGCTATTAGATTATAGATTAGATACTCTTGGTCAACGCATCAATTGAAGAAACATTTAAGATAGGTAATGGTTTCATTGGTTAATTCAATTCTCATAATAGTAAGTTGTTTCTCATCTAAGCTGTTGGATGTAGTAGCAATGAATTTAGGTAGGTGATAAGCGTAGTCTTTGAGGGTTCTATCTCGCAAACCGTCGGCCTTTTTCCTAAGTAGAAACTCATTATAAATCTCGGTTAATGTGTTCTCATTCCTAACTAATTCAATACGCATTTTTAATAGCCTCCTACGGTCTAAAATTCAAAATCCGTAGGCCGATAGCCGAATCCGTAGGCCTAGAAGCGGTTTTTTGCCATAAAATAGAAAATTCGCGTATCTAGTAAATCAAAAAAACCTAGATACGCGAACGCTTTGGCAGGGGAAGAAGGCTTCGAACCCTCGGCCTACGGTTTTGGAGACCGCCGCTCTACCAGCTGAGCTATTCCCCTATAAAATTGGTGGGCCTTCAGGGACTCGAACCCCAGACCGACCGGTTATGAGCCGGTTGCTCTAACCAACTGAGCTAAAGGCCCTTATATCAGTATTGCCGTCACGAATGTGGCGGCAATACCCATTGGCGCCCCCTGTAGGATTCGAACCTACGACCCTGCGGTTAACAGCCGCATGCTCTACCTGTTGAGCTAAGGAGGCAAAAGCAAAGGGCTTGACTTGCGCCAAACCCTTCGATGTTGGCATTGACCTATCTTCCCGGTCCGTCTCCAGACAAGTATTGTCGGCACT
>CAVEAL010000001.1:0-213977 GCA_963613665.1 bacterium | reverse complement strand
GGGGGCAAGACCCGCCTCGAGTTAGATAAACCGCCGTCGAAATCCTTGAAATTTCAAGGATTTCGGTAAAAGCATTTTGAATACTTTCAAAATGCTCGGCGGAAAAGTGCAGTCAAAAAAAGTCCCGCGAGGGACTTTTTTGACAAACTGAGATATCGCCCCGTATTTTACGGGGCGATATCTGCCGGTTTATTCCTTGTTGTCGAGCCAGTCGGCGACCTTTTCCTCTTCAAGACCGAGACCGCCGGAAATAAAGGCGACAGCCTCATTGAAGTTCATGGTTCTAAGGCGGGCGTAGTTGCTTGCGCCGTTGCCGGGGCCGTCGTTGAGTCTGCCTTCGATGTAACCGCACTCGTAGCACATATTAAGAGCATACTTGCGGTGGGTATCGAGGGTCATTTCATGTCCGCAGCGAGGACATTTCATGGTCATTTCCTCCTCTTTCTTACTCATGTTTACTTCGCTGGTATTTACGGTATTATTATAGTCCAATCATTGCCTCTAAGCAATAGCTATCTGACTTTTTGTGTACAAATTTGCCCGAACACATCTGCCTGCCCCGTTCGGAAATCGAGAAAAGCGATATTTTTTTAATAAGTGTAAACTTTCGGGCCTTTTTTAGCCTATTGACAAACATTACTCTGCGCCATATAATATAGCCGTGTTATATAGCACTGTTATATTTTCGAAAACGGAGGATGGCCATGTCTGTCAAGGCGGACAACACGAGAGAGAACATACTGAACACGGCAAAAAAGCATTTTCTGAAGGACGGGCTTGACGGGGCATCGCTTCGGAATATCGTAAAGGACGCGGGGCTCACAACGGGAGCGTTCTATAAGTATTTCCCGACAAAGGAAAGCATGTTCGATGCGCTTATAGACCCGTATGTGGAGCACATTTATCAAATTTACGATGATATTCTGGCGGATTTTGAGGTGCTTTCGCCTCAGGAGCAGACCGACCACATGGCGGCCTCATCCGAGGACGGGATAGAGCAAATCGTTGACTATGTCTACGATAATTACGACAGCTTTCGCCTGCTTTTAAAATGCGGGGACAGCGGGAAGTATGCGGACTTCATTCACAGCATGGTAGAACGTGAGAGTCAGTCCACACTCAATTATATGGAGACTCTGCAAAAGGCAGGCATCGATGTTCCCGTCGTCAAAAAAGATCTTCTGCATATGCTCAGCACAGGCTTTTTCTCCGCCGTATTTCAGATCATTGAGCATGATATGGAAAAGGAAACCGCAAAGGCGAATATCGCTCAGCTGAAGGAATTTCAGACCGGCGGCTGGGAACGGCTGCTGGGTATCAGGTTCCCGCAGGCACCGGACTGACCGCAATATACGCTGATTCGGCATTTGAAAACATGTGGCCGATCAAAGGCCGCTTGTTTTTTGAAAATCAGTTAGCCTCAGCTAACTGGCAACATAACATCCAGTCAAAGGAGCGTTAAGCATGGAAGAAAAGAAAAGATCATGGGTGAACCGGCTGCTTGAGTGGTCTGCTCCGCAGAGGCCGCTGTATCTGTGGAGCGTGCTGCTGGCCGCAGGCAACGTCATTTTAAAGATCGTTCCGTATTTTCTGATAGCGGACGTCGTGCGAATGTTTTTAAGCGGAGAAACGGACTTTTCCGCGTATCTTGCAAAGGCGGCGCTTATCGCCATTTCGTTTATCGCAGCCGAGCTTCTGCACTCCGTCTCTACGACCCTGTCGCACAAGGCGACCTTTGCGGTTCTGTCCGATATCCGCAAAATGTGCTGCGACAAGCTGGCGAGGGTCTCGCTCGGCTTTGTGAAGGACACGCCCTCCGGCAGCTTCAAGAACATCATGGTCGAGCGCATCGACAGCATCGAGACGACGCTTGCACATATCGTGCCGGAGTTTACCTCGAATCTTCTTGCGCCGATCATCATTCTCTTGTATTTCTTTACGATCGACTGGCGGCTCGCGCTCTGGTCCCTGCTTCCCGTTATCGTCGGATTTGCGTCATACGCGGGAATGATGATCGACTTCAAGCCGAGCTTTGAAAGGACCGTGAAAGCCACAAAGGAGCTCAACGATGCGGCGGTCGAATATATTGACGGCATTGAGGTCATAAAGGCCTTCGGCAGGACGGAGAGCTCCTATGCCAAGTTTACGGAGGCGGCAAAGGAATATGCCAATTCGTTCATAAGCTGGATGCGCCGCTGTTCGGTCTTCCACGGGCTGATGATGACCATAACGCCGTACACGCTGCTGACGGTGCTGCCGTTTGGCGCACTTTATGTCTCGAACGGGACTCTTCAGCTTTCGGATTTTATCGTCTGCGTCATTTTGTCTCTCGGCATCGTCGGCCCTCTGATCACCGTCGGCTCGTATACGGATGACCTTGGCAAGATAGACGTGATCGTCGGCGAGGTAGCCGATATACTCGGGCAGCCTGAGCTCGGGCGCCCGCAGGAAAGTGCGGCGGTTCCCGCAGACAATTCAGTCGTGCTCGAAAACGTGCGCTTTGCCTATCACGACAAGGAGATCCTGCACGGCATCGGCATGGAGCTGCCGTCCGGCAGCGTGAATGCCATTGTCGGCCCCTCCGGCAGCGGCAAATCCACCGTTGCAAAGCTCATCGCGTCGTTCTGGGATGTGTCCTCCGGCAGCATAAGGATCGGCGGTGCGGATATCCGGCAGCTGTCCATGGAGGAATATAACCGCAGGATCGCCTATGTTGCGCAGGATAACTACCTGTTTAACGAAACTGTCATGGAAAACATCCGCCACGGCAGGCCGGATGCCACGGATGAAGAGGTCGTCGAGGTCACAAAGAAAAGCGGCTGCTATGAATTTATCATGCAGCTGGAAAATGGCTTTGACACCATCGTCGGCGGCGCGGGCGGGCACCTGTCCGGCGGTGAGCGGCAGAGAATATCCATTGCGCGGGCTATGCTGAAGGACGCTCCCATCGTTATCCTTGACGAGGCGACGGCCTATACAGACCCTGAAAACGAGGCGATCCTGCAAAGTTCCATCGCAAGACTCGTTGCTGGAAAGACACTGATCGTCATCGCACACAGGCTCTCCACCGTAAAAGACAGCGACTGCATCTTTGTGGTCAATGACGGGCAAATCGAAAGCTGCGGAACACATGAGCAGCTTCTCTCCTCCTGCCCGCTTTACCGTGAAATGTGGCAGGCGCATATCTCCGCGAAGGACACCGTAAAGGAGGCTGAAGAAAATGTTTGAGGTACTGGCAAAGTTTTTCCGCTTCTGCGGAAGGGAGAACGGCAATAAATTCAAGCTGTCCATGGCGATAGGGCTTATAGAAGCGCTCGCTTCGGCAATGAAGATACCCGCCGTCATGTACATTCTGATCGGCCTCATGAGCGGAGAGCCGATGAAAAAATATATCTGCGGCTCTCTTGCCATTATGGCTGCCGCCGTTGTGATCGGTGTGCTGTGCAAAAGATTTTCAACGGTGCTTCAGACGGAGGGCGGATACAATGCCGCCGCCTTTGCAAGGATCAAGATCGCAGAGCAGCTGCGCTATCTGCCTATGGGCTATTTTAACGGGAGCAGCATCGGTGAGATATCCTCGGTCACGACCAACACCATGGAGGCACTCGGCGACGTTGCGACCCGTGTGGTCATGCTGACGACCCAAGGGATTTTGGAAACCTCCATGATCGTTCTCATGATACTCTGCTTTGACTGGCGGATAGGCTTGATTTCCGCCGCCGGCGTGCTTGTTTTCTTTCTGATAAACTACGGGATGCAGAAGGCCGGCAAGAGCATTTCCGAGGACAAGGTCGCCTGTGACGTTGAGCTCGTCGATCAGATCATGGAGTACATCCAGGGCATCGCAGAAGTGAAGTCCTATAATCTTCTCGGTGCGCAGGCAAAGAAGCTCAACGACGCAAACAAGGCCTGTGCAGAGGTCAACACAAGGATGGAGCTGACCTTTATCCCCTATCACTTCTTCCAGACGGCAGTTACCAAGATCACCGGCGCCGTCATCGTCGCATGCAGCGCGTATTTCTTCATAAGCGGCACCATGAGCGCAGTTTACGCTGTCGGCATGACGATCTCGGCATTCATGCTGTATGCAAGTCTTGAAAGCGCAGGAAGCTACTCCTCGCTTCTGCACACCGTCAGCGTCTGCGTGGACAAGGCAAACGCCATTCTCGCACTCGATACGATGGACATCGACGGAAAGGAAATCAAACCCGAAAATCATGATATCGAGCTCAGGCATGTTTCCTTTTCCTATGGCAAGCGAAAGATCATTGACGATGTTTCTCTTTCCGTTCCGCAGAAGACGACCACGGCCATCGTCGGCCCTTCCGGCGGCGGCAAATCCACCCTCTGCAATCTGATCGCAAGGTTCTGGGACGTTGACTCCGGCGAGATCACGCTCGGCGGCGTGAATGTGAAGGACTACAGCATGAACAGTCTCATGGAGAACTTCGCGTTCGTGTTCCAGACCGTGTATCTTTTCGCCGATACGATAGAGAACAACATCAAGTTCGGCCGTCAGGATGCAGCACACGAAGAAGTCGTCGAGGCGGCAAAAAAAGCCTGCTGCCATGATTTTATCATGAAGCTCCCCGACGGCTACAACACCGTCATCGGTGAGGGAGGTGCGAGCCTCTCGGGCGGGGAAAAGCAGCGCATATCCATTGCCAGAGCCATTATGAAGGATGCGCCTATCATCATTCTTGACGAGGCGACCGCCAATGTAGACCCAGAGAACGAAAAGGAGCTGGTGGATGCCGTGGAGGCACTCACGATGGAGAAAACGATCATCATGATCGCCCACCGCCTGAAAACCGTGCGGCACGCGGATCAGATCGTGGTCGTGGACAAAGGCCGCATCGCGCAGCTCGGAACGCATGAGCAGCTCATGGCGCAGAAGGGCATCTACAGGCGCTTTGTCGATACCAGAACCCGGGCCGTCGGCTGGAAGCTGTAAACAATATGAATTCAAATAAAGGGTATCCGCTGCAACTGTATCAGACCCGGTGTTATGACCACTCCCACCCGGAAGGATACTCCCGAAGTCAACTGGTATAAAGAATTCATGCTCTCTCATATTCCCGAGCCGCGCATCGGCTGCGGCGCAGATGCTACCCCGCTTGCACTGTTTCTCGCCTGTAATGACTCTTACTATGTCAACGGTCAGGTGATAACTCTGGACGGCGGCATGACCTCTCATCAGCCGCAGCGGAAAGAGGATATGGCATTGTCAGCCGACACAATACGATAAAAAAAGCTGCGAACGGAACCGGATTGAGCGTACAGCACTGCATATACACTCTCTCCGATAAAATGAAGGCAAAAGTCCTCAAAAAGCAAGAAAAAGGCTCGAAAGTTTACACTTTCGAGCCTTTTTGTGTGGTCCGAGTGACTGGATTTGAACCAGCGGCCTCTTGAACCCCATTCAAGCGCGCTACCATCTGCGCTACACCCGGATTTCCAACGCCCGATTATATTAACACAATTACGTGTCAATTGCAATACTTATTTTAAAAAAATTATCGCTTTTCTGCAGGACCGAAATGTATGTTTGACAAACCTGTAAATTCACGAGAAAAATTTCGTGCGGCGGATATAAATATGTAGTAATTTTGTAACCCGTGTGATAAAATAAACTCAATTATATGATGAAGGAAGTATTTTTATATATGGATGCAAAAAAGCTTGAAGGCTACGCCGAGCTCATCGTGAAGGTCGGCGCGAACGTCCAAAAGGGACAGGATGTCATCATCTCTGCGGAGCTCGATCAGCCGGAGTTTGTGGAAATGCTCGTTGAGCAGTGCTACCTTGCCGGTGCCGCCGAGGTCAGGGTGGAGTGGACGCATCAGCCGCTGCGGCTCAAACATGTGAAGTACCAGACACTTGAGCGGCTGGGCGAGATAAAGGACTGGGAAAAGGAAAAGCTCCTGTACAGGGCAAAAACGCTGCCGGCCATGATATATATCGAGTCGGCGGATCCCTCCGGGCTCGACGGGCTTGATCAGGAAAAGTGGGGCAAAAGCGTTCAGCTGCGCTGGCCTGTCATCAAGCCCATCCGCGACTCGATGGAGAATAAATACCAGTGGGTCATTGCCGCCGTACCCGGAAAAGCATGGGCAAAAAAGGTATTTCCCGGGCTTGGCGAAGCCGAGGCCGTCGAAAAGCTATGGGAGGCTATTCTGTATACCTCGCGTGCCGGCGGTGACGGCGTGAAGGCATGGCGCGAGCACAACGCGGACCTCAAAAGCCGCTGCGAATACCTCAATTCGCTGTCGCTGCGCAGGCTGCACTATAAGAGCGCAAACGGCACGGATTTCACCGTCGGCCTCATCCCTCAGGCGCAGTTTCTCGCCGGAGCGGAGGATACGCTCGGAACGCAGATCAGCTTCAACCCCAACATTCCCAGCGAAGAGGTGTTTACCAGCCCCATGAAGGGGCAGGCCGAGGGCATAGTCTATTCCACCCGTCCGCTGTCCTACCGCGGCACGATGATAGAGAACTTCAGCATACGCTTTGAAAACGGCCTTGTCACCGAGGTGAAGGCAGAAAAGGGCGAGGATGCGCTAAAGACGCTCGTCGGCATGGACGAGGGCTCGAAAATGCTCGGCGAGTGTGCGCTCGTGCCCTACGACAGTCCGATCAGAAACAGCGGCATCATGTTTTTCAATACGCTTTTTGACGAAAACGCAGCCTGCCACCTCGCCCTCGGCGACGGCTTTGCAAGCTGTATAAAGGACTTTGAAAACTACACGCTCGAGCAATGCCGCGATATGGGCATAAACTCGTCCATGATCCACGAGGACTTTATGATAGGCTCGGCCGACCTCGATATAATCGGCGAAACGGCCGGCGGCGAACGGGTTCAGATATTCAAAAACGGCAGCTGGGCCTTCTGATCGGAGAGAAGAACATGGAGATGGAAAACGACAAGATAAGATATTCGGTGAGCAAAAGGAACTTTTTCGTAAAGCTTGCCGTAGTTTTTATGCTGCTTTCGGCGCTGTGCCGCTTTCTAGGCTACTGGGGCTTCTGGTCCAATCAGACCTCGAGCTTCATCATGTTCCAGATAGCGCTGCCGATACTCTGCAACCTGCTGTTTATCGTCCTGATCATGTATGCCGGCAGACGATTTTTCAGTCTGACCTTCATACCGGTCATACTTGGCGTTATGTTCTTTATAATAAAGGCCTTCGGCTTTGACAGCATACTGCACACGGTGCTGTGCATATGCCTGTATCTTGCCGTCGCGTTTATATACACGGCAACGGTTTTCGGCGTTATCCGCACAAAGTGGCTGCTGCTGCCCCTGTTCGGTCTGCCGCTTGCCGTACATATCTACCTTGACAGGGACATGATCGCGCCGGCGGACAAGTCAGTCGAGCTGTCGGAGCTGCTGCCGGAGATTTCGGTGCTGTGCATAATGGCCGCGCTCCTGTGCATCTGCTTTGCCATGAAAAAACGCGATTTTGCCGCCGAAAAGGCCGGCAGTGCGGAGCAGCAGGCCATAGACCTCCTCGTCAGCAGCGAGGAGCCGCCCGCGTCGGAGACTGCACCCGGCGCACTTTCACAGGAGGGTGATGAGCATGAGTGATACCGTAAGAAAAGACCCGAGTGAGGAAAAGACCGTAGTCGTCAAAAAAAGCGATATCGAGCAGCAGCTGCATAAGGCAGATGAGGAAAAGACCGTGCTCGACACGGTAAACGAAGGCTATAAGAGCCTCTTCGACCCCGAGCTTGAGGAGATACTGCGTGGGACAGAGGGCTATGAGCTCGACCCGCAGGCAGAGGACGGCGAGCCCGAGCATACCGGGGAACCCGAGTACGACGAGGAATATGATGACGGCGGCGGCTCCGATGCCGGACGCATAATCGCCGAGCGCCGCGAGCATAAAAGGAAAAAGAAGCTCATCGTCGTGTGCGTCGCCATAGCCGCGGCACTTGCCGTGATGCTCGCGGTGGTGCTGGCGCTCAAGAGCGGCGGCACGGAAAACAACTATGACAGCGCCTTCGCACAGGCAAAGGAATATTACTACGACGGCGATTACGACAACGCCCTCAGCAAACTGCGCGAGGCCATGGAGATCAAAAAGACCGACGAGTGCCTTCTGCTGATGAGCCGCTGCTACGAGGCGAAGTACGACTATGTCAACGCCATCGCCATTCTGGAAAGCTCCACGAGCGGCGACGAGAAGATAAAAGCCGAGATAGAGCGTCTGAAAAAGGCAAAAGAAGACTATGACAGCGGCAAGATCGTCGTTATCTTCGGCGAACAGTACGATGTGGAAACAACGTCGCTCGATCTGTCGGGCAAGGGCGCGGGCTCGGCTGCACTCAAGGACATTGCAAAGCTCACCGAGCTTACGAGCCTCAAGCTTTCCGACAACAAGATAGAGGATCTCGACTTTCTCTCTTCGCTCAAAAAGCTCACTACGCTCGATCTTTCGAAAAACAAGATAAGCGATGTGAGCCCACTCAAGGAGCTGACGTCGCTCAGAACACTGCATCTTGACGGCAACGAGATAAAGGATTTCAGCCCGCTTTATGGGCTTGACAGCCTTTCCATGCTCACCATCGGCGACATGGACATAAGCCAGTCGCAGCTTAAAAAGCTCAAGGAGGAGCTGCCCGAGTGCATCATCTACAGCGACGACGCGAAGGAGGACGTTGTGGAGATCAAGCTCGGCGGCAAGACCTTCAAGAGCAACGTCACGGAGCTCGACCTCTCCGGCTGCGACGTGCACGATATAACGCTCCTGTCGGTCTGCACGAAGCTTAAAAAGCTTGATCTGTCGGACAACTCCGTTTCCGATATATCTGCGCTGGTCGATCTGCCGCTGCTTACGGAGCTTGACCTTTCAAACAACCGCATAAGCGACATAAGTCCGCTGATGAGCCTGCCGAAGCTTGAGTATCTGAACCTTGCGGGCAACAGAATAAAGTCCGTGGCGGCGCTTCAGGACATATCGTCGCTTACGGAGCTCAACCTCAGCGGAAACGAGCTCGGCAGCATCGCCGCCGTCGGAAGGCTCACAAATCTCAAGACCCTGTGGATGGACGATATCGGTCTGACCGACGCGGACCTTGAAGAGCTCTACGGACTGAAAAGCCTCAAGAAGCTCAGCATAAAGGACAACTCCGAGCTCGGCGAAACGGCCGTGGCGGCGCTCCAGAAAAAGCTCTCGGGCTGCACGATAAGCCATTCGGAGCTCAAAAGTGAGATAGTTCTCGGCGGCAAGAGCTTTGACAGCGGCGCGGAAACGGTCGAGGCAAACGGGCTCGGGCTGAGCGATATTTCCGCTGCGGCGGGCTTTACGAACGTAAAGCATCTTGATCTGTCCGATAACTCGATATCGCGCCTGTCCGCGCTCTCGCAGCTGAAAACGCTTGAAACGCTTGACCTTTCAAACAACCGCATAAGCGACGTTTCGGCGCTCTGCTCGCTGACGGGGCTCAAGCAGCTCTGGCTCAGCGGAAACGACATTTCAGCAGCATCCCTGCAGGCGCTGAAAACCGCGCTGCCCGACTGTTATATCAGTGTTGAATAAAAAAGCGGGGCAAATTTAAAATATTTAATGCAAATTTCACAAAACGTCTTTCATTTTACACCGAGATGTGCTATACTGTAGTCAAGCAGGAGCTATCCTGCAAAGCAGAAAGGAGCCGGCAAATATGAAATTTACGTTCACCGAAAAAAAGATGGGTTCCTCCGAAGAGCTCAGAGCATATACTGAGCGCAAGGTTGGCAAACTCGACCGCTTCTTTAAGACCGAAAGCAGCGCCAGCATCACGTTCAGCATGGAGCGCGGCAGGTTCCTGGCTGAGATCACGGTTTCAAACAACGGCCTGTACTACAGAGCCAGCGAGCTTACAAACGATATGTACGCTTCCGTTGATTCCGGCGTCGCGGCCATCGAGCGCCAGATCCGCAAGAACAAGACGCGTCTGGAAAAGCGTCTTAGAGAGGGCGCGCTTGAGAAGGAGGCAAGACCGGCCTTCGTCCCCGCCGATGACGAGGAGGATGAGGAGTTCAGGATCGTGCGCAGCAAGCGTTTCCCCATCAAGCCCATGTCTCCCGAGGAGGCTATCCTCCAGATGAACCTGCTCGAGCACGAGTTCTTCGTGTTCCGCAACGAGCAGTCCGACGGTGCCGTTTCGGTAGTCTATCGCCGCAAGAACGGCGGCTACGGTCTTATAAGCGACGACGTCGAATAAGAACAAATAAAATTACTGCTGCCCCGCCACCCGGCGGGGCAGTTTTGAGGATTGAATATGAATTACACGGAAGTCACGATTGAATGCAAAAACACGGACGAGGTATGCGACAGGCTGACGAGCCTCGGCATAGACGGCTTTGTCATCGAAAACGAGGATGATTTCAAGGCCTTTCTGGAGAATAACCGCCAGTACTGGGACTATGTTGACGCAGAGCTTGAGGAGAGCTACAAAGGCGTATCGCGCGTGAAGTTCTACGTTGAGGATAACGACGAGGGTGCAGCGCAGCTTGCCGCCGTCAGGGCGGAGTTCGATGTAAAGACCGCGCCGGTGTGCGATGCCGACTGGGAAAACAACTGGAAGCAGTATTATGAGCCGCTGGAGATAGGCGAAAGACTCCTCGTCGTGCCGGAGTGGATAGACTGCTCCGAGGAGGGCCGAGTGCCGCTGCGTCTTGACCCCGGCCTTCTGTTCGGCACGGGCTCTCACGCGACGACGCGCATGTGCCTTGCCGCCCTCGAAAAATACGCCGGAGCCGGCAGACGCGCACTCGACCTCGGCTGCGGCAGCGGCATACTCGGTATCGGTGCGCTCGTCCTCGGCAGCGAAAGCTGCACCGCCTGCGACATTGACCCCAAGGCTCCCGATACGGTCATGGAAAACGCGGCGCTCAACGGCATCGGCAAGGATAAAATGACGGTCTATGCCGGTGATATAATCGGCGACGCGAAGCTGCGCAAAATACTCGGCACAGGCTACGATATCGTGCTTGCAAACATCGTCTCGGACGTCATAATCCCGCTTGCACCCTTTGTCCGCGCCTTCATGGCGCCCGGCGGAGTGTTCATCACCTCCGGCATTATCGACGGCCACGAGGACGAGGTCGCCGCCGCACTGCGCGCCGCAGGCCTTGAAATTATCGCCCACCGCCATGAGGAGGAGTGGCACTGCTTCGAGTGCAGGTGAGGTCAGAGTGCTCATAACAAAATAAAGAAGGATGTACACAGCATTTGCTGTGTACGTCCGAGACTGTCAAAAAAACTATGCTGCTGCGTGAATATGTCCGCGCAGCGGGGGAGCTTGAGAGAGGGGGCAAGGCCCGCCTCAAGTTGGATAAACCGCCGTCGAAATCCTTGAAATTTCAAGGATTTCGGTAATAGCATTTTGAACGTTTTCAAAATGCTCGGCGGAAAAGTGCAGTCAAAAAAGTCCCTCAAGGGACTTTTTTGACAAGCTGAGACGTACACAGCATTAGTTTTATTAAGTTTTATCATACCGCCTTATAAAGCCTCAGCATATTCGGGAGACGTTCTGATATGGCGGCTCACTGCCCCGCGATAAAGCGCACGGCGCGGCTTTTCCGGCCGCGTTTTATGACGCAGAGCTTTTCCTCACGCTTATTTTCCGGCGGCGGCACGGGAAGCGTACGCTCCTCGTCACGGGCGGTGACGCGCTGCCACACGCTTTCAAAATTATCAAATTTCACTGGCTTCACCGCTGCATTATATGCACGCTCTTGAAAAAATGCCAGCGGTGTGAGATAATGAAAAGCACATTTTTGCGAGGTGTTTATCATGCCCAGATTTTTTGCGTTCGGAACAAATCTGCTCAGCGGCAGGGCGGTCATACGCGGCCGCGACGCAGAGCATATAAAGGTGCTTCGCCTGCGCCCCGGCGAGGAGATGACGATCTGCGACGGCAACGGCACGGACTTTAAGTGCAGGCTCCTGCGTTCGGATAAGGACGAGGCCGAGGCCGAGATAATCGAGGTCGTGCCATGCGCTGCCGAGCCGACGGTGTCGGTGCGTGTGCTGTGCGGTCTGCCCAAGGGCGACAAGACCGATTATATCATACAGAAGTGCGTCGAGGCCGGCGCGCAGGAGATCGGCTTTTTCCGCTGCGAGCGCGTTGTGCAGCGCACCGAGGGCGTCACGAAAAAGCTCGAGCGCTGGAACAGGATAAGCGAGGAGGCCGCCAAGCAGTCGGGCCGCGGCATTATCCCCGAGGTCAGGTGGCTCGATACCTACGTCGAGGCGCTCGATGCCGCAAAGCAGCAGGAGGCGGCATTTTTCATGTACGAGACCGGCGAGCGCGAGAGCCTGCGCACGGCGCTCACGGGAGCCGGAAAGCTCGGCTCGGCGGCGGTGATCACAGGCCCCGAGGGCGGCTTTGAGCCCTATGAGGCCGACCTTGCGCGAAAGCTCGGCTTTCACGTCTGCTCAATGGGTGAGCGTATCCTCCGTTGTGAAACAGCCCCCCTCGTCGCGCTCACGGCGCTGATGTACGAGTCCGGTAATTTGGAATAATTTTTCGGGAACTTTTTCAGCCTTGCCGCCGTCTTAATGGCAAATGCAAAAAGGAGGCGGAAGCCATGAAAAAGTTCATCCTGACTGCGCTGGCAGTCATAGCCGTGCTGGCGATATGCATCACAGCCCTCAGCGCGGCAAACGCAAGCGGGGCGCCGAACCTTGTGCCCGAGAAGCTCACCGCGGTGCTCGGCGATACAGCGCCGGTGCCGCTCAATGACGACGCGGAGTATGAGACAGCGCTCGGTACCGGGCTCATGTCGGCAAAGTCGGACAAATACGCGTATCTGTTCGATGCGAAAACAAATGAGCTCAAGGCCGTCATGCTCACGGGCGAGCCGGTGAAAACGGAAGGCACGGTGTCGGAGAGTTCGGCCGCCGCTGCGGCTGAGAGAATTTTTGCCGCGGCGTTCCCTGATGAGGATACCGGCAAATTTGACATGAAATGCAGCCAGACGCCCGACGGTTATACCGTCGAATTCAGGCAGAAGCTCGCCGATGATCTGTACGGCGGAAGCAGCATTGCCGTTACGCTCAGCGGCAGCGGAGAGCTAAGCTCCCTCGTGCGCACGGATTCGGACACCGGCGGCTGGCAGAGCGCCGTCGAAAAAGCGATAGGCCGCGAAAAAGCCGTGGAGCTTGCTCTTGCCGCGATAGATGCCGATACCGGCAATGCGGATATCACGGCTTATAAGGAAGCGAAAAACGGAAATATCCTCTGGCAGGTGGATATCGCAAATGTCGATATCGGAAACGGCTGGACAGCCACCTATTTCGTCACACTCAACGCCATCACCGGCGAGGTCACCGACGTCGACATGACAAGATAAAAATGCGGAAAAAGAGTGCAGATCATTATCTGCACTCTTTTTTCAATAGCGCTGCGGTATTGGCTGATGTTTCGATACCGGGCGCCTGCAATATGCGTATAGGCACAGCCTCAATGCGTCGTTAAAAAACCGTTTTGCCGCCCAGCTTCTTGCACTCGGCGAGGACTGCGTGGGTGTCCAGAAGCTTGAGGCCCTTCATTAGGTTACCCTTGAGCTTTATCTTGCCCGAGGTCAGCGCCTTGGCGGAGCTGAGCTCACCTATGATGTTCTTGACGGAGATGTCATAGTCGGCATCGGAGACATAATCTGCCGCGGGTGCCGAGGCGCGGCCCGTGCCGCGGGTGATGTCCGTGATCACGCCGTCCTTGAAGGTGTACATGAACCACACGGTGTCGCCGCCGCACTGAGGCACCTTGTTGTAGCACTCGCAGAGTGTGACGGTCACTTTAGAGGGAGTCTTGCCGGGGGAAAAGGTGTCTTTTGCCAGAGCGATGAACTCGTCGCTCCATTCTTCGGTGAGAAACTTCATTGGTTTAACTCCTTGCTTGTGTAATTTACCATTTATTTGAGACCTTCTCGGCAAAGCCGGGGAAGTCTTTGATTTCGATGATCTTGCCGTCGTCGAGGACGGCGCGGCCGGTAAACAGGCCGAACACCTGATGCTGATCGCTTTTTATGAGCACTGCGTCGGTGCAGGATGCGCGGTCGAGCACGGGACGGAAGTCCATTTCGAACCTGCCGTCATCGGAGGTGAAGGTCCACGGCTCCATGAACGATTTTTCGCCGCCAGGGATGTTGAATTTCACTTGGCTGAGCTTGTGCGCCCTGCCGTTATAAAACAGCATGTTCTCGCTCGCGGCGGAGGTATCGCCGAAGCCGTAGCCGATGTTCCAGCCGAAGGGAACGCCGTCAGCGGAACCCGAGGCCGAACCCCAGTACCATGTGTTTTTATATGTCCACACGCCGCGTCCCCAGTCGAGCACCGCAAAGCTGTCCGAGGGGTCAAAAACATAGGTCTGCCCGTCGTAGACGACCTCGCCGCGTGCGCGCAGACAGTTAATTTTCTGGTTGTAGTAGAAATGCCCGGGCTTATCGAAGGGCGTTGCGATGACCATGCTCTCCTCGGGCTCGTCAAAGAGCTCGACCCTGGCATACAGCGAGCCCGCCGGGCCGAAGCGCTTCATCTGCGCGATGAGCGTGCGCACGCCGGAGCCGTTGTTTTTAAAATAGATGCTGTAGTTTCTACCGATGGCGGTCGTGTCCCCCGTTCTGCTCGTCTCGGGCAGTCTGCGCCTGCCCAGCGGCATGAAGCACATGGGGCTCGTCGTGATCTCCCAGCCCTCCTCGAAATTCAAAAGGCTTATCGAGTCAAGTCCCATATAGCCGTTATCGTCGATGGTGAGCGCAAGGGCGAAGCGGCCGTTATTAATGAGATAGTAGTCCCATTCCTTAATGCGCAGGGGGCTTGCCTTTATGTCCGCGCGGCGGTACACAGGCAGGAGCTTTTTTGCGTAGCCGGGCTCGGTGAGCCGGCCGTGTGCATCCAAAAGCGGTATCTCGCGCAGTATCTCGTGCTGATCCATTCCTTCAACTCCCGTATATGTCATTTACATTTCGTGCCTGAGCTTGCGAATATCCGTGCCGACAAAGGGAAGCTTGAGAAACTCGCCGTCTATCCTCGAGCAGATCTGCGGCGTGTACCTGCGTGCAAGCTCCGCGTCGGTGAGATTTGTGCTGATAATGGTCTTTTTCCCCTCGACAAGGCGGGTGTTTATGAGCGTATACAGCGCCGAGACGCTTATCTGCGTGAGCATCTCCGTGCCCAGATCGTCGAGGATCATGAGCTCGCATTCGAGCATGCGCTCAACGCGCGTGGCGGCTTTTTCGGCAAGCTCCGGATCGCGGGCGAATTTTCTGAGCTCAAAGGCCTCAAGCGCGGAGGCCGCCGTATCGTAGCACACCGAGTGGCCGTTTTGCGCGACAACGCGGGCTATGCAGGCCGACAGGAAGGTCTTGCCCAGCCCCGTGCCGCCCTGAAACAGCAGGTTCATCGAGCGCTCGGAAAAGCTTGCGGCGTACTCGCGGCAGGTGTCCAGAACTATGCTCATCGTCTCCCGCGCCTCGCCGTAGAGGGAAAGATCGAAGGCCTCGAAGCACTCGCTGCTGTTTTTGAGAAGCGTGCTGAGCTCGGCCGTGAGCTGCCTGTTGTACTCCTCGGTGAGGCAGGAGCACATCGTGCTGCCCATAAAGCCCGTGTCCCTGCATTTGGGACAGGAGTATATATCCTCGAGATAATCGGCGGGATAGCCGTGGGCGTGCAGAAGCTCACCCTTCTTCGCCTGAAGTGCGAGGCTTTCGTCCTCAAGTGCCCTGAGCGCACCGGCAAGGTCCGCGCTGCGCTTTATCGTGAGCCCGACAAGCTCCGACATCTGAGTGCGCAGCCGCGCGTCGATGCGGCTTATCTCTGGTATCTGCGAATATATTTTCTCCTGCCTGAGATAGTGCTCGGCGACATTGTCCGCGTGCCGGTGGCCTATCTGCTCTCTGGCGCGCGCCAGAATTTTTCCGTCCAGTGCCATTATTTAACCGTTTTTAACCTTTTCGTATATTGATCGCAGCCGCTCGAGCTCATCGCCGGAAACATTGCTGCGGTGCCTGTTTTCCGCCTTGACGGCAGACGCGCCGCTGCGGCTGTCGCGCTCGGCGACCTCGGCGGCGGAATGTATGCCCTTGGAGTGCCACGAGAGCATGATCTTGTTCATGTATCCCCATTTGAGCGCGCCGGTGTTCGTCACCGTGCGGTCATATGCTATGAGTATCGCTTCGTTGTCAAAGCCCATGTCGAACCACGACAGCATGTACTTGCGCTCGGTCGGCGTGAGCACGCGTGAGCCCAGCCCCATTGCGGCCTTGACCTCGCCCGCGCGCGAGCGCTTCTCGGCGGCGGTGCGGATATATTCGTCGGCCTGCTCGATGGTGATGATCTCCCTGTTTGCCCAGGAGTAGGCCTCCTTTTCGATGCTGCGCATTGACGGCAGCCTGCCCGGCCCGTATTTTTCCGCAAACACGTCGATGCAGTAGCCTATGAGCATGAATATGACGTCGGCGGGAAGGGCGAGGTAGTCGTATATGCCGAACAGCGTTTTAAGGTCTGCCGTAGACAGTATCCTTCCGAGCTTGTGCTGCGCCTGCGCGATAACGGCCTGAAAGCCGCTGTCCTCCTTTGAGCGGCGCACGATGTCCTCCGAGGTGTACTCCGGAAGCTCCTCGGCTGGGGGAAGCTTCGGCTCGGGCGCCGTCTGCACGGCGGGACGTGCAAGGGACATGCGGCAGAGCTTTTCATAGGCGTTTTTTATCTCCGCTCCGGTGCGGCAGAGCTCGCACGCGGCGGCATCGGCATCGAAATCTCCGTGCCGGCACAGCCAGACATAAAGCAGCGCGACGTCGCCGTCGTGTGCGGCGATAAGCTTGTCCGCGGTGCTGCCGGGTATTAAATTTTGCTCCGCTGCGGGCATGGCAGTTCCTCTGTTCATTCAAAGTTTACACAAAGCGCTTTAACAAGAGCGATTATACCATTAAAATTAGCTTGTAGCAATAGCCTTGTTTGTGGTATAATTCATTGATTACAAAGTAAGATGCCAGAGGTATGGATATATGCTTGAGCTGCTTTCACCCGCAGGCTCGCCGGAGGCGGTCATTGCCGCCGTACAGAACGGCGCGGATGCGGTCTATATGGGACTGGGAATATTCAACGCCCGCCGCGGCGCGAAAAACTTCAGCGACGAGGAATTTGAAAAGGCCGTGCGCTACTGCCGCATACGCGGCTGCAAGGTCTACGTCACGATGAACACCCTCGTGGGCGACCGCGAGACCGAGCAGGCCGCGGAGCTTGCCCGGCGAGTGTCGTCGCTCGGCGCGGACGCGATACTCGTGCAGGACCTCGGTCTTCTGAGCATTCTCAAAAAGACCGTGCCGGATATCCCGCTTCATGCAAGCACTCAGATGAGCATACACAACCTTGCCGGAGCGGAGGCCGCCGCCGAGATGGGACTGACCCGCGCCGTGCTTGCGCGCGAGCTCAGCTTCGAGCAGATAAAGTTCATCACAAAGCACGCACCCATAGAGACGGAGATCTTCGTCCACGGTGCGCTGTGCTTCTGTCATTCGGGACAGTGCTACATGTCCTCGCTCATAGGTCGCCGCAGCGGAAACCGCGGCATGTGCGCCCAGCCCTGCCGCATGGAATACAGCATGGGCGGCAGACTCGAGGACAGCCATCCGCTGTCGCTGAAGGACAATTGTCTTATAGACCGTCTGCGCGAGATAGAGGACGCGGGCGTTGCCTGCGTCAAAATAGAGGGCAGGATGAAGCGCCCCGAGTATACGGGCATAGTCACCGGCATATATTCAAGGATAATAAAGGAACGCCGCGAGCCGACGGCGGAGGAAATGCAGACTCTGACGGACGCCTTTTCGCGTCAGGGCTTCACGCAGGGCTATTTTAACGGCGACAAGACCGATATGTTCGGCGTCAGAGCCGAGACGGACAAGACCGGCGAGAAGCTGTTTTCCGAAGCGAGGCGGGAGTATATAGGCCGCGAGGAGCGGCGCGTTCCCGTGAAGTTTTACGCAGTGGTAAACGCCGGAGAGGCGGTCAAGGCCGCCGCTATAGACGATCTCGGCAACAAGGTCGCGGCCTTCGGGGCCGAGCCGCAGAAGGCCATACGTCAGGCGATAAGCGCCGAGGCGCTCAGTGACAGGCTCGGCAAAACCGGCGGCACGCCGTACTACAGTGTGGACACGCAGAGCAGAGTGCAGAGCGGCCTGTATCTGTCGGCATCCGAAATAAACGAGCTGCGCCGCAAGCTCGTGACGGCGCTCAGTGAGCGCCGCGCAATGCCGCCCGTGCGCCGGAGCCTGCCGATGCCGGCCATGCCCACGGGGCAGAACGCCGTGACGGACCCCGTCATGATCTATCAGGTGCGCACGGCAGAGCAGCTGACCGAGGAGCTTGCCGACACGAGACCGGATTATATCTACATTCCCGTCAAGGTCATGCACGATAACTTTGACATTGTGCGCATTTTCACCGAGCGCGGAGCCGTACCCGTTGCGGTGCTGCCTCGGGTTATAACCGACGATGAGGCGGCGCAGGTGTTTTCGATGCTCAGGGCGCTGTTTGACAGGGGCATAAACGAAGCGCTCGTCGGAAACCTCGGGCATATAAAGCTTGCCCGCAAGGCCGGGATGAAGATCCGCGCCGATTTCGGCATGAATGTGTTCAACTCCTATTCGATGGATATGATACGCAGGATGGGCTTTTTATCCGCAACGGCGTCATTCGAGCTGCGCCTTGCGCAGGTGCGCGATCTTGCAAAGTGCGTGCCCACCGAGCTCATCGCCTACGGACGCCTGCCGCTGATGGTATCAGAGCAGTGCGTCATAAGCCGCAGTCTCGGCTCGTGCAAGTGCCAGACTCCGGCTCAGCTTTCCGACCGTATGGGCTCGACCTTCCCCGTCGTGCGGGAATTTGAGCACCGCAACGTGATATACAATTCCCGAAAGCTCTTCATGGCCGATAAAAACGACGAGCTGTGCGGCATAGGGCTTTGGGGCATAAGACTGATGTTCACCACCGAGGGCGCGCGCGAGTGCGTACAGGTGGCAAAGAGATACAAGGGCGAGGGAGACTATCAGCCGAACGATCTGACCCGCGGCCTTTACTACAGAGGAGTTGACTGATATGGATATAGTGCTGGCCTCCGGCTCACCGAGGAGAAAAGAGCTGCTGGAGACGCTGGAACTTGACTTTTCCATCGTTCCCGCTAAGGGCGAGGAGATAGCGCCCGAGGACGCAGGCCCAGCCGAAACCGTCATGGCGCTGGCCGGAGCAAAGGCCGCGGAGGTGGCGGAAGGCCGCCCCGAGTCGCTTGTCATTGCGGCGGACACGATCGTCTGGGCGGAGGGCAAGATACTCGGAAAGCCCCGCGACGAGGCCGACGCAAAGCGTATGCTGCATATGCTCTCGGACAATACCCACGAGGTGTATACGGGCGTTGCGCTCAGATATAAGGAAAAAAGCGCCGTCGGTGCGGAAAAAACGAAGGTTTTTTTCCGCAGGCTGTCGGACGCGGAGATAGACGGCTATGTTCTGACCGGCGAGCCTATGGACAAGGCCGGAGCTTACGGCATTCAGGGCAGAGCGGCGCTCATGGTCAGGCGCCTTGAGGGCGATTACTTCAATGTCATGGGTCTGCCGCTGTGCAGGCTCGGCCAAATGCTCGAAGAGATCGGGGTGCATCTTTTTTGAACGTAAAGAATTATCTGAAGAAAAACGGAATAAAGCTCGGGGTCATAGTGCTTGTCATCGCACTCGTCGCCGGTGCGGCATCATATCTTCTCAAGGGCAACGCCGGAGTCGTGCAGAACGTATCCGGCACGGTGAAGGCTCCCGTGCAGCGCATGGTAAGCTCCGTCGCCGAGTGGCTTGAGGGCATATACGGCTATCTGTACGAATACGACCAGCTCATCGCCGAAAACGAGCGACTGCGCGCCGAGCTCACCGAGGCTCAGGAAGAGGCCCGAAACGGCGCTGCGGCGATCGAGGAAAACGAGCGCTTCCGCCAGCTGCTGGAGTTCAAGGAAAAGCACAGCGATATGACGCTCGAATCGGCAAAGGTCGTCGCATGGACGACCTCGAACTGGGCCCATTCGTTTACCATCAGCAAGGGCACGAACGCGGATATAGCGGTCGGCGACTGCGTAATCACGGAGTACGGCGTGCTCGTCGGACAGGTCACCGAGGTAGGCTCTGCGTGGGCAACGGTGGCAACGGTCATTGACCTCAACACCAACATCGGCGCCCTCGTCTCCGAAAACGGCGCATCCGGACTTATAGTCGGCGACTTTGCCATGATGCAGGAGGGCTGCGTAAAGCTCAGCTATCTTGCCGACGGTTCGCAGGTGTTCTCCGGCGATACGGTCATGACCTCGGGCTCGGGCGGTGCGTTCCCGCAGGGGCTCGTCATCGGAACGATAAGCTCGGTAAAGACCGAAGCCGGCGGTCAGATAGAATACGGCGAGGTAAAGCCCGGCTGCGACCTCACCTCGCTCGTTCAGGTTTTCGTTGTAAAGGATTTTGAAGTGGTGGAGTAATTGCTCAACAGAATTATTCAGGCTCTCGAATGGAAAAAGGTCCGCATGGTGATAAAGTACGCGGTCTATATGCTGCTGGTGATGCTGCTGCAAAGCGTGCTTTTTTCGAGGATAAGCATCCTCGGCGTGAAGGGCTTCATCATCCCCGCGGCGGCCGTTGCGGCCGGGATATATCTCGGCGGCGTGCGCGGTGCGGTTTTCGGCATCTTCCTCGGCCTGTTTACGGACATGGCCTTTTCCGAAACGACGGTGCTGTTTACGCTGCTGTTTCCGCTCATCGGCTTCGGCGCGGGCTTTGCATCTGAGTTTTATATAAACAAAAGCTTTCCTGCATTTATGATACTCGGTACGGCGGCAATACTGCTGTGCGGAGCCGCACAGCTTATCCTTGCGCTCATCGGCGGAGGGACGGAGCTGCTGCCCGGCCTTCTCACGGTGCTTTTGCAGACGCTGTGGTCGATACCGCCGGTCATGCTGCTGTATCTGCCGTTTAAAGACAACGGCATAATGCGCGACACTTATTAAATACACCCACTGCTGTTTGAGGATACCCTATGAACATTATCAAAAAAGACAGACTGATAGCGCTTGCTCTGGTATTTGCGATACTTCTGACCGTGTATGTGGTCGCGCTGTACAAGCTGCAGATCATAGAAGGCGAGGCGTATTACGAGGAGAGCAAAAACAACATGGTGACGACAAGCACCGTTGTCGCCGCGCGGGGAAAGATCCTCGACCGGAACGGCAGAGAGCTTGTCACGAACAAATCCTGCTATGACCTGACCATAAACACCGACGAGCTTTTCCCGAACGACGACAGCGTCGATTCAAACGCCGTTATACTCAAGCTTGTCAACATGATCCGCGATTACGGCGACGATTACATCGACGATCTGCCGATAACCACAAGTCCGCCGTTCGAGTACGAAAACGTCACCGAGCAGGATCAGGCGCGGCTTGACGCCTACATGAAACAGAACAACGTTCCCTCGGACGCCAGCGCCGTCGAGGTGCTCTCGAGCATGCGCGACCGCTATGATATCGACAGCAACTACACTGCCGAGGAGGCGAGGATAATCGCCGGCGTGCGCTACGCGATAAACGTGCGCTATCTCATAAACACCTCGGACTACGTTTTCGTCAAGGACGCGGACATGAAGCTCATAGCGACCCTGCGCGAGAACAATGTTGAGGGCATAAATATCAAAGAATCGTATGTCCGCGAGTATTCGACCTCGGCCGCGGCTCACATTCTCGGCTACACGGGCGCGATGAGCGACAGCGACTATGCAAAGTACTCCGAGCAGGGCTACTCTGCCGACACCTATGTCGGCAAGGACGGTGCGGAGCTCGCCTTTGAAAAATACCTGCACGGCACAAACGGGACCGTGCGCACGACCTCGGCCTCGGACGGCACGGTCATCAGCAAGGAATATACCAAGGAGCCCGAGCCTGGCAACAACGTGTATCTGACGATAGACATCGGCCTTCAGGAGGCCGCCGAGCTTGCGCTCGAAAACGGCGTGGCCTCCATACAGGCAAAGATAGACGCGAAGAAAGAGCAGCAGATAGCAAACGGAACGTATACGGAAAAGCAGGATCAGATAGACGGTGCGGCAGTGGTCGTAGTAAACGTCAAGACCGGCGAGCCGCTGGCCATAGCGAACTGGCCGACCTACGATCCGGCGGAGCTGCTGGAAAACTACAACGAGATACTCGAAGCGGCAAACACGCCGCTGTATAACCGTGCGCTGCTCGGCGTTTACGCTCCGGGCTCGACCTTCAAGCCGTGCGCCGCCATCGCGGCCCTCACCGAGGGCATAATAAGCACCGGCACGACCATTCAGTGTACAGGTCAGTACACGCGCTACAAGGCGCAGGGCTTTGCACCCTACTGCTGGATATACACGCAGAACAACCAGAAGCTCACGCACGGCTATCTCAACGTAACAGGCGCCATCCAGAACTCCTGCAATATCTTCTTCTACTCGGCAGGCCACGATCTGGGCATCGACAAGATGGATAAGTACGCGGAGCTGTTCGGCCTCGGCGAGAGCACGGGCATCGAGCTGCCGGAGTCCACGGGCAACATGGCAAACCGTGCAAACCACGAAGAGCTCACGGGAGAGTCGTGGTCGATAGGCCAGACAATGCAGGCCGCCATCGGTCAGTCCGACAGTCTCTTTACCCCGCTCCAGCTTGCCGAATACTGTGCCGCCGTCGCCAATAACGGCGAGCGCCACAGCGCATCGATACTCAAGTCCGTGCGCAGCTACAGCTACGGCGAGAACGTTTACGAGCGTGAGGACGAGGTGCTCAGCAAGGTCGAGAGCGCCCAGTACAACTGGGATGCGGTCAAGGAGGGCATGCGCCTTGTCGGCAAGTCGAGCCTCTCAAGCTATACGATGACCACCGTCGCCGCCAAGACCGGCACAGCCCAGAGGGGCGACAGTGTCTCAAACGATGCCATCTTCATCTGCTATGCGCCCTTTGAGGATCCCGAGATAGCGATGGCCATAGTCGTTCAGAAAGGCTCGGCGGGCTCAAACTGCTCGGTCATAGCCCAGGAGATACTCGAGGCCTATTTCAGCCTCAAATCGGCAACCGACATCACCGATGTCGAGGGCGAGCTGCTGCAATAGCAAAAAACCTTGCTTTTTATCAAAAAAGCGTTGAAAGCGGCTGCTGCATTGTATATAATAATATAAAACGCAAACAGAAACGAGGGAACTTATGAATATTGCACTTATGGCACACGACAGGAAAAAGGAGCTGATGGTTCAGTTCTGCATAGCTTACTGCGGTATTCTGGCCGAACATTCCGTCTGCGCTACCAATACGACGGGCAAGCTTGTCTCGGAGGCTACGGGTCTCCCCGTGACGCTGTACCTGCACGCCGACCAGGGAGGCGCTCAGCAGATAGGCGCAAGGATCACTTATAACGAGATAGACCTTGTGCTGTTCTTCTGCGATCCGAGCAATCCCGGCGGCTTTGACGACGTAAACAAGATAGAGCGCCTGTGCGACCAGTATCAGATCCCCTTTGCGACCAACGCCGCTACCGCGGAGGTGCTCGTCCAGGGTCTGCGCCGCGGCGATCTTGACTGGCGAAATATCGTAAACCCCAAGCGCAGATAGCAAAGCAGATGGCTAAAAACGAAACTCAAATGCTGTTATTGAAGGTCAATAACAGCATTTAGTGATTGAAAGGATAAAGAATTTATGGCAAAAGTTGCGCCAAGGACGCTGTCAGGCTTCATGGAGCTGCTCCCGGCAGAGCAGATAAAAATGGAAAAAATGATGGAAACGCTCAGAAAAAGCTATTCCGTCTACGGCTTTGCCCCGCTGGATACGCCGGTTATAGAGTCGGCGGAGGTGCTGCTTGCAAAGGGCGGCGGCGAGACCGAAAAGCAGATATACAGATTCAATAAGGGCGACAGTGACCTTGCTCTGCGCTTTGACCTCACCGTTCCGCTTGCAAAGTTCGTCGCGGCAAACTACGGCAGTCTCACGTTTCCCTTCCGCCGCTATCAGATCGGCAAGGTCTACAGAGGCGAAAGAGCGCAGCGCGGCCGCTTCCGCGAGTTTTATCAGGCCGATATCGACATAATCGGCGACGGAAAGCTCGATATTATAAACGAGGCGGAGATACCGGCGATAATCTACCGCACCTTCACCGCACTCGGCCTTAAAGGATTTAAGATAAAGGTCAATAACCGCAAGCTCCTGAACGGCTTTTACAGCCTTGCCGGCATGAGCGAAAAAGCCGGAGACATCATGCGCACAGTCGATAAGCTCGATAAGATCGGCGCAAACAAGGTACGTCAGCTGCTCATGGACGAGCTTCACATGTTCTCGCACAAGGCCGACGACGTCATGGACTTCATGGCCATAAGCGGCACAAACGACGAGGTCATCGCCGGACTTGAGCGGTATAAGGGCATGGATCCTCTGTTTGACGAGGGTCTTGAGGAGCTCAAGACCGTCACGAGATACCTTGCCTCCTTCGGAGTGCCGGAGGAAAACTTTGCGATCGACCTCTCGATAGCGCGCGGCCTCGATTATTACACGGGCACCGTTTACGAAACGGAGATGACGGCGCACCCCGAGATAGGCTCTGTCTGCTCCGGCGGGCGCTACGACGATCTTGCGGGCTACTACACCGACAAGAAGCTGCCCGGTGTCGGCATTTCCATCGGCCTTACGCGCCTGTTCTATGTGCTCAGCGAGCAGGGCATGCTTTCGGATGAAACGGTGTCGGCTCCGGCCGACGCGCTGGTCATCCCCATGTCCGAGGATCTCGGCTACGCCATTGCCGCCGCAACGGCTCTGCGCGACGCGGGCGTGAGAACGCAGCTTTACTGCGAGCAGAAGAAGTTCAAGGCAAAAATGAGCTATGCCGACAAGCTCGGCATCCCCTATGTGATCCTCATCGGCGAGGACGAGATCGCGGAAAACGTCGTCGCCGTTAAGAATATGTGCAGCGGACAGCAGCAGACGCTCGGCTTCGCCGAGGCTGCGGCGCTCATAAAGAAAGACATGGATGAACGCGCACTTGCCGCGGTCATCAAAGAATAAGGGAGGACAAGAAATGACACAGTCAAGAACCCATACCTGCAATCAGCTCCGCATCGAAAACGCCGGAGAAAAGGTCAAGATCGTCGGATGGATGGAGAACGTCCGCGAGGTTGGCCAGAATTTCGCATTTGTCATCGTCCGCGATTTTTACGGCACCACTCAGGTAGTCGTCGAGACCGAGGACATGATGAAGGTCATAAAGGGCATCAATAAGGAGAGCACGATCTCCGTTGAGGGCACCGTGCGCGAGCGCGCGAGCAAGAACCCGAAGATAGCCACCGGCGATATCGAGGTCGTTCCCGAGAAGATCGAGGTACTCGGCCGCTGCCGCTATAACGAGCTGCCGTTTGAGATAAACCGCAGCCGCGAGGCTGACGAGACGATGCGCCTTAAATACCGATATCTCGATCTGCGAAATCCCGCAGTAAAGAAGAATATCATCCTGCGCTGCAATGTCGTCGCGGCTCTGCGCAAGGCCATGATGGAGCACGATTTTCTCGAGATAACCACGCCTATTCTCACAGCCTCCTCACCCGAGGGCGCACGCGACTATCTCGTCCCCGCAAGAAAGCACCCCGGCAAGTTCTACGCTCTGCCGCAGGCGCCCCAGCAGTTCAAACAGCTGCTCATGACCTCCGGCTTTGACCGCTATTTCCAGATAGCGCCCTGCTTCCGCGACGAGGACGCACGCGGCGACCGCTCCCCCGGCGAGTTCTACCAGCTTGATATGGAGATGTCCTTTGCCGGTCAGGAGGACGTTTTCGCGGTCATCGAGGACGTTTTGCCGCCGATATTTGAAAAGTTCGGTACATATAACATATCCAACAAAGCCCCCTTCCGCCGCATCGGTTACAACGAGGCGATGGAGACCTACGGCTCGGATAAGCCCGATCTGCGCATTGACCTCATCGTCGAGGACATAAGCGCTCTTGTCGCCGGCAGCGAGTTTGCCCCCTTTGCCGAGGGCAACACAGTCAAGGCCATCGTCGTCTCCGGCTGTGAGCTTACCCGTAAGCAGATCGACAAGGTCTGCACCGATGTCGAAGTTCAGGCAGGCATGAAGCCCTACTGGTTCAAGGTCGATGAGTCCGGCGAGCTCACCGGCGGCGTTGCGAAGTTTGTGCAGGATAAGAAGGACGCTCTCACCGAGGCTCTCGGCCTCAGGCCCGGCTGCCTTGTCGGCGTAACGGCGGGCAAGAAGGGCGAGGCGCAGAAGACTGCGGGCGTCATGCGCAAGATGCTCGGCGCGGCAGTACCCGGACATATGGACAAGGAGCGCTATGAGTTCTGCTGGATAGTTGATTTCCCGATGTACGAGATAGGCGAAGAGTCCGGCGAGCTTGAGTTCTGCCATAACCCCTTCTCCATGCCCAACGGCGGCCTTGAGGTCCTCGAAAAGGCAGAGCGCGGCGAGATAGACCCGCTTTCCATCACCGCCTACCAGTATGACCTCGTCTGCAACGGCGTCGAGCTGTCATCGGGTGCCGTGCGTAACCACGATCCCGAGATCATGATAAAGGCCTTCGAGATGGTGCGTCTCGGTGAGGACGACGTCAAGGCCAAGTTCCCTGCGATGTACAACGCCTTCTGCTACGGTGCGCCTCCCCATGCAGGCATCGCCCCGGGCGTTGACCGCATGGTCATGCTGCTCGCCGGCGAGGACTCCATCCGCGAGATAATCCCCTTCCCCATGAACAAGAACGCGCAGGATATCATGATGGGCGCTCCCTCCGTTGTCGAGCAGAAGCAGCTTGACGAGCTCAACATCGCAATAACCTGCCCTATAGAAGAGTAAAACGGCAAAAATAAGGACTGCCCTTGCGACAGTCCTTATTTTCAAAAATGTGGTGGTAAAATATGCTTGCAACGATAAGATCGCTCGGCGTCAAGGGCATCGGCGGCTACGGGATTTCGGTCGAGGTATTCGTGTCAAACGGCCTTGTAAACTTCGATATAGTCGGCCTGCCGGATGCGGCGGTGAAGGAGGCACGCGAGAGAGTGCGTGCCGCGATAAAATCAAACGGCTTCAAGTTCCCGGTGAGCCGCGTGACGGTAAACCTCGCCCCGGCTGACACAAAAAAGGCGGGCACGGTCTATGACCTGCCGATAATGCTCGGCATTCTCGCCGCTACGGGCGTAATACACCAGCCCAAGCCCGACTGCGCCTTTTTCGGCGAGCTCTCGCTCAACGGGACGCTGCGCCCGGTCAACGGTGCGCTGCCCATGGCGGTCGCAGCAGCGCGCGAGGGCATACGCGAGCTGTACGTTCCGGCCGATAACGCACAGGAGGCGTCCTATGCCGAGGGCGTGGCGGTGTACCCTGTCGAGAATGTGTCCGAACTCATCGCGCATATGCGCGGCGAGTTCTGCATAAAGCCTGCGGAAACGCCGAAGCTCGACCCGACCGCCGTCAAATACCTTGATTTTTCGGACGTCAAGGGTCAGGAAAACGTAAAGCGTGCGATGGAGATCGCCGCTGCCGGCGGGCACAACATACTCATGGTCGGCCCTCCCGGCGCGGGCAAGAGCATGATGAGCAAGCGCCTGCCGGGCATACTGCCGGACATGACACGCGAGGAAATGCTCAAATCCACGGAGATATACTCCGTCGCGGGACTCACGGGAAAGGATAACCCCATCATCGCGGCCCGCCCCTTCCGCTCTCCGCACCACACCGTTTCGAGCACGGCCATCTCCGGCGGCGGCACGATACCGCGTCCGGGCGAGATAAGCCTTGCACACAACGGCGTGCTGTTTTTAGACGAGCTGCCGGAGTTCCGCAAGGACGTGCTTGAGGTGCTGCGCCAGCCGCTTGAGGACGGCGAGGTCACGGTCTCCCGCGTCGCGGGGACGGAGACGTTTCCGGCAAACTTCATGCTCGTGTGCGCGATGAACCCCTGCAAGTGCGGCTGGTACGGACACCCCTCGGGGCGCTGCCGCTGCTCGGCAAACGAGGTCCGCGCATACCACAGCCGCATATCCGGCCCGCTGCTGGACCGCATCGACATAATCGTCGAGGCTCCGGCGCTGGAGTATGAGGAGCTGAAAAACCGCGCACCGTCCGAGTGCTCGGCGGATATAAAGCGCAGAGTTGATGCAGCCCGCCTTATCCAGCGCAAGCGCTTTGAGGGCAGCGGCATACTCAGCAATGCCGGAATGAGCACCAGGGCGCTCAACGCCTTCTGCGCACTCACGCCCGACTGCGAGCAGCTCATGCACGACGCCTTCGACCGTATGGGCCTCACCGCCCGCAGCTACGACCGCATCCTGCGCGTTGCGCGCACCATCGCCGACCTTGAGGGCGAGGAGAGCATAGGCGCGATGCACATCGCCGAGGCGATACAGTACCGTACTTACGATTTCAGAAATAATATATAGTAAAAACGGCAAAGCCGCTGCGTTATCTCCGCAGCGGCTTTGATATATAAAAATGTCCGTAAATGCGAAATGACCCTTGACTGCACGGTTTCTTTACACCGTTTGCTGAGAGCAGTCAAGGGTCATTTCTGCGAATTCTTAGTATCTAACATCATTGGTTACCTCTCTTTCTGCGGAATGGATGCCGCCTGTCAACGGAACGCTAATCAAAACACTTTATGTATAACGCTGAGGTAAACTCCCGAAGAGGGATAGGACTTGGTGTTGTCGTTCTCTTCATATTTTGACTTCGGCATCGTTCCCTCTCTGTCGGATATCTTCCGATCTCAGAGGGCTTATCAGATGTACATTGGTATCACCCTTTCTGTGATTTAAAGATACCAAATTTCAGCGGGATATTCAAGAGCAATAGTGTATGAAAAACAGGGCAATTTATTGTGCAGATGCACAGTAAATGTGAACAAATATGCATATCTATTGACACATTTCACAAAAGATCATATAATAAATACGTTGTGTGCGCGGCAAAGGATATCCTTTGCCGCGTTTTTGGTCTGTCAGACATGTATCGCAGTCCTGCACGGAGCGAAATTTTTCTCGTAAATTCATATTGAGTTAATAAATTTCTTATAGTATACTTAATTATTAATATTTGAATTCTAAGGGTGATAACATGGCAAATAAAGCTCAGTGGCGGGCAATATCGGTCGTGCTTGCGGTCGTATTGCTGCTTGCCGCATTTATGACGGGGCTCACCGGCCTTGCGGATAACAAAAGCGGAGTCAAAAAGCTTCGCGCAGATTATACCGCATTCAAAACGGAGCTCGACACACTCAGGGATAACGAGCAGGCACTCGCCGACGGCAAGGCTGCTTACGATGAAAAAAAGGCCGCCTATGACGAGCGCAAGGCCGCTTACGATGAAAAACACAAACAGTATGAGGCCGCCGACAAGCAGTACGCCGAGGATGTTCTCAACTACAATCAGCAGCTGATTGCCTACAACGTCGGCAAAAACCAGCTTGACAGCAGCGGCGCGCAGAGCGCGATATCCTCCGGTCAGGCTCAGCTGAGCGACGGCTGGGCGGCATATAACGAGGGCAAGGCCGCATACGATCAGCTCATGAGCGCGATAAGCGAGCTTGAGGCCAAGCACATACCGCACTGGATGGCGCTCAAGATCGTCGGTGCCAAGGGTGGGATAAACCTCACCGACAGCTATCTTTCCGACATGAAGGCTCAGCTTGACTCGGCCTACGCGCAGCTTCAGGAGAGCGAGGCCGGACTTTCGCAGGCACAGCAGCAGGTAAACTCCGCGCAGTCGCAGCTGTCGAGCATGCAGAGTGAGATCGAAGCGGGCCCCGAAAAGCTCGATGCCGACGCAAAGTCTGTCGCCGATACGAAGGCGGAGCTTGAAAAGGAAAAAGAGGAGCTCGACGCGCAGGCCGAGGAGCTTGCCGCCTACGAGGACATTTCCGAAAAGCTTGAGCGCGGCCGCGAGACCCTCATAGACGAGGGCTACGGCACTGCCGACAGCACGACGGCCGAGCTTTTGAGCGCAGCCGGAAAGCACGAAAGCTCGCTGCACGGTGCCTATCTCAAGGCGCAGATATCCTTCAGTCTCACCTATGCCGCGCATCTGCTCGCGGCAGCTGCCGCAGCGGCGGCACTTATACTGCTCGGAAAGGGCAAAACCGCTCTGTCGTTTAAGCTTGCAGTGCTCGGCACCGTGCTCGGCGTCGTGAGCGTTATCGCCTCGCTCGTTTACGGCAGCGCGGACACGCTCGCCTTTGCAGCAGCCGTGTTCACTGCCGCCGGTACGGGGCTTTCGTTAAGCCTTGAAAAAGAAAACTGACATAAAAAAGCTCAGGCCGCATGCAAACGGTCTGAGCTTTTGTGTTTAATCCCACAGCTTTTCGGGATAGATGCCACGCCCCTTCATCTCGGCTATAGCAGCCTTCACAGAGTCGAGATCCTCGCGGTAGGTCATGCCGTACCACGTTTCATTGCAGTCGAGTATGCGAACCGTCGCAAGCCCCTCACTTAGCTGCTCGTTTGCAACGGAGGGCAGGAAATATTCGCACTTGAGCGGATTTGACGGCAGGCTCTTATCCAGAAAGGCCGGAAAGCGCGCCGCGAGCTCATCGAGCATCATGGTCGAAAAGCCCCAGAAATTCATGGACACGGTCGCATCGCCCGACAGCGGAACGAAGGTCTTGCCGTCCTCGGTGCAGGCGGCGTCATCGCCGCGCTTTTCTATATGCGTGCGCTCGGTGATATCGACAAGATATCCGTTTTCAGTATCGCAGACGCCGCGCGCGACGGAGCCGTTTTCGGTGACGGTATTGCGCAGCTTATAGCCTACCATGGCGTACTCTCCGGGCGCTCTGCCGCCGCTCAGAAAATCGTACATTGCGCTGTACGCGCCCGCGCCGTAGAAATCATCGGCATTTATTACGGCAAAGGGACCGTCCACCGTGCCGCGGCAGCACATGACCGCGTGCCCGGTGCCCCAGGGCTTTTCCCTGCCCTCGGGAACGCTGTAGCCCTCCGGCAGCACGTCGAGCTGCTGATAGACGTAGCTTACGTCAAAATATTTTTCCATGCGCGTGCCTATCGCGGCCTTGAAGCTGTCCTCTATCTCGTGCTTTATTATAAAGGCTATCCTGCGGAAGCCCGCACGGTAAGCGTCGAACAGCGAGAAGTCGATTATCGCGTGTCCCTCGGCGTCAACGGCGGTTATCTGCTTGAGCCCGCCGAAGCGGCTGCCCATTCCGGCAGCCATGATAACAAGCGTCGGCTCCTGCATATCACTTACCTCTGAGGTCGAGCTCGTTTATGCCCATGGCGACGGATATGCCGCGTATTGCCTCGAAGGTCTTGTCCTGCGCTATCTCCATGCCGGCATTCATCGCGTCCTCGGAAAACTCCTTTTCCTCATCGGGGAGCTTTATGACGGTCTCGGTCGTGATATCGAACACGAAGTATTTTTCCTCGGGATCGTGGATCTTGATGTTCAGATACAGAAACGCAAAGCCATTCCACTCGTCAGGAAGCTTGACGGAGACCTTACCGGTCTGCGTGAGCTGAAGCTCCGCGCCGATGCTTGTGTCGAGCTTGCTCGTAAGGCTCACGGTCTTGAAATCAATATAATCAACGTTCATTTTCTTTTACCTTTCAATTTGTTCTCTTTTTGCCGACAAAAAACGCCGCCATGAGGCCCGGCCCGCAGTTTGAGCCGATGGTCGTTCCGATATAGGTGTAAAACACGTCGCGGAAGCCGAACTCCCGCTTTATCTCCTCGCCGAACTGCTCGGCCTCCTCGGCAATGTCCGAGTGGCAGATATACAGGGTCTGGTCCTCGGGGGAGATGCACTTGTCGCTTATGATCTTGTTTATGCGCTCGACGGTGTGCTTTTTGCCGCGCTCCTTGGCCTGAACGATGAGATGACCGTCAAGGTCGAGGTTCAGTATAGGCCAGATGTTCAGCGCGTGGGCGATCGTCATGCCCGTGCGGCTGACTCTGCCGCTGCGGTAGAGGTATGTAAGATCGCCCGTGGTGTAATAGGTGTTTATATTGCTCTTTACCTTTTCAAGCTCCGCCTGACAGTCATCGGCGCTGCTGCCGCAGTCGCGCAGGTCGGCCGCGAGTATGGCGAGCATACCGTAGCCCACGGAGGCGAGGGTCGAGTCTATGACCCGTATGTCCGCGCCCGGATGATCGGCCATGAGCATTTCCGCCGCGGACACGGCATTGGCCCAGGTTCCGGATATGCCGCTGCCGAGTGCGATGTGCACGACAGGCTGTCCCTTTTCAAGAAGCGGTGTCCAGAATTCAACGAACTGATACGGCGTCACCTGGCTCGTTTTCGGACAGTCGCCCGCTCTCATACCGTCGTAAAACGCCTTGAGATCCCCGGGATCCATCGTATCGGTGAAGCTCTGATCACCGATGGCGTAGTTCATTTTCAGAGGCACTATCCCGCGGCTGTCGCAGAAGCTCAGCGGCAGATCGCAGCCGGAATCCGTCGTTACTATAAAGCTGCCCATTATCTTTTCCTCCTATATTGATAAAAGTTCTATTTTTCTTCCGCTTGAGCTTATAAGCTTTTCCTCGCGCATGAGGCGCAGCTCGCGCATGAGGCTCGTGCGGTCAACGCACAGGTAATTTGCAAGCTGCGACAGGCTCAGCTCCGTTTCAAAGCGCCTGCTTCCCGTTTTTTCGGCAAGATACTCCAAATAGCTCACGAGCTTCTGCCTGACGGTCTTTTTGCTTATCATGTTGATCCGCAGCGCCAGCATCTGCGCCTTTTTCGCGGCAAGCGCAAAAAGATTTTTCGTCACCGCCGTGTGGTGCTCGCAGGCATTGGGGCATCTGCCGCAGAGCGTGCTCATTTTGAAAAACAGCACGCCGCAGTCGGAATCGGCCTCCGCAACGTAGCCGAGGCCGCTGTACGGCATGGTAAACACCTCGCCGAAGATATCGTTCGCGCTGTAGTTTTCCAGCAGCGTATACTCTCCCTCGCTGTCAACGCAGTAAAGATGGGCCTTGCCCGTGAGCAGAACGCACAGGCTTTTGACCTCAGGTTCAAAGACCAGTATCGTGTCGCCCTTTTTGAATTTTCGCAGCTCCGGTCTGAAGCAGCTGACCATAGCGTCAATGCTCGCGCAGCTTACGCCTTCAAAAAGCTCAACATTCTGAAGATCCATTTCTCCACCTCTTTTTTAAAGACGATTTTTTAACGATTATATCACACGAATGTGGCGTGTGCTACAGTCATTTTTCGAAAAAACGTATAATATCTCAATATAAGATGATTATGGAGGTTCACATTATGCACTGTACGAGAAAAGTCACCGCCGATCTCAGCTGGATCGGAGCCGACGACCGCCGCCTTGCCTGCTTTGAGGGTGTTTACGGCGTTCCCGACGGCGTTTCCTACAACGCGTATCTTCTCAGCGACGAAAAAACCGTTTTGTTCGACACGGTCGATAAGGCCGTGAGCCGCACGTTCTTTGAAAACCTCGCCTATGCGCTCGACGGAAGGAAGCTTGATTACCTCGTCGTCTCGCACATGGAGCCCGACCACGCGGCGACCATCGAGGAGCTCACGCTGCGTCATCCCGAGCTCACCATAGTCTGCAACGACAAGATAAAGACCATGCTCGGTCAGTTCTTCTCGCTGTCGGACACGCTCAAATATCATATCGTCTCCGAGGGCGATACGCTGTGCACCGGCAGGCACGAGTTTACCTTTGTCATGGCTCCGATGGTGCACTGGCCGGAGGTCATGATGACCTACGATCTCACGGATAAAATGCTCTTCTCTGCCGACGCCTTCGGCACCTTCGGCGCCCTGAACGGGCATCTGTTCGCCGACGAGGTCGATTTCTTCTCCGACCACGTCGATGAGGCGCGGCGCTACTACACCAACATCGTCGGCAAATACGGTGCGCAGGTGCAGGCCGTTCTCAAAAAGGCGGCGGGACTTGAGCTCAGTTACGTCTGCCCGCTGCACGGCTTCGTATGGCGCAGCCACTTCGGCGATTTCCTCGACAAGTATCTCAAATGGAGCTCCTACACTCCCGAGGAAAACGGCGTTCTCATCGCCTACGCCTCGGTGTACGGCCACACGGAAAACACCGTGAACATCCTTGCCTGCAAGCTCGTAGAGCGCGGCGTAAAAGTAAAGGTCTATGACACCTCCGTGACCCCCGCGTCCTACATCCTCTCCGACGCATTCAGGTACAGCCACCTCGTTTTTGCCTCGACGACCTATAACGCGGGCATCTTCGTCACGATGGAAAACCTCGTGCACGATATTGCAAACCACAATCTTCAGGGCAGAAAGATCGCCCTGCTCGAAAACGGCTCGTGGGCGGCAACGAGCGGCAAGCTCATGAGAGATATTCTCTCGAAGCTGCGCGGCACGCAGTTTATCGGCAGCACCGTCTCGCTCAAGTCCGATATCACCGAGGCTCAGCTTTGTGAGCTCGACGCTCTTGCCGACGAGATAGCCGCAGATATTGCCCCTGCTCTTCCGGCTTTTGAGGCTCCCGCAGAGCCCTCGGGCAGGGTCCTCGACGTGGACGGCAAGGTGTTTACAAAGCTCAGCTACGGCGTCGAGATACTCACGACCCGCGTTGACGGCAGAGACTACGGCTGCATCATAAACACCGCAGCTCAGGTCGCGGCGGGCGATCCCAAAAAGCTCACCATATCAGTCATAAAGAAAAACAACACCTGCGATATGGTAGCAAAGGCCGGAAGGTTCAACGTCTCCGTCCTCACCGAAGATACGCCCTACAGTGTGTTCCAGCACTTCGGCTTCCAGAGCGGACGCGATGTCGATAAATTCGCCGGCTGTGAGCACGACGAGCGCATGGCAAACGGCATACGCTATATCCCGAAGTACACGAACGCCGTTCTCTCCTGCGAGATCATCGACGTTGTCGATGTCGAAACTCAGGTGCTGTACGTCGCAAACGTAGTCGAGGCCAAGCTGCTGTCCGACGCGCCGAGCTGCACCTACGCATACTACCACGGGCACATAAAGCCCAAGAAGAACCCCGCTCCGGCGCCTGTCGAGGGCTATGTCTGCAAGGTCTGCGGCTACTTCCACGAGGGAAGCGAGCTGCCCGGCGACTTTGTCTGCCCGCTGTGCAAGCACGGCAAGGAGGACTTTGAGCACGTCGTTCCCGATGTCAAGGAGCCTGTCCGCGGCTACGTCTGCACCGTGTGCGACCACTTCGAGCCCTGTGAAGGCGAGCTGCCCGACGATTACGTCTGCCCGATCTGCAATCACGGCAAGGAGGATTTTGAGCCCGCCGTCAGATAAATTCATAAGACAAAACGCCGGCCTTCTGGCCGGCGTTTTCGGTGTTCAATTACCTGAGTATAAGTATCAGCGCCGTGCAGGCGATGCCCACGGCGAGCATGACGGCAAGCCCCGTTTTGCCCGGCTTCTTCACCTGAACGGGAACGACGAACAGTGCGCCGTTAACGAGCAGCAGCAGCGTATATGCTATGGGGAACACGTCTCCCAGCAGGCCGCGGAAGCAGAACAGCAGCGGGACCGTCAGCGCCGACGAGGTTATCGGCAGACCGAGATAATGCCTGCGCTTTTCGCTCGTCTGCTGCTGGCGCGTCTCTTCGGTCACGTTGTAATATGCAAGCCTTATGAGCCCCGCAAGCGCAAACAGCGCCATTATGCTTATCTGCCACCACTCACATGCGCCGATGCACACGCCGATGACGAAGGGCAAAACGCCGAAGCAGACGATATCGCTGAGCGAATCGAGCTGGATTCCGAAGCGCTTCTCCTCGTCCGTGCGGTTTTTCTTCGTGCGTGCGACGATGCCGTCGAACATATCGCAGAAGCCGGAGAACATGAGACATATGACCGCCGGTATTATCCTGCCCTGAACGGCAAAGGACATGCCGGTGACGGATGACAGCATACCTATAAAGGTCAGCCACACCGTGTAATTATAAAAACCTATCAAGCAAAACATCTCCAATGTATCAATTACTCATCTTAACTGTATGGCGAGTATACCACACAGTTCTCCTTCATTCAAGTCTTTTTCGACAAGATGTTGACAAAGCATTGAAAATACTATGCAATTTTGTTTTTTGATGCTATACTGTAGGCGGAGAAAACATCATTCGGAGGGATGAAATAATGGAATATAGCGACGTTAAGTATTCGCAATACCTGCAAATATTGCGTGAAGAGCTTCTGCCTGCCATGGGCTGCACGGAGCCTATCGCCATGGCCTATGCCGCAGCAAAAGCGCGTCAGACGCTCGGCGAGCTGCCCGACAGGATCGATATCGTCATAAGCGGAAACATCATCAAGAATGTGAAAAGCGTCGTCGTGCCGAACACGGGCGGTTTGAAGGGCATAGCGGCCGCGATAGCCGCCGGAGCAGTCGTGGGCGACGCGGACAGACAGCTCGAGGTGCTCTCGCAGGTAAAGCCCGAGGATATACCGAAGATATCCGAATTCATGCAAAATTGCCAGATGACCATCATGAAGTCCGACAGCGGCAAGCTTCTTGATATCGACCTGCACCTGTATAAGGGCGCGGACAGCGTGCGCCTGCGCATCTGCGACTATCACACGAACATCGTGCTCATCGAGAAAAACGGAAAAGCGCTGTTTGAAAAGGCTGCCGACGGCAGTGAAGGCAGCGAGACCGACCGCAGCGTTCTGAACGTGCGCGACATTCTTGATTTTGCCGAGACCGTGCGTCTTGAGGACGTGAGCGATCTGCTCGAGCGCCAGATACAGTATAACCTCGCCATAAGCGAGGAGGGCCTGCGCGGCAACTACGGCGCGTCGATCGGCAAGACGCTGCTGGAGACACGCGGCGACGACGTGCGTGTGCGCGCACGCGCTCAGGCGGCTGCGGGCTCGGATGCGAGGATGAGCGGATGCGAGCTGCCCGTCGTAATCGTATCCGGCAGCGGAAATCAGGGCATGACCGCCTCCCTGCCGGTCATAGTCTACGCGCTGGACATGCACAAAAGCCACGAGCAGCTTCTGCGTGCGCTCGTCGTTTCAAACCTCATAACCATTCATCAGAAAACGCCTATAGGCAGGCTCAGTGCCTTCTGCGGCGCGGTGTCGGCTGGCTGCGGCGCGGCAGCGGGCGTTGCATGGCTCTTGGAGGGCAGCTACGAGGCCGTCTGCGCAACGATAACGAATACCCTCGGCATGATATCGGGCACCGTCTGCGACGGAGCAAAGCCCTCGTGCGCGACGAAGATCGCCTCCGCCGTCGAGGCCGGTCTTCTCGGCTTTGACCTGTACGAAAAAGGCAAGGCTCTGCACGGCGGCGACGGAATACTCAAAAACGATGTTGAAAAGACCATCGAGTCCGTCGGTCAGCTCGCCCGCGAGGGCATGCGCGAGACCGACGAGGAGATCCTCGACATAATGCTTGACGAATAAGACGGCAGAAAGCGACATGATTCAGGTCATGCCGCTTTTTTACGCAATGCGGAACTTTTTTGAAAGCTCTTCGTCAAATAAACAGAAAAATCAGAAAGAGGTGGCAGATATGAAAAAATGGATACCAATTGTTCTGATGCTGATGACTGCTCTTGCCGTGTTTGTGTACCGAACGATCGAGAAGCCCTTTTTTATAACGGATGCGGAGAGCCTTGTCATAACATCGGGCAGCAGCGGCGAGAGCATTGTGGTGACAGATGCCGGCGATATCGGGCATATAACGAACATCATCTGTGACATGAGCTATTCCAAAGGCGGCAAGGCAGACAGCGACGGCTGGAGCTACTCGCTGAAATGGCTCGACAAGGACGGCAGCACTATTGAGGCCCTGGCGCTTTCAGGCGACGGCTCTACAGTCATCCGCGACGGTTATTATTACAGGGCCAATGGCACGGGCTGCGCCGTGATAGACCTTGAATTTATAGCCAGTATGTTTGACGGCAGCAACTGAATCGAAAAAGCTCGGAGTCTGACGGCTCCGAGCTTTGACTTATTTACTTGTTTTTTTCGGCTTTGCGTTTTTCTGATACAGTATCGCCAGTCCCTTGAGCAGCAGATCGGGCTCGTGATGTATCTCGTGGCGGCAGTAGGGTATCACGCCGCCGGACAGGCCGCCGGTAGCGACGACCGAGGCCTCGCAGCCGAGCTCCTCTTCCATGCGGTCTATCATACCGTCTATCATAGCGGCCGTTCCGTAAACGGCGCCTGAGCGCATACAGTCCACGGTGTTCGTTGCAATGCACTTTTTCGGCGCTTCTATCGAAATGCTCGGCAGCAGACTCGTACCCTGCGAGAGCGCATTATACGACAGGTTAACGCCGGGGACTATCGCCCCGCCTATGAACGCTCCGTCCTTATCCACCGCAAAAAGCGTTGTGGCCGTGCCGAGATCGACGATGATGATGGGCGGCTCGTACATTGCGATGGCGCCGACGGCACCGGTTATGAGGTCACCTGCGAGCGTGCCGGGGTCGTCTATCTTGACGTTCATGCCGGTTTTTATGCCCGCTCCGACCATTATGCACTCAAGCCCAGTGAGCTTGCGCACGGCCGAGCGTATGGCGCGGTTGACCTGCGGCACGACCGAGGACATTATCGCTCCGTCGAACTTCTTGTAGTCCACGCCGTCGAAGGCGAAGCTCTGGCGCATTTTCAGCGCATAGTCGTTGGGAAGATCGCTCGTATTGGTCGCAAGGCGGCTGCGGCTTACGACCTTGCCGTTTTCGACACAGCCGAGCACCACGTTTGTATTTCCGACATCGATCGTCAGTATCATAAAACCTTTACCTCTTTTTCACTACATCTGTTTGCCTGCGCGGATGATGCGCTCAATTCCGGCAGCAAGCAGCACGTTGACGCCGAGCTCCACGAGGAAGTTCACGCCCGTCAGACCAATGATAATGTACAAAAGCATGTTCTGACCGCCAGCCCAGCCGTTCAGGGTATCTAAGAAAAATACCAGCATGCCCACGATGAACAATCCGGTATTTACAATGGGGCAAACTATGCCGGACACCAGAACCGCCGTCTTGTCATTCTTCCTTGCGATCGCCTCGTAGCACGCGCCCGCAGCAAAGCCGGCCGCTGCGCCCTTGACGATGCAGATGAGTATGCATCCGATGGGGTTTATGCCCATAAGGAGCATCACCGTGCCGCCGTCCCAGCCCAGAAGTCCGGTCACAAGCACGACAAGTCCGAACACTCCGCCCAGATACGCTCCCGCGCCCTTGCCGTAGATAGCCGTTCCGATTATTATCGGCGCAAGCGCCAGCGTTATCGAGAACGGGCCGAAGCGCACAAATGTGCACAGTACCTGAAGCACCACGATTATCGCGGTGAAGATCGCAAGTCCCGTCATGCGCCGGGTACTTCCCATGTGTTTGCCGTTATTCATTTTTACCTCCTGCTGTCGCCCCGAGCGTATCGGGTGCGGCGCTGTTTTTTATAAGCGGGCGGCATCTATCCGGCTCCCGGCTGCTTTTTTGCTGTCGGGAGCTTCACGTTTACCGTCGGCTTATTTCGCATAAATAGTACAATATGCGCGCCGCCTTGTCAATACTGTATCAATTATCGTTCCCCGCGCGGCGGCAAAAAATTATTCGATTGCAAGCTCAATGGCGATGTGATAAAATTATTTTCAATATTTGATCTGACGGGAGAAATGCTATGGAAAAGAAATGCTGGTATAAGGAAATGGCGGTGTATCAGATATGGTGCCGCAGCTTCTGCGACGGCAACGGCGACGGCATAGGCGACCTCTGGGGCGTGCTGTCAAAGCTCGATTACATCGCCTCGCTGAACGTTGACGGCATATGGTTCTCGCCGCTCTACCCCTCCCCCAACGCCGATTACGGCTACGATATATCCGACTATAAAAGCATCCACCCCGACTTCGGCGATCTGGACGTGTTCAGACAGGTGCTCGACGCTGCGCACGAGCGCGGTCTGCGCGTTTTTATGGACCTTGTCATAAACCACACCTCGGATGAGCACGAATGGTTCAGGGAAAGCCGCAAAAGCAGGGACAATCCCTACCGTGACTATTACTACTGGCGTCCCGGCAAGGGCAAAAAGCGCCCGCCGAACAACTGGGACAGCCTGTTCGAGGGCAGAGCATGGGAGTATGACGAAAAGACCGGCGAGTGGTACATGCACATATTCTCAAAAAAGCAGCCCGACCTCAACATGGCAAACCCCAGGGTGCGCGAGGAGGTCAAGGACATCATGCGTTTCTGGCTGGACATGGGCGTTGACGGCTTCCGCGAGGACGTCATAACCTACATTGCCAAGGCCGACGGTCTGCCGGGCGCAAAGGTAAAACTCCCGGCCGCGACGGGCATGCAGTATTACACCGATCTGCCTAAGGTTCATGATTACCTCGCCGAATTCAAACGCGACGTTCTGGATTTCTACGACTGCTTCACCGTCGGCGAGGGGCCGCGCATGGAGCCCGAGGTGGCACTGCGCTATGTGCGCGAGGGCAGGGACAAGGTGCTGGACATGATGATAAACTTCGCCCACATGGAGGCCGATTGCTTCATTACCGACTTTATTCAGCGCCCCTTCGACCTTGTGAAGCTCAAAAAAGCCTTCACGAAATGGCAGACGCAGATGTACGGCAAGGGCTGGAACGCTCTGTATATGGAAAACCACGATCATCCGCGCATCATAAGCCGCTACGGCAGCGAAAAATACCGCGTTGAAAGCGGCAAGAGCATCGCGGCAAGCTATCTGTTCCAGCGCGGCACGCCCTTTGTGTATCAGGGGCAGGAGATCGGCATGGTCAACACGCCGCTCGGATCGCTTGACGAGTATAAAGACATCATGGTCAAAAACAACGCTCGCATAGCGCGCTCGCTCGGTCTTTCAAAGGAGCGTGTCCTGAAGCTTGCGCAGAAGGCCTCGCGCGATAACGCACGCACCTGCATGCAGTGGTCTGACGCGCCCAATGCCGGCTTTACGAGCGGCCGGCCGTGGTTCGCCGTAAACGGCAACTATAAGGAGATAAATGTCGAAAGCCAGCTTGACGATCCGAACAGCCTTTTGAATTTCTACCGCGATGCCCTGCAATTCAGGCGCGATAACCCCATCGTCATATACGGCGACTATGCAGAGCATCTGCCGAAAAGCAAAGAGCTCTACGTCTACGAACGAAACCTTGCGGGGAAAAAGCTGCTGGTCATCTGCTCGTACTCGGAAAAGTGCGTGCGCTTTGACGCGCCCGAGGGCATCGTTCTCGACGAGTCCAAGCAGGTGTTCGGCAACTATGACTGCAACTTTGTAATATCCAACGGCTTCACCACAAGGCCGTATGAAATGAGGGTGTATTTATTTTGATGAGAAAAATCAACCGCGCGATAACCGACTTTGACGAGATAAAGGCGCTTATCGAAAAGTGCGACACCGTGCGTCTCGGCTTTGTTGACGGCAATGAGGCCTATATAGTGCCGCTTTCCTTCGGCTACGAGGCCGAAAACGGTGTGTTTACCTTCTACGTTCACGGCGCGAAGCTTGGCCGCCGCCATGAGCTTGCCGCGAAAAACTCCCGCGTCTGCGTCGAGGCGGATCTGTGCATCGGCTTTGTCGAGCTCGAGGGCGGCGCCCAGACGGCAGACTACAAAAGCTTCATAGGCTGCGGCGAAATAAGCGAGGTCAGCGGCGAGGAGGCGGTCAAAGGGCTCGGGCTTCTTTGCGCACACTGCGGCTTCGGTAAGCTCGGCTGCACGGAGGCCGTTATAAACGCGACCTGCGTGGAAAAGATCGTCGTGCGCGAATTTTCCGCCAAGCAGAGGTTCAAATAAACTGACAATTTTTAAACAGCAAGGCCGCTTTCGGCCTTGCTGTTTTACTATGCGAACACCTTGTTTCTCATTTGTGCGCACAGAAAAGCCCTATTTTTTACCTGAAAATTTCTTTGTAAAAAAACGCCTTTAAATCATTGATTTACGGGCAAAATTTACCGTTTTCAATGAGCTTTTCAGGTGATTTTTTGCACTCAAAAAGCCGTTTTGCGCAAATTTTTAATCGGTTTTTTGCCAGGCAGCCTTTTATATTCTGCTCGTTTTTTCTTTCCGCACAATTATTGACGCATTTTTCAGAGGCGATTATTATAGCGGCATATAGCATAAATCAAGGCATAGATTCCTTGTCGCATCACGGCAAGAATTTGCAATTGAAAGGAATTCATATACTATCCAAAAGAATTCATAATAATATATCCGACCCAGCTTTATTAAGTCAGTCCTTTTCTCTAAAGAGCTCTGCGACCAAGGAATTGTTTATGCATATTCCTGTCGGCCGCAGAGCTCTTTGTTTGTTATTTAGCAATCATATCCGCAGCATTATAGCAGCCATATCGGGCGCATTATCATAATCAGGCTTTCCATAATCGAGATAGAAAAAAGATATAGCAAAGGAGACTTAGAAATGGAAAAGAATCATTCTAAACAGTTCGCAGGATTTATCCTCACGACCGCGGCGACCTTTCTGCTCGGGCTCATCATGACCCTCACCGGAAATACCGCCGCAAGCGATCCCGGCAACAACATCATGCCGATCATAACCTTTATCCTCGCATTCATGCCCATCCTCATCGTTCTCATCGGCATGGTCGGTTTCGACCTCCCCGGTATGAAGGTAGCGCCGTTTGCCTTTCTGCTGGCGGTTCTTCTGTCGCTGACCTACTTCATGGATCCGAGCCTCACCTTCGCAGAAGAGGGCTCTAAGATCTGGGCTCAGACATGGTCCGGCATACAGAGCGCCATATTCATCGTGGGACTTATATTCTTCTCGTTCCTCATCCTTGACATGATGCAGACCTCCGGTGCAATGGATGTCGTCAAGCGTGCGCTTGCCGTCATTTCCTCCGACCGCCGCGTTCAGCTCATCATAGTCGGCCTGTTCGTCCCCATCTTCATGGAAGGTGCAGCCGGTGCGGGCACTCCCGCAGCCATCGCGGCTCCCTTCATGGTCGGCCTCGGCTTCAATCCCGTTCTCGCGGTCGTCGTTGCGCTGATGGCCGACGGCGTGTGCACCTCCTTCGGCGGCTCCGGCCTCACCACCATGAGCGGCGGCCAGGATCTCGTCACCGCAGGCGTTTCCACCGCGGACCTCAACTTCGCGGCAGCCGGCCTCTTCCATATGATCGGCATCCTCGTAATGCCCTTCCTCATCATCGCGTTTGCCTACGGCAAGAAGGGCTTCAAGGGCAAGGGCATTACAGCCTACGCTCTCTACAGCGGTGTTCTCGGCGGCCTGGTAATGTTCCTGCTGTCCAACTACATCGGCGGTGTCGTCACCGATATCGGAACCGGCCTTATCGGCATCATCCTCGCCATTCTCGGTACCAAGCTTATAAAGATCGAAACTCCCGAAGAGTTCGTAAACGAGGTTCCCAAGCACGAAGGCAAGGAAAAGTACAGCATCGTCCGTGCGCTGTCGCCTTACCTCTTCATCATGGTCCTCTTCCCCAGCATTCTCACCGGCTGCAAGTACATCCCCTGCGACATCGTAAACGAAAGCACGGGCGCAGCATACGGCAACTACTGGAGCTACTTCGTCGGACTTCTGACCTACAACGGCTGGATCGATTGCCTGCTCTTCATCGTATCCATTCTCAGCGTTCTGACACTCAAATACGGCTTCGGCACCTACTGGGAGAGCGTAAAGCGCTCATTTAAGAAGGTCATCGCCGTTTTCGTCATAATGGCGGCCCTCTACTCTGTTGCGAACATCATGAAGATCCCCTATATGGTCACTGCCGACGGCGAGTCGATCTCCATGATCATCCGCCTCGCGCTTGATATCTCCAATGCCGCAGGTCCTCTCTACCCGGCAGCCGCCGTTCTCATCGGCGCAATCGGCGCATTCATCACCGGCACGAACCTCGGCTCGAACCAGCTGTTTGCCCACATGCACATCGTTGCTTCCGAGAACCTCGGCATCAACACCATCATGACCTTCGCCTGCAACAACGGCGGCGGCTCGCTCGGCAACATGATCTGCCCCAACAACGTCACCGCGGCCTGCGCGACCGTCGGCCTGATGGGCGAGGAGAGCAAGGTCATGAAGCGCGTTGCTCTAATGTTCCTGATCTGCTGCGCGCTCTACATGGTCATCGGTACGCTCTACGTCTACGTCCTTCTGCCCAATGTTGACGTCAACACCGTTCACCTGCTCAGCTCCATGGGCTGATAGATCAAATCATTCAGGCGCAGTACAGGTACGGTCACGGACCGTACCTGTACAACGAAAATTTTTATTGGAGGTAATGACAAATGCAGTTTCCCAAACTCGATAAAAAGTCTCTTATTGACGGCATTGAGCTTCCGCAGATGGTAAAGGTCCATCAGTCGTATCCCGATATAGACCTTGAGGATCCTATAAAGACCCTGCAGGAGCAGCTGCTCACCCTTGACGATGCGACCGTTGCCGGACTTAAAGGCAAGCGCATCGGCATAACCGCCGGAAGCCGCGGCATGCCCTTCTACAAAGAGCAGGTCAAGCTGATGTGCGATCAGCTCAAGGCCTGGGGCGCGGAGCCCTTCGTATTCCCGGCCATGGGCAGCCACGCCGGTGCGAGCGCGGATGGGCAGAAGGCGCATCTTGCGCAGTTCGGCATCTGCGAGGAATATCTGGGCGTTCCCGTGCTCTCGACCATGGAGGTCGTGACCGTTGCGACTCTTGACGACGGTCTGCCCGTATACTGCGACAAATACGCCTACGAGGCCGACGGCATCGTTATTTTCAACAAGATCAAGCCGCACACTCATTTCAAGTACAAACACGAGTCCGGCCTGCTCAAGATGATATGCATCGGCGTCGGCAAGCATCAGGGCGCAGCGGCGTTCCACTCCTGGGGCTATGACGATTTCGGACCCAACCTTGTGCGCGTATGTGAGGAGTTTTTAAAGCACGTCAACGTCGTGTTCTCCGTCGGCGTGGTCCAGAGCCCCACGGACAACATCTGCCGGATCGAGGTCATCCCCACGGACAAGTTCTTCGAGCGCGATGCCGCACTCCAGGCCTATGCAAAGGAGATCATGCCCCGCCTGAAGCTTCCCAGGATTGACGTTCTTGTTATCGACGAGATCGGCAAGGAGATCTCCGGCGCCGGTATGGACCCCAACGTCACCGGCAGGACAGAGCGCTTCGGCCAGAACGTTCTTTTCAGGGAGATAACTCCGGATATTGAAAAGATAGTCGTTCTCGACGTCACCGCAAAGTCTCACGGAAATGCAGTCGGAGTTGGTGTAGCCGATATAGTCAGCTACCGCCTTGTCAACAAGATAAACTTCGCCGATTTCTACACGAACATCATCACCGCAAAGAGCTTCAAGATGGGCGCAATGCCCCTGTACGGCAACAGCGACGAGGATGCGATAAAGATGGCTGCCGCGCACGCCTTCCTGCGCGACCCGAACAACGCGAAGATCGTCAGGATAAAGAACACCCTCATGCTCGAGGACATCGAGTGCTCCGTAAGCCTGCTCGACGAGATCGCAAAGCACGACGACATGGAGGTCACCTCCGAGCCCTACGGTTGGTCTTTCGACGAAGAGGGCAACCTTTTCTGACAGCCTCTCATATATGCAAACCACCTGCCGAACGGCAGGTGGTTCAGACTGTCAAAAAACCTATGCTGCTGCGTGAAGATGACCGCGCAGCGGGGGAGCTCGAGGGGGCAAGACCCGCCTCGAGTTAGATAAACCGCCGTCGAAATCCTTGAAATTTCAAGGATTTCGGTAAAAGCATTTTGAATACTTTCAAAATGCTCGGCGGAAAAGTGCAGTCAAAAAAGTCCCGCGAGGGACTTTTTTGACAAACTGAACCACCTGCCGAACGGCAGGTGGTTATTTTTATACAATATACAACATTATTAAAATCAAACGATCAAACGATCGTTCCGATGTGGATGACACCGTATGTAAGCGCCAGAACTATAAGCCCCGCAACGGCGACGCCCATGCCGATGGAGGGCAGCGCCCTTTTAAGGCGCATATCCAGAAGCGAGGCAACGAGCGCACCCGTCCACGCTCCCGTTCCGGGCAGGGGTATCGCAACGAGAACAAAAAGCCCCCAGAAGCTGTACGCCTGAACGGTCTGCGCCTTTTCCTTGCCTCTGTTTTCGACAAAGTTCGTGACCGAGTCGAGGATATGGTGCTTTTTCATCCAGTCAATGATTTTTCGCGTCAGCAGTATGAGAAAGGGCACGGGCAGCATATTGCCCACAAGCCCCACGGCAAAGGCCGTCCACGGATCCATGCCGGCGGCAACGCCGACCGGTATCGCGCCGCGTATCTCAAGTATCGGCAGCATAGCCGTAACAAGGGTTTTCAGGATAGCGTCAAGCATCGCTTTCTCCGTAGTCAGTAGTTTGCCATCGCCTCACGGCAATAGTAATTGAAGCGGCGCTCACGCTCGAGCGTCGTGCCGTCCATGTGTCCGGGATAGACCTCGTAGTCGCCGGGGAGCTCACAGAGCTTTTTAAGCGAGCGCATCTCGGTCTCGGTATCGCCGCCGGGAAGGTCAGTCCTGCCGCAGCTTCCGCGAAACAGCGTATCGCCCACAAACAGTGCGTTTTCGCAGATAAGGCTCACGCCGCCGGGCGTGTGTCCCGGAGTTGCAATGACCTTGAAGCTGAGTCCGGCCTCGGTGACCGTGTCGCCGTCGTCGTAATATTTTCCGCCTGCCGGGAGCTTGAACATCATGCCGCTCATGCCGATCTTATAGCCCTCGTCGCGCGGATTTATATAGACGGGACAGCCGGTCTCCTCCGCAATGGCGTTGACCGCTCCTACATGGTCAAAGTGACCGTGTGTAAGCATGACGGCCCTGCATCTGAGCTTATTCGACTCAATATAATCCATTATGGTGTTGCTCTCGTCGCCGGGGTCTATGACCACGCACTCGAGAGTTTCCTCGTTTATGACAACGTAGCAGTTGGTCTCAAGCTGACCGACGGGCAGGGTTTTTATATTCATTCTCAAAGCTCCTTAGTGTCAAGAATTATGGTCACGGGACCGTCGTTTACGGATTCGACCTTCATTTCCGCGCCGAACTCGCCCGTTCCGACCTCAAAGCCGCGCGCGCGGCATTCGGCTATGACCTTTTCATACAGCGGTATGGCCTTTTCCGGGCGGGCCGCCTTTGAAAAACCGGGGCGGCGCGATCTGCAGTCGGCAAAAAGCGTGAACTGGCTTATTATGAGAAGCTGCGCTCCCGCGTCGGCAGGATTTACGTTCATCTTCCCCGCCTCGTCCTCGAATATCCTCAGTCCGCAGATCTTGTCGGCGATCTTCACCGCTTCCTTTTCTTCATCGTCTTCATGGACACCCAGCAGGATCAGAAACCCCTTGCCTATCCTGCTTTTAACCTCGCCGCCTATCGCTACCGAGGCGCTGTCCACTCTCGTTAAAACAGCTCTCATCTTCTGCCTCCGTTTCTTTTTACCTCAACAACGCCGGGCAGCGCGCTTATACGGTTCACGACCGTGCGCAGCTCGTCTATGCCACCCGTTTCGAGCGTTATATTGACTATCGATTTATCTCCTGTATCGCGCGCATTTATCGTGCGCACCTTGGTATTGAGCGTGTTGAATATAGACGCTATATCCATGATAAGTCCGCTGCGCTCGCGCGAGACGACCGTTATCGCCGTTGCGTAGTTTTCCTTTATCTCGTCTGCCCAGCTCACGCTTATCCAGCGGCCTATATCCTCGGGCTTGAATTCGCGCCGTGCATAGTTTTCGCAGTCCGTGCGGTGGATCGATACGCCCTGACCGCGCGTTATATAGCCGACTATGTCGTCGCCGGGGATGGGCGTGCAGCAGCGCGAGAATTTTATAAGACAGTTGTCCAGTCCCTCGACCAGAACGCCGTGGACGGGCTTGACCTTTTTCTGAGCCTGCTGTTCGCGGCGCTCGGCGGCCTCCGTGACCTTTTCGAGCACGGTTTTCTTACCGCTTGCGTGGTGCAGACGCGCAAGCTCGTCCTTCATGCGGTTTACCGCCCTTGTCGCCGCCATGCCTCCATAGCCTATGGCGGCGTACATCTCGTCAAGGCTCGTGTAGGCTACCTTCTTGAGAAGCTGCGGCAGCACCTCCTCATCGCAGATATCCTCCATGCGCAGGCCCTTGTTCTTGAGCTCGGACTCGAACATCGTGCGGCCGCGCTCGATATTCTCCTCGCGGCGCTCCTTCTTGAACCACTGCTTTATCTTCGTGCGCGCAGAGCCGCTCTTTGCGATATTCAGCCAGTCGCGGCTCGGTCCGGCAGCGCTTTTTGACGTTCTGACCTCGACGATATCGCCGTTTTGCAGAACATAGTCGAAGTTTACGATCCTGCCGTTTACGGATGCGCCTATCATGCTGTTGCCGACGGCCGAGTGAATGCTGTAGGCAAAATCTATGGGCGTGGCTCCCGCCGGGAGGTTTATGACGTCGCCCTTGGGCGAGAACACGAACACCTCGTCGGCAAACATGTCGATCTTGAGATTGTGGAAAAAGTCCGTTGCGTCCGATTCCTGCTGACTCTCCAGCAGGCGCCTTACCCACGCGAATTTCTCCTCGTCGCCCTCCTTAACGACCGCATCCGCCGCCGAGCCTATCTTATATTTCCAGTGCGCCGCGATGCCGTATTCGGCGGTTCGGTGCATTTCCCATGTGCGTATCTGCACCTCGAAGGGTATGCCCTCGGAGCCTATGACCGTCGTGTGAACGCTCTGGTACATATTCGGCTTTGGCGTGGAGATATAGTCCTTGAACCTGCCGGGCACGGGCTTGAACATATCGTGGATGATGCCCAGCACGTTGTAGCAGTCGGGGATCGTATCGACGATGACGCGGAATGCGCACAGGTCAAATATACCATTGATATCGAGCTTCTGCGCATACATTTTGCGATAAATGCTGTAAATATGCTTTATGCGGCTGTAGACCGTGACCTGGAGTCCCTCATCCTCGAGGCGCTTTTTTATCTTCGTCTCAACGGTGGACATAAAGCTTTTGAGCGTATCCATGCGGTCGTTGAGTGTGTCGGTTATCTCCTTATAGCCCGCCGGATCGAGGTACATGAGCGCCAGATCCTCCAGCTCCCACTTGGCTCTCTGCATACCGAGCCTGTGCGCGATGGGGGCATATATCTCCATCGTCTCCAGCGATTTCTGACGCTGCTTTTCCTCGGTCTGATAGGCCATGGTGCGCATATTGTGCAGGCGGTCGGCGATCTTTATGAGAATGACGCGTATATCCTTGGCCATGGCCATGAGCATCTTGCGCAGGTTCTCCATCTGCTCGTCTTCCTTGCTGGTGTACTGCACGCGCGTGAGCTTCGTGACGCCCTCGACGATATTTGCGACCGGCTCGCCGAACTGCTTTGCAATGTCGCTGTGCGTAAGATCGGTGTCCTCTATAACATCGTGCAGCAGCGCCGCGACTATAGAGTCCTCGTCAAGCCCCATATCGGCGGCAATATCCGCAGCCGCGACGCAATGGGTGACGTAGGGCGAGCCGTCCTTGCGCAGCTGTCCCGTGTGGGCAAGCTTTGCCATGCGGTAGGCGGCATCTATTCTGCCCATATCCATATCCATTCCGCTGTCGGAGATTTTTTTGCTCAATGCGGCAAACATCTCGTCCGGGTCAAGTTTTCTGTTTTCAATGTCTGACATTATGACCTTCTCGCTTTCAGGCGTTTTATAAGCTCCGAGCTTTCAAGATTGACCTTCGCGCTGCCGGAAACTATCCGCGCGCCGAACACCGAGCCGGTGCTGTCCGGGCGCAGCAGACCGAGCTCGCACAGGACGCGCAGGCATATGCAGAAGCGCTCCGGCTCAAGGCCGTGCGGGCACTGGCTTATTATGCCGTCAACATCCGTTGCGACGCAGCCGCCGAGCGCCTGCAATCTGCGCCATGCCTTTATAAAGGCTCCGCGGTCCGGACAGTAGGGCGCAGCCTCCTTCTCCGGCATCTGCTCATCGAGGATCATGCCGCACAGCGGCTTGGGATCGTGCCTGCGTATCTCCGTTATCTGAAGCTGCACGCTGCGCCGCAGTCTGAACTCGTTTATCTGCGGAGTGAACGCAATATCGACCCTGTCGCCGGCTCTGAGCCCGAGCTCGGCTTCGCTGTGCGAAAAGAACACGCACTCGAAGTCCTTGCCCTTGAAGCTTATGCCGAGGCGCAGGTGCTTTCCGCCGCCGATTGGCGTTATCTTGTCGAGCCTTGCACCGATGATGCACAGAGTCGGCTTGGGATTGCCGCTGCCGTATGGCTCGAGCCGCGAGAGCGCAGCGACGCCCTGCATATCCAGCACGCCCGGGTCGCTTATCCTGATATCGCAGTTGAGCGTCGGAGCCTCCGTGGGCTTATTGTTCTCATAATATTCGCTGAAAGCAAGACAGAACTGCCTGAGCTTGTCACGCTTTATATTAAGTCCCGCCGCAAGAGCGTGGCCGCCGAAGCCCTCAAGATATTCCGAGCAGGCCGACAAGGCGTCAAAGAGATTGAAGCCGCCGTAGCTGCGGCAGGAGCCCTTGCCCTTGTCGCCGTCAAGGCAGATCATGATAGTCGGCCTTGAATACTGCTCGGCAAGCTTTGAGGCCGCGATGCCGATAACGCCCTGATGCCACTTCTCGCTTGCAAGAACGATCGGGCTCTGCGGCGTCTTGCCGTCCATCATGCCGGAGGCGTCGTCCCAGATCTCCGTTTCAAGGTGCTGGCGGCGGCGGTTGAGCTCGCACAGCTGACCGGCAAGCGCATCTGCCTCACGCTTATCGCGCGTCATGAGGAGCTTTCCCGCAACGGATACCTCGCCGAGCCTTCCTGCCGCGTTGAGGCGCGGGGCAAGCGAAAAGCCGATGGTCGAGGAGGATATCTTCCTCTCCGACGCGCCGGACTCGCGCAGCAGAGCCGCTATGCCGGGGCGCGAGGGATTTGCCAGCTTTTCAAGTCCCCTGCGGACGATATACCTGTTCTCTCCCGTGAGCGGAACGACGTCCGCGACGGTCCCTATGGACACAAGATCGGCATAGCGCTCGACTATCTCCTCGCTCTTGCCCTCGACTGCGCACACGAGCTTCATAGCAACGCCGACGCCGGCAAGGTCCTTATTGGGATACGGGCAGTCGTCCTGCTTGGGGTCGATGACCGCAACTGCGTCGGGTATCGTCTGCTCACGGCACTCGTGATGGTCGGTTATGATAAGATCGACGCCGGCCTCCTTTGCATGCTCGGCCTCGGCCGCGGCGGTTATTCCGCAGTCAACGCTTATGATGAGGCTCACGCCCTTCTGCCGCAGCTTGTCTATCGCCGCGCTGTTTATGCCGTAGCCTTCGCCGATACGGTCGGGGATATACGGATAGCACACCAGCCCGCGTGAGCGCAGCCAGTCGGTCAGAAGGCAGGTCGAGGTTATGCCGTCAACGTCGTAGTCGCCGTAAACGGCCACCGTTTCGCGTATGGTCAGAGCGCGCTTTATCCTCGCAACAGCCTTGTCCATGTCCTTCATCAGCCGCGCATCGCACAGAAGCTCCGCGCCGCCGTCAAGGAATTGCTTTGCCCCCTGTACGCTCTCTATCCCGCGCACCGCAAGCATCGCAGCCAGCAGCGCAGGGCAGCCCGCATCCTCGAACATTTTCAGCTTATCTGCCGGACATTCTTTTATTTTCCACTTACTGTAATACATCAACAAACACTGCTTCAATCAAATTATTTTAATAATACTTTATAATAACAAAATCTCCGCCGTTTATCAAGTATTGCAGTGTTATTTTACACTGTTAATTGACAGAATACTTAAATCAATGTTAAACTGTAGTCTCGTAAAGCAAAATATCCGCATCGAGGTGGGAACAATGAAGAATTACGTTCTATTTGATTTTGACGGCACGGTTTTCGACTCTGCCGAGGGCATAACAAAAAGCGTGCAGTACGCGCTTGGCAAAATGGGCATTGAGGCCGAGCTGAAGGATCTCATGTGCTTTGCCGGACCGCCGCTTGACGAGATGTTCGCCCTGCGCTATGACATGAGCCCCGAGCAGGCGAACAGAGCCGTTGAATTTTACCGCGAGCGCTACACGCCCACCGGCTGGGCCGAATGTTCCCCCTTCCCCGGAATGCACGAGCTGATGGGAAGGCTTCACGCAAAGGGCATACGCATCGCGGTTGCGACCAGCAAGCCGCGTGTATTTGCGCAGAAAATACTCGAAAAATACGATATGCAGGGCGATTTTGACCTCGTCTGCGGCTCTGAGTTCGACGGAACGCGCGGCAAGAAGTGGGAGGTCATAGAGTATGCCCTGTCCCGGTTCGGCATCTCTCCCGGCGAGGCCGTCATGGTAGGCGACCGAAAGTATGACGTCATCGGCGCGAAAAAGTGCGGCGTTGCCTGCGTCGGCGTGCGCTTCGGCTACGCAGAGCCGGGCGAGCTTGAAGCCGAGGGTGCCGTATACGTCGCCGAGGACGCGGACGATCTGTACGAATATCTGACGAAATAAAAAAAGACGCCACGCGGTGTGGTGTCTTTTTTGCTATTCAACAGGCAATTGGATTACCTCTATATCCTTTTTCCGCGCATAGCGGATGGTGTTCCACGTTCCGCCGCTCATGCCGTCGTAGCAGGCGACGAGGACGTCCGAGTTATCGACCATAAAGCGGTTGCGTATCGCCATGCAGGCGGGACTGTAGCTTTCGGCAAGCACCGTCACCTCGTCGCAGTTATCTATGATGCGCCCGTAGCGGCGGCGATTATACTCATTCCAGCCGTCGGCCTGGCCCCTGTACGGCACGGCGGCCTGAAGCGTGATATCCGAATGCATTTTCTTGAGCTTTATGACGGTCTCGGCGCAGTACATATCGCAGCCGAGCGCCATGCCGCATATGAAGTGCTTTATCCCCGAATCGTACACGGCACCGACGACCGCAAAGAGCTTTTCCTTGAACTCCATGCAGCGCGGGTCCGACTCGTCATATCCCCATGGCAGCTTCGACGGCCTGTGGCCGGAAAAGCAGCAGCTTTTTCCGTATTCCATAACATCACCGTCTCCCATTGTACGGCAAGTTGAGAAAAATGTCAAAAGGCTATTGACATTTGCGCGGGCAGCGCTATAATGAGGACACAACCGAATAGGATATCTTCAGGGCAGGGAGCGTTTCCCGACCGGCGGTATAGTCCGCGAGCCTTTTGGGCATGAACCGGTGTGATTCCGGTACCGACAGTATAGTCTGGATGGAAGAAGATGTACGCATTGATTTTTTGCGTCGCCTGAAAGATATTTTCTTTCGGGCGACTTTTTAATTTTGGAGGTAATATCCATGTCAACACTCATCTCTCAGCTGGGCGAAAACCTTTCGTTCGTGCTTGAATGCCTCGGCATATTCGCAGCCCTGTTCGTACTGGCGCTGCTGTTCGAGCGCTTTGTGATGAAAAACCGCAAGAAGCTCGGCAGCACGCACTTTCTCGCCTACACGGCCATTTTTTCCGCAATGGCCGGCGTTCTGATGTTCATTGAGATCCCCCTGTTCTTCGCGCCGAGCTTTTATGAGATCGACCTGAGCGAGATCCCCATCATGATCTGCACCTTCTATCTCGGCCCCGTGGCCGGTGTGGTCGCCGAGCTTCTCAAGATCGTCGTAAAGCTCGTGTTCAAGGGAACGAGCACCGCTTTCGTCGGCGACTTTGCCAACTTCGTCGTCGGCTGCTCCTTCGTGCTCCCGGCCTCGTGCATCTATCACATGAAAAAGGGCAAGCGCACGGCTCTTATCGGCATGATAGCCGGTACGCTCGTCATGACCGTGTTCGGCAGCCTGTTCAACGCCGTGTATCTTCTGCCTACCTTCGCCGAGCTTTTCGGTATGCCGCTCGAGGCGATAATCAAGATGGGCAGCGACATAAACTCCGCGATAAACAGCGTTTCGACGCTTGTGCTGTTCTGCGTCGTGCCGTTTAACCTCTTAAAGGGCATTATCGTGACGGCGCTCACCATGCTTCTGTACAAGCGCATATCCCCCCTGCTGCACAAGGGCGATAAAAAGCTTGCCGACCGCAGGGCAGCTAACAGGGCCTGATGATCTTCCGCAGCCGCAGTATGCTGAGGGCAAAATTCAGACACTCATTAAAATAAATGATGCAGATATATCCCGTGAGGGCGCAGACCGGCAGCACGCGCCATACAAGCAGCACACCCAGCAGCGCGTCGAGGATATTTATCCCCATGTTCCACATCTGCTGACCCAGTCCCTTCAGGCAGCCGTCGCAGAGCATATCGGTGTACATTATCGGGATAAGCGGCGCGAGCAGGCGCAGGAAATATCCCGCATCCGGAGAGGAATACACTGCAATGCCGAGCCTGTCGGCAAAAACGAATATCACAAGGGAGACGGCAAGCGAATAGCCGGCTCCCTTTTTCAGAAGTGAGCTCACCGTGCGACGTATCTCATCGCGCTCGCCGCGCATCTGCGCCTCGGTAAGCTCGGGTATCATAAGCTCGCTGAGCGCCGTCAGAAAGCAGGCCGGAAACGCTATTACCGGCATGACCATGCCCTGTATCGTTCCGTAGCCGGACAGCGCCCTGTCGGCGGAAAAGCCCGCAGCCTTCAGGCCGCGCGGCACCAGAAGATGCTCGAGCGTTGACAGCGCCGAGCGCGCATATGCCGAGAAGGCAAGCGGCAGCGCAATGTGCAGCATACGCGAGGTGAGCCGCAGCTGCCCGGGCGCGGAGCCGGTGTACCGCCCTCTGTCGGTAACATAAAACAGCAGCATCATCAAAAGCGATACCGCGTCGCCGCAGACTGTGCCGAGCATAACGGCTGCGCAGTTTTTCTCTATATCTCCTGCGGGTGAGTGCGCGAGGAAAAATGCGACGAGCGCAATGGTCAGAAGCTGCTCGAAAAGATGTACGAGCGCCGGCTTCCACACGCGGCCGCAGGCGGTGAAATAGCCGGACACAGCCGAGCTGAGCGACACCATGGGCATCGCATACGCCATGATGCGCAGCGCCCTTACCGTGCGCGCATCTCCTATCCACAGAAAGCCGATCGCCTCCGCGCCCGTGAGCAGGAGAAAAAATGCCGCCGTACCGAAAACGAGGCTGTAGGCAAAGCATCTGTGCATGGCTGCGCCGATGCCGCCGGTGCGCTCGCTGCCTATCTCCTCGGAAACGAGCCGCGTCGCCGCAAACCTCACGCCTGAGACGGCGAAGGTCGTGCACAGAAACGACACCGAGACTACGAGCTGGTAAAGCCCTATCCCCGCAGAGCCGATGCGTCCGGCAAGCCAGACCTGAAACGCCATCGAGATAATGCTCATGACAAGCGATGCCCCGGATAAAAGCGCCGTATTCACGATCAGTCTTTTCTTCCTTATCATATCAAAAATGTATGCCAGAAAAACCATTAATATATGTTGAAATTTTCACAAAGAGTGCTATAATATAAATATAAAAAATTTTATGAAATTGGAGGCGTCATTTATGATCATCACAATAGGCAGGCAGCACGGCTCAAGCGGCAGAGAGATCGCAAGACTCCTCGCGGAGAAGCTCGGCATCAAATGCTACGACAAGGAGATAGTTGACGAGGCGGCAAAGCACTCGGATTTCAGCCGTGAGCTTATCAACGCATACGACGAAAAGCGCATGTCCGCTTTCCTTCTCCACGCCGGCGGCTACGGTCTGAACGAGAATTTCCGGCTCAACATGGAAGTCGTTTCCGCTCAGTTTGACGCGATACGCGATATTGCGTCGAAGGAGGACTGCATCTTTGTAGGACGCTGTGCCGACTATGTCCTCAACGACAGAGACGACGTTGTCAGCATCTTCATTCTCGGCGACATGGACGAGCGCATCAAGTGTCTCGAAAAACGCCAGGGTCTTGACGAAGCTCAGGCCCGCAAGAAGATAAAAGAGGTAGATAAGGACCGCTCCAGCTTCTACAAATACTACAGCGATCAGCTCTGGGGCGACGCGCAGAACTATGATCTGTGCATCAACAGCTCCAAGCTCGGCGTCGAGGGCACCGTCGAAACGATCCTCGGCTACATAAAGGCCCGCGGACTTTTACAGGCGAAATAAGTCTGCACCTGTACGGTGATCGCGGCTGCCCTATCGGATAATACCGGCAAAAAATCCGCCGCGTAACGCAGGCGCAGAATTTACTCCGCATAGCCGGCACTTAAATTGAATATCAGACGCAAAAAGAGAGCGCAGATTTCAAAATCTGTGCTCTCTTTTTTCCGTCGGCTATCGCCGGCACCTTCCCCTCAAGCTCCGCAGGGGGAAGGCGCAGTTTCCGAGATGCTGCCGCATATCCGGCGCCGCAGCTGCGTTACGCAGCGGTGTTCTTGCTTCGTCGGTATTATCAGGCCGGGCTGACGCAGCAGACGTTAAGCACAATGCCCGTGCGCCTCTAAAAGAGCACGCGGACGCGGAGAACGTCGTCCATGGCACGGATGGTGTTTGCGGTGTCCTCCCAGATCTCGTCGTTAAGGTCGATGATTGTGTAGGCGTAGTGGCCGCGGGGCTTGTTTATCATGTGCTCGACGTTTATGTTTTTCTTCGTTATCAGGTCAAGGATGCGGTTTATCATGCCGGGCACATTGTGGTGGATGACGCACAGGCGGCACACGCCCATACGCTCGAGCTTCGCGGCTGGCAGGTTGACGGAGTTTGTGATATTGCCGTTTTTGAGGTACTCGTACAGCTGCTTTGCGGCCATCTCCGCGCAGCGGTCCTCGCTCTCGGGCGTACAGGCTCCCAGATGCGGCAGAGCGATGACGTTCTTGCCTCCGAGTATCTTCTCGTTGGGGAAGTCGGTGACGTACTTTGCGACCTTGCCGGACTCGAGCGCCGCGAGCATCGCATCGTCGTCAACTACCTCGGCGCGGGACTCGTTGACTATCCTCACGCCGTCGCGCATGGCGGCAAAGGCCTTTGCGTCGAGCATGTGATGGGTGTCCTCATTATAGGGGATGTTTATGCTGATATAGTCGCAGCTGCGGAATATCTCGGAGATATCGTCGGCTCTGGAAACGTCGCGCGACAGCCGCCACGCGGCATCGACGGACATAAACGGGTCGTAACCGATGACGTTCATGTCCAGCGCAAGACAGGCGTTTGCGACCAGTGCGCCGGTAGCGCCGAGACCGAGCACACCGACGGTCTTGCCCATGAGCTCGGGACCGGCAAAGCTGCTCTTGCCCTTTTCGACGAGCGCGGGTATCCTGTCTCCCTCGCCGGCAATGCTCTTTACCCACTCTATGCTGCCGATAACGTCGCGCGAGGCCATGACCATGGAGCAGACGGTCTGCTCCTTGACTGCCTCCGCATTTGCACCGGGACTGTTGAACACAACAACGCCGAGCTCGGCGTATTTATCGACGGGAATGTTATTATAGCCGGCTCCCGCGCGCGCAACGGCAAGAAGCTCGGGGTTTACCTCGTATGCGTGCATATCCGCGCTGCGGACGATTATGCCGTCGGGCGCTGCGATATCGGCCGCGACATTGCAGCCCTTATCGCGGAGCTTGTCAAGGCCGACGGGCGAGATGTTGTTTATCGTTTTTATGTTATACATTATGTTCTACCTCGAATTTTTTCATATATTCGGCGAGAGCGCGCGCACCTTCCATTGGCATGGCGTTGTACAGCGATGCACGCATGCCGCCCGTAAGCCTGTGGCCCTTGAGGTTTAAAAGCCCCTCGGCCGCAGCACCCTTTACAAACTCCGCATCCAGTTCCTCCGAGCCGGTACGGAAGGTCACGTTCATATCGCTGCGCGAGCCTTTTTCGGCGTGCGGGATATAGAGCCTGCTGTTATCGAGCACGTCGTATACAAGTCCGGCACGCTCCTTTTTTATCTCCTGCATGGCGCTTACGCCGCCGATGCCGTCGAGCCAGTCGAGCATGAGCCCGAGCATGTAGATGCACCAGCAGGGCGGAGTGTTGAGCATGGAGTCCTTTTTGATGAGCGTATCGTAGCTCATGACCGATGGACAGATATCAGCCTGGTATCCGGCAAGAGCCCTGTCTATGATCACGACCGTGAGCCCCGCGGGAGCCATGTTCTTCTGCGCTCCGGCGTAGATGAGACCGTAGCGGGAGACGTCCACGGGCTTTGACAGGATGTCCGAGGACATGTCGCAGACTATCGTTTTCCCCTGCGTATCGGGCAGTGACTGCCACTCCGTGCCGTAGATGGTGTTGTTGGCGCAGTAGTAAAAATAGCTCGAGCCGCTGCTGAGATCAAGCTGCGCGGGGATATAGCTGTGGCCGCGGTCGGCACTCGAGCAGGCTATGTGCACCCGGCCGTACTTCTCGGCCTCCTTTGCCGCAAGGGACGAGAAATTGCCCGTCACGGCATAGTCGGCGCTGCCGCCGGCGCCCATCAAATTGAGCGGTATCGCCGCAAACTGGAGCGTCGCGCCGCCCTGCAAAAACAGTATCTCATGACTGTCCGGCACTTTGAGCGCTGCTTTGAGCTTCTGCTTTGTTTCCGCAAAAATTTCGCCGAACAGTGAACTTCGGTGACTCATCTCCATAACGGACATGCCGCTGCCCTTATAATCGCTTATCTCTCCTGCCGCTCTTTCGAGCACACTTTCCGGCATCATCGACGGACCTGCCGAAAAATTATATACCTTTTCTCTTGACAATGTGAGCACCTCCTGTTCGGTTTTTTGCCATTGTTAAAATTATAGCTATTCTTCCGTTCCCTGTCAAATGACATTTCCGACTAAAATTCCGTCCGAAACCGCATTTATCCTGACATTATGTACTGTTCCGCGCAGCGCTTCTCCCCCGGCGCGTACCTCGAGGTAGTTATCGCTGTGTCCCTGCCAGAGCTCTCCCTCCTGCGTTTCAAACAAGACAGGCAGCGTTTTGCCTACCATGCTCTCGAGAAAGGCTCTGCGCGTTTCGGCGACAACTGCGCGCGCCTGCTTTGAGCGCTTCGCCTTGACGGCCCTGTCTATCTGCCCGTCCATCTTGTCCGCCGGCGTTCCCGGACGGCGCGAATACGGGAAGATGTGTGCATCGGAAAACCGCGCCTTTTCGAGAAAGGCAAGCGTTTCCTTCTGATGCGCTTCAGTCTCGCCCGGAAAGCCCACGATAACATCGCAGGTCATGCCGCAGTCGGGGAAATAGCTCCGCAGCAGCTGCATGGCCTCGTAAAAGCGGGCTGTGTCGTACTTGCGGTTCATGGCCTTGAGCGTCGCGTCGCAGCCAGATTGCAGGGAAAGGTGAAAATGCCTGCACACGCTGCCGCATGCGGCTATCTTACGGCAGAACTCCTCTGTTATGACGCTCGGCTCGATGGAACCGAGACGTATGCGCATATGCGGCGCTGCATCGGCGACGGCGCAGACAACGTCGGCAAGGCCGGGCTTTCCCGGAAGGTCGACGCCGTAGGACGCGATCTCGATGCCGGTTATGACAAGCTCACGGTAGCCCTTGCTGTCGAGCTCCGCTGCCTGCTGCACGGCGGAGGCCACCGGCAGACTGCGCACTCTGCCGCGCGTGTACGGGATTATGCAGTACGAGCAGAAGTTTACGCAGCCGTCCTGTATCTTCAACAGCGCCCTTGTGTGGCCGGACACCGCGCCCGCGGTAAGCTCCTCGAATACGCGGCGTTCAAACGGCTTGTCGAGCGTTCTCTCACCCTCGCCTGTGCTGACCGCCTTTTCGACGGCATCGACGAGCTTCTGTCTGTCGGCCGTGCCGTAGACGATATCCGCGCCGAGCTTTTCAACGGCATCCGGGCTCAGCTGCGAGTAGCAGCCCAGTACCGCCGCGACCGCGCCGGGGTTTTCCTCGCGCAGGCGGTGAATGGCCTGACGCGATTTGCGTCCCGCCTCGGCTGTGACGGCGCAGGTATTTACGATAACGGCATCGGCGATCTCGCCCGCGCGGCAGGGCTTATGCCCGCGCGAAACGAGCAGTGCCTCTATGGCCTGCGTTTCATACTGGTTGACCTTGCAGCCGAGAGTGTATATAATGTATCTCACGAAATCATCTCCCAAGGAGTAAGATAAATGGAAATTTATTTGGATAACGCGGCCACGACGCGCGTCTGCCCCGAGGCTGCGGACATTGCGTACAGGGTCATGACCGAATGCTACGGAAATCCGAGCTCGACGCATACGAAGGGCCGCGAGGCCAAGGTGTACCTCGACACCGCGCGCTCGCAGATAGCTTCGGCGCTCGGCTGCACGGCGCAGGAGCTGTATTTCACCTCCTGCGGCTCGGAAAGCGACGTCTGGGCAATAACAAGGGGCGCGGAGAGCGCCGCAAGACGCGGAAGACATATCATCTCCTCCGCCGTCGAGCACGACGCGGTGCGCAAAACGCTCGCCGAACTTGAAAGCCGCGGCTTTGAGGTGACGTATCTTGCGCCGGAAAAGGACGGATCGATCGCCGTTGATTCGGTCAGAGCCGCTCTGCGTGAGGACACGGTGCTCGTAACGCTCATGATGGTAAACAACGAGACAGGCGGCGTGACGGACATTGCCGCCGTCGCAAAAATGCTCAGAGCCGAGGGCTCGAAGGCTCTTTTGCACACCGATGCCGTTCAGGGCTTCATGAAGGTCCCGTTTTCCGCAAAAAAGCTCGGCGCGGATATGATCAGCATAAGCGGCCACAAGATCCATGCGCCGAAGGGCATAGGCGCATTGTATATCAAAACGGGGGTCAAAATCAAGCCCCTGATTCGCGGAGGCGCTCAGGAAAGCGGACTTCGCGCCGGAACGGAGGCCATGCCGCAGATAGCGGCCTTCGGCAAGGCGGCCGAGGCAGCCTTTGCCGGCATGGAGGATAATTGCAGAAAAATGGCCGCCCTGCGCACCCTCGCGGCCGATACGATCTGTGCCGGTATCCCAGAGGCGCTTATCATCGGCGGCGGCGCTCCGCATATTCTGAGCGTATCGCTGCCCGGCTGGCGCAGCGAGGTGCTGATGAACTTCCTTGAGGCCGACGGCATTTACGTTTCGCGCTCCTCGGCCTGCAAGAAGGGCGGGCGCAGCCATGTGCTTGAGGCAATGCGTCTTCCCGCGCAGATCATTGACGGCGCAGTGAGGATAAGCTTTTCGCGCTACAGCACCGAGGATGAGGTCCTCGCCCTGTGCTCGTCCTTAAAGCGTGCACACGATACGCTTGCGCACAGATGAGCCCGAAATTTCAAGGCTGTACCCGTTCGGTACAGCCTTTTTTCTTTATTTCCTTTCTTCCCCGTCCGCTTCTTTCTTTGTCCTGCGCTTTGGCACGGGCTCGAGCGTTTCGGGGTCTATATAGTCGAGGTTCATATATTCGTTCGCATCTGTCGGGAGCTTATGCCGCTTGAGCTTGCGGTCAATGAGCATCTCAAGCGCGGTGTAGATTATGACGAAGGCCGGAACGCCCAGCAGCATTCCCCAGAAGCCGAATATGCCGCCGAACAGGACGATGGAAAACAGCACCCAGAAGCCGTTTATGCCGATCGACGTGCCGAGGATCTTGGGGCCTATGACGTTGCCGTCGAGCTGCTGGAGAACAAACACGAAGATGATAAACCACAGGCACATCTTGGGGTCTACCAGCAGCACCAGAAGCGCCGAGGGTACCGCACCGATAAAGGGACCGAAGAACGGTATGACGTTCGTCACGCCGACGATGACGGATATGAGCAGCGCATACGGCATTTTAAGCGCCACGCAGCCGAGATAGCACAGCACTCCTATTATCGCGCTGTCAAGCAGCTTTCCGCTTATAAAGCCCATGAAGGTCTTGTCCGCAAAGCGCAGAGCCGAGATGATGTGCTTTGCGTGCTCCGGAGAAAAAATGCTGTAAAGTATCTTCCTGTAGTGGGCAATAAAGGGCTCCTTGTTATAGAGGATGTACACCGAAACGATGATGCCGATGACGACGTTATAAAGCCCCTTGAGGACGTAGAACACGCCGTTTGTAATGTTCGCAACTATGTTCTCCATGCTCGGCAGCAGGGTGTTTGTGCCCCATTTTGTCAGAGCGTCGGTCAGGTTTCCGAATATCTTCGTTGCGTACTGCTCTATCTCGGGATAGTCCTTGAGCAGATTGTCTATCGCGGAATAGGCAGTGTCGAAATACGACGGGCTGTTTGTTATGATGGCCGATATGCTGTCATAGACCTGCGGGACGATGAGATAAAACAGCGCCGTGATTATGAGCAGCATGACGATCTCGGCAAGGATCAGCGACAGCACGCGCGGCAGCTTGCTGTCCTTTTTTATGCGCGGCTTTGTTTTGTTTATCCGCGCCGCGAGGGGCTTAAAGAGCCTGCGCTCGTACATCATCATCGACGGGATGAGCAGATACGATATGACAAGGCCCCATATGAAGGGGCTTAATATTCCCATGAGCTTGCCGAGGGCGCTCATGACATTGCCCATGTAGTCGATGCCGAAATAAAACAGGACTCCGGCGGCGATGACGGCAAAGGCCGTAACGCCCCAACCGACATACTGTGAATATTTATGCTTATTTTCCATAGTCCTCACCCCTTGTGATTTTATATTACTATCTCATGCGGATATCGTCAATAATAAGGCCGTAAATTCGGCATAAAATGCGTTATGTAAACCTGCACATTGAATATTCTCCGCTTATATGTGTTGAAAACTCTGTTGAAAATGTTCAAAACCTATTGATATTCAATATATTTTTCCGGCAGCGTGAGTAAGCAAAAATTCATTTTCCGTCGAATAAAGCATAATTGCGCAACCTGTGCATCATTTTCCGGGACCGTCATAGGCTTTATCGGAGGTGGATGACCCATGAAAAAGCTCATCTGCGCCGTACTGTGCAGCCTTATGCTGACAAGTCCGGTGTATGCGGTAAACACTCTCACCGATAACGATATCGAGATCTCAGCGCCCTCGGCGATACTCACGGAAAAGGTGACCGGCGAGGTAATATACGAGAAAAACGCACATGAAAAGCTGCCTCCGGCAAGCGTCACAAAGGTCATGACGATGCTGCTCATCGTCGAGGCAATAGAGCGCGGCGATATAAGCCTTGAGGACACGGTCACGGCATCCGAGCGTGCGGCCTCCTTCGGCGGGAGCTGCGTGTATCTTGAGCAGGGCGAGAAAATGAGCGTCGGCGAAATGCTCAAATGCATCTGCGTCGTATCGGCAAACGACTGTGCCGTGGCCATGGCCGAGCACCTGTGCGGCACGGAGCAGGCCTTCGTTTCGCACATGAACGAACGAGCGCGTGAGCTCGGCATGGAGGATACGGTTTTCAAAAACTGCACCGGCCTTTTCGATGATGACGGACACTATACGAGTGCCTATGACGTAGCCGTAATGAGCCGCGAGCTCATACGTCACGACCTGATAAAGCAGTACAGCACCATCTGGACGGACAGCATCCGCGGCGGCGAGTTCGGCCTCACAAACACCAACAGGCTCGTGTACCGTTACGACGGCTGCACGGGGCTCAAGACCGGCTTCACCGAAAAGGCCATGTACTGCCTGTCGGCCACCGCCGAGCGCGAAGGGATAGAGTACATCGCCGTCGTCATGCATGCCGCCGGCTCCGACGCGCGCAACGCCGATGCGATGGCACTTTTGAACTACGGCTTTGCAAACTACCGTCTGCTGCCGCTGAGAGCTCCCGACGTGCTGCCGCCGGTGCACGTCAGCCTCGGAGATGCCGACAGCGTTCAGCCTCTGTATGACGGCGCGCAGGCAGCACTTGTTCCCAAAAGCGGCACGGGTGAGCTAAGCTACGAGACAGATCTGCCCGATACGCTGACCGCACCCGTAGCCGAGGGACAGCGCATAGGAACGCTCCGCGTTTCCTCCGGAGGGACCGTGCTGTACACCGTGCCGCTCGTTTCCGACTCTTCCGTTTCCCGGGCCGGCTTCTCCTCGACGCTGCTTGAGCTTTTAAAAAGCTATGTCGGCCTGTGACGGTGCACCACTTTAACGTTAACAGCGGTTTAAATTTATCGCTCATCCCCCACCCCGACATATTATCCTTGCTTTTTCATACGCCGGGTGTATAATATGGGCTTATAAAACGATACGGAGGGATAATCATGGTCAAGGTCGATCTATCGGGAACTTCCGCTTTTTTTGATCCTGCGGAGCTTGACTTTGCTTCTGCCGCGGCGGCACACAGGACGCTCAGCGACAAAAGCGGCGCCGGCAGCGAATTCACGGGCTGGACGGAGCTTCCGCAGCGCATACGCGACGGTGAGCTCAAGGCCATACTCGCGGCGGCGCAGCGCATACGCGGACGCTCGAAGGCGCTCGTCGTTATCGGCATAGGCGGCTCGTATCTCGGCGCACGCGGCGCGATAGAGCTTCTGCGCCCCGTTCCCGCGGAAGGCGATCCGAAAATATTCTTCGTCGGAAACGGTCTCTCGCCCGACGCTCTGAGCGATACGGTCGCTCAGCTCGGCGACATGGACTTTGACATAAACGTCATATCCAAATCCGGCACGACTCTGGAGCCCGCGCTGGCATTCCGTGTTTTCAGAAAAATGCTGCGCGACAAATACGGTACGGCCGCTAAAAAGCACATTTTCGCAACCACCGACGCACATCGCGGCGCGCTCAAGTCCCTTGCCGACGCGGAGGGCTGGGAGTGCTTCGTCGTCCCCGACGACGTCGGCGGCAGATACAGCGTTCTCTCGGCGGTCGGCCTGCTCCCGATGGCGGTCGCCGGCATCGACATAAAGGCGGTCATAAGCTCCGCCATTGCCGCGTTCAAGGAGCTCGACCTGCGCTCGCCGGAAAATCCGGCATGGCAGTACGCGGCGGCACGGCAGTATCTCTACGGCCACGGCCGCAGCATAGAGATACTCGGCTGCTACGAGCCGTCGTTCCGCTTCATGGCCGAGTGGTGGAAGCAGCTCTACGGCGAAAGCGAGGGCAAAAACGGCATAGGCATCTTCCCCGCCTCGGTCGAGTTCACCGCCGACCTGCATTCGATGGGCCAGTACATACAGGACGGGCCGCGCACGCTGATGGAGACGGTCGTGAGCTTCGAGAAAACGCGCAGCAGCGTATCGGTTCCCTTTGAGATGGGCGATCCCGACGGGCTTAACTACCTTGCCGGCAAGGACTATGCCGACATCTGCCGCACGGCGGCCGACGCTGTGAAGGCCGCGCACATATCCGGCGGTGTTCCCAACATCGGCATAAGCGTTCCGGCGCGCGACGAAGCGGGCTTTGCCGAGCTCGTGTGCTTTTTCGAGCTTGCCTGCGCCATCTCCGGCTATATGTCGGGCGTGAACCCCTTCGACCAGCCCGGCGTCGAGGCCTATAAGAAGAACATGTTCAGAATGCTCGGCAAACCGGGCGTATAACGCAGGAAAGCACGAACGCAGAATCGCCGCGTTCGTGCTTTTATTTTTTATTAACACTTTTACTCTTGCTTTACATGCGGAAAAATGTTAATCTAAGTTCAACAAAAAAACTTTAACTTAACAACTGAAAAGGAGAGTGGTCAAAATGGTTAAGTTGATCATGGGTCTGAAGGGCAGCGGCAAGACCAAGCGTCTGGTCGATCTCGTCCGCGAGGCCGTCGCCATGGAAAACGGCGACGTCGTCTGCATCGAAAAGGAAAAGAAGCTCACATTTGATATTCCCTATCAGGCCCGTCTTATCGAAGCCGGCTCGTACGACATCGGCTCTTACGAGTTCATCAAGGGTTTCATCTGCGGTCTGCATTCCGGCAACTACGACATCACCCACGTTTTTGTCGATAACTTCTACAAGATCGTAAGCAACAAGGATCCCGTCATGTTCGGCGAATTTCTCGATTGGCTCGAAGGCTTCTCCGAGAGAGAAAATATTGAAGTTGTTATCAGCGTCAGCATTGACCCCGAAACGGTCGGCGAGGCTATAAAAAAATATATGATTTGACCAAAAATCGGGCAGGCTATTGTGGCTTTGCCCGTTTTTTTCGTCATTTTTCGCTCTTGACTTAAAGATGAGGCTTCGTTAATATTGAATCAGAATTTAAAAAATTGAGGTGTTTTACCATGATCATGGATTGCGAAAAATACGTCGGCAAATGCGTCTGCGGCAGAGACCATGAGCTTGAAACAAAAAAAGTCGTCGTCGAATACGGCGCGATAAACAACTTCGAGCAGTACATGGCCGACGTCGGCCTTGCCGGCAAAAAGCGTGCCGTTATCTACGACACTGTTATCTACAAGCTCACGGAGGGCAAGCACGTTGCCGCCGATCAGGAGATCGTGCTCGAGGCAAACGGCCTGCGCGCGGAGGACACCGTTATCGAGGAGATGATGACAAAGCTCGACTCCCCCGAGGTCATCGTAGCCTACGGTGCGGGTACGATCATGGACTTCGGCCGCTATCCCGCATACAAGCTCGGCATTCCCTTCGTCGCCATCCCGACGCTTGCCTCCTCCGACGGCTTTACGGCGAATATTTGCTCGGCCATTTTGAACGGTCAGAAGAAATCCACGCCGATGTGCGCTCCGGTCCTCGTCGTTGCCGACCTCGACATCATAAAGGGTGCGCCGGCACGCCTCGTAGCAAGCGGCATAAACGACATTCTCTCCAAGTACATCTCACTTTTCGACTGGAAGGTCTCCAAGCTCGTCGCGGATGAGTACTACTGCCCGATGGTAGCCGATCTTGCTCAGGAGGCACTCGATATCATGCGCGAAGCCGCCGATAAATACGCGGCGACCGGCGTTGCCGACCACGAGGCGATGACCATGGCACAGATGAAGAGCGGCCTTACCATGCAGCTTCTCAACCACTCGCGCGCAGCCTCGGGTGCAGAGCACCTCATGGCGCACCTTGTCGAGATGCAGCCGCCGCGCTTTGAAAAGGCCGAGGGCATCCACGGCGAGTGCGTCGGCGTAGGCACCTTCGCCTGCATAAAGGAATATCACCGCCTCGCTTCCCTGCCCACGCCCAAGGCAAAGCCCTTCGAGCCGCTCAGCGAGCAGTGGATAAGAGAAAAATTCGGTGACAGGCTCGCGCCGGGCATCATCAAGGAAAACGCAAACGACGTCCTTGCGACCTTCGAGGCGCAGAACATCGTCGATCACTGGGACGAGATACGCGCCATGATAGACAAGATCCCCTCCGTCGAGGAAATGGAGGCGCTCTACAAGGGCTGCAACGCAAAATATCTGCCCGAACACATCGGCATAGACCCCGCGCTCGAGCAGGAGATGCTCCCCATTTCGGCCGCCATCCGCAACAGGCTCACCCTCGTGCGCATGCTGCGCGTCCTCGACTTCGGCGAATAATAAAGGCATGAAAAATGCACCGGTCAACCGGTGCATTTTTACATCATACCAAGTCTACATTCACGGAGTAGGCAAGCTTATCCGTCACCGTTCCGCCGCTGCGGCCGGTTATGAGCGCATCGCATTCCTTGAGGTCCACTATATGCGCTATAGAGCGCTTGCCGAGCTTTGACGAGTCGCACAGAACGTATTTATGCTTTGCGTTTTTCAAAACCGCGCTCTCGACCGCGGCCACGGCAATGTTATCGCTGTATACCTCGCCGTTATCGTCGATGGCGTCGCAGCTTATAAAGGCATAGTCAACGCAGATGCCGTTGAAAAAATTGAAGGCCTCGTTGCCGATGATGGTGCCGGTGGAGCTTCGGATTATTCCGCCGCAGATGTGAACGTCCAGCGAGGCGCAGCGTGCAAGAAAATCCGCCGCCTGCATGGAGTTTGTGTATATAGTCGCGGTGTCGAGGTCATCAAGGAGGTTGCTGAGCGCGTACACCGTCGTGCCGCTGCCGAGGGATATCGAGTCGCCGTCATGCACGAGCTGCCTTGCGCGAGTTGCGATGCGCCGCTTTTCGGAAACGCTTTTGTGCAGCTTGCTGTCGAAGGTCTCGTCCGGAAAGCGGTTTGCCGACATGACGCCGCCGTAGGTGCGGATAATGAGCTTTCTGTTCTGCATATCCGCAAGCTGCTTGCGCAGCGTCGATACGGAAACGCCGAGGTTTTCGCTCAGCGCATTGACGGACATCTCTCCGCGGCTTTCGAGGATGCTTATTATCTTCTGCTCACGAATACTGGTCTTCATATCTGTCACTCCCTGATGCGAAATTCGTGTTCTGTCCAAAACGTGTATGTCTATGAGCTTAATTATATGACGCGGATGTAGAAAAATAAAGAGTTTTTTTGTGAGAAATCAATAATTTTTTCGGAACAACACGCTCAAAAGCAAAAGTTTTTTGCGCGAAACGCGCAAAATTGCAGGTATCTTCCTTTTCGCACAGTTTGAGGCATCTTCCGCGAGTTGACGAAAGGCGAAATTCCTACTATTTTTATACTGTAGTTGTTGGGTCATTCCCCTCTGCGGCCGTGCATTTGAATTTCTTTGCATGGCCGGCAGCATCAACATAATGTTTTACAAGGAGACGAAAAAATGAAACCTGAGATCATAATCATGCTGACGCATCATGACGTAACCGTAAAGGACGCAGGCGAGATATTCGAGCAGTGCAAGGACCTGCCGGTAAAGTTCTGGGGCTTTAAGAACGTTGGTCTGCCCAAGGACGAGATGAAAAAGGTCGCCGGAGCAATGAAGGCAGCCGGCAAGACCACCTTCCTCGAGGTCGTCACCTATGACGAGGCAAGCTGCCTCGACGGAGCTCAGACCGCCATCGACTGCGGCTTTGATTATCTCATGGGCACCGTGTACTACGACTCCGTCGCAAAGCTTCTCAAGGAAAACGGTATGGCTTACCTGCCCTTCGTCGGCAAGGTATCCGGCAGCCCCAGCATCCTTGAGGGCACGAACGAGGAGATCATCCGGAACGCGAAGGATCTCATGGCAAAGGGCATCAAGGGCTTTGACATTCTTGCCTACCGTCACGTCGTTGACGGCGAAAAGCTCGCACGCGAGTTCTGCGCCGCAGTCGATGCCGAGATCTGCATCGCCGGCTCCATCAACAGCTTCGAGCGCATCGACACCATGTTCGATATCGCTCCCTGGACCTTCACCATGGGCTCCGCTCTCTTCGAGAAGAAATTTGTCGCCGACGGCAGCTTCCGCGATAACCTCAAGGCCGTCGCTGACTACATGGCGAAAAAATAAGCTTGCCAAGACCTGCACGGTATGTTAATTTAAACCGAAGAGGAGGCGGAGTCCTGCCTCCTCAAACTCCCCTGCTGCGCGGATATCTTTCCTCGCAGCATAGATTTTTTAGACAATCTCATTTCAGGCAAGTTAAGCAAGGAGGGATATCATGAAGGATCTCACAATAGGTCAGGCTCAGCGCATGACCGCACCGGCGCCATTTGCGCTGCTCACCTCGAAGGATGCCGAGGGCAAAACGAACGTCATGGCCGTTTCATGGTGGACGTATCTGAGCAATCACCCCGTGAAGCTCGGCGCCTGTCTGAGCAACAAGGGCTACAGCGGCGGCAATATCCGCGAGGGCGGAGAGTTTGCGCTGTGCATCGTTGACGAGGCGCTCAAAGAGTCCGCGCTCCGCTGCGGCAGCTGCTCCGGCAGAAGCACGGACAAGGCCGCCGAATTCGGCATAGAGCTTGCCGAGGCAAGGGAGATAGCTCCCAAGGTCGTGCGGGAGAGCAAGGTCGTTTTCGAGTGCAGGCTCAGCGATATGATGAGCATCGGCGATCACACGTTTTTCGTTGCCGACGCAGTCGCCATCTACGGCGACGAGAGCAAAAAACAGCTCTACGCTTACGACGGCTACGGCCGTCTCGGCACCGCCGCGGAAATTTAATAGGCACGGTCACATTCACACGGAACGTTCGGTAAAATGAGCGTTCCGTGTGTTTTTTGCCCGTTTACGCAAAAAGCGGCGCGTTAAGGTTTCCTTGTGTGCTTTTAACAATTGGGTCATATTTATTTTGTGCAAAAGCACAAAACGTCTGACTAAAGCAACAAATTTTTACTGTTTTTTTGTTAAAAATGCATCATTCTTTAGCTAAGCAAAGTGTAAAAATTTATACTCTGTTTTTGTGTGAAATGTAAAAAACGCGTGAGCGAAACGCGCATTTTATGCGAAAAATAAGCGAAACGCGCAAATATTCAAAGTCATCGCCAACTTAGGCATTATGCGGCTTTTTTGCGCGTGCGTTTTTTATTTACATTTTAAAAAAACTGAAATATTATTATTTTCGTAAAAAACGGGATCGGTTTTTACCGAGAAAGAAAATGAAAAGGAGACGAAAAAATGAAACCTGAGATCATAATCATGCTGACGCATCATGACGTAACCGTAAAGGACGCAGGCGAGATATTCGAGCAGTGCAAGGACCTGCCGGTAAAGTTCTGGGGCTTTAAGAACGTTGGTCTGCCCAAGGACGAGATGAAAAAGGTCGCCGGAGCAATGAAGGCAGCCGGCAAGACCACCTTCCTCGAGGTCGTCACCTATGACGAGGCAAGCTGCCTCGACGGAGCTCAGACCGCCATCGACTGCGGCTTTGATTATCTCATGGGCACCGTGTACTACGACTCCGTCGCAAAGCTTCTCAAGGAAAACGGTATGGCTTACCTGCCCTTCGTCGGCAAGGTATCCGGCAGCCCCAGCATCCTTGAGGGCACGAACGAGGAGATCATCCGGAACGCGAAGGATCTCATGGCAAAGGGCATCAAGGGCTTTGACATTCTTGCCTACCGTCACGTCGTTGACGGCGAAAAGCTCGCACGCGAGTTCTGCGCCGCAGTCGATGCCGAGATCTGCATCGCCGGCTCCATCAACAGCTTCGAGCGCATCGACACCATGTTCGATATCGCTCCCTGGACCTTCACCATGGGCTCCGCTCTCTTCGAGAAGAAATTCGTCGCCGACGGCAGCTTCCGCGATAACCTCAAGGCCGTCGCTGACTACATGGCACAGAAGTGATCGTACTTGACTGTACACGGTACAGATAAAAAATAGGAGGTATATACTCGTGGAAGAAAACAAACTGAAAAAAGCCCTGACTGCCGCCGGTATCTGGTCAGTTGCGGTCGGCGCGGTCATTTCCGGCAGCTACTACGGCTGGAACTACATCGCATCCGAGACCAACTTCACCGGTTGTCTCATCGCAATGGCAATAGCCATTCTGTTCTACGTTCCCTTCGCATTCATGTTCGCAGAGCTTGCAACCGCCATCCCCAGCTCCGCAGGCCCCGCAGCATACACCGAAAAAGCATTCGGCCGCGGCGCAGGCTTCTTCGCAGGCTTCAGCTATCTCGTTGAATCCCTGTTCTGCACCCCCGGCATATGCATCGCAGTCGGCGCATATGTACACACTCTGTTCCCCTCCGTTCCCGCAGTCGTCGCATCCGTCGTCGCATACCTGATCTTCCTGTTCATCAACATGCGCGGCATCGAGGCCGGTCAGGCAATCGGCCTTGTCGTCACCATCATCGGTGTTATCGGCGTTGTCTTCTACGCCTGCATCGGTCTGCCTCACGCAGACTTCAGCCTGCTCGGCCAGATGGGTGAGCTCGGCGGCATCAAGGGCATCTTCGTCGCCATCCCCTACGCCGTATGGTTCTTCCTCGCATTCGAGGCAGGCGGCATGGGCGCAGAGGAGTGCAAGAACCCCTCCAAGGACATTCCCAAGGGCTTCATCGTCGGTATCTTCACCCTGCTCGTCGGCGGTATGCTCATGCTCGTCACCACCTTCTCTCTCCTGCCCAAGGAAGAGCTTCTCAAGAACGATGCCCCCATTGCAAACGTCATCAATCACCTCTTCGGTGAGGGCAGCACGATGAGCATCGTATTCATCGTCATCGCAATGATCGGCCTTATCGCCTCCCTCAACGGCATCATCATCGGCCAGTCCCGTCAGACCTACGCTCTGGCACGCTGCAAGTGCCTGCCCGGCTACCTCGGCAAGCTCGACAAGAACGGCACCCCCATCAACGCTCTGCTGACCACCTCCGTCATCGGCATCGTCCTGACCCTCATCGGCTCTGTTGACGTTATCGTTGTCATTGCGGGCATCGGCTCTGCATTCATGGCACTGTGCTGCTTCGCTTCCTGGATCAAGCTCGGCAAGGATCAGAAGGACATGCCGCGTCCCTACAAGTGCCCCAAGTGGCTGGGCTACCTCGGTGTTCCCTTCTGCGTCATCGTCGCCGCCGCTTCCATCTACAGCGCCGTAGCGGGCAAGTCCCCGCTGCTGTGCATCATCGCCTTCGGCTTCTTCGTCGTTGCAATGATCTACTACGCCGCGGCCTGCAAGAACAAGAACGGCACATTCCTCGTAGAACCCGAGGATCAGTGATCGCTTCACCGGCAATATCATAAGTAAGCAAAACGCCATAGCGGCATCGTCAAATGGCGATGCCGCTTTTTGAGTATTTAGAAAAGGAGAAAAACCATGAGCTATGTAATCGGCGTTGACCTCGGCACACAGTCGCTCAAGGGACTGCTCGTCGATCCCTCGGGCAAGATAGTTGCCGAAGCCACCTGTGCACACGATCCCATATATCCAAATCCCGGCTGGGCGGAGCAGCCCGTCGAGGACTACCTTCATTCCTTCACCACCGTCATAAAGCAGCTTATCGCCGACAGCGGCGTTGATCCCGCAGAAATCGGCACGATCGGCATGGACGCGATAAACGACTCCGTAATTGCCGCCGACGAAAACGGCAACGCGCTGAGCAACTGCATCATCTGGCTCGACCGCCGCGCCGAAGCAGAGACTGCCGAGGTCGCAAAGATCGTCGATCCCGCGCGCGTTTTCGAGATATCGGGCCTCAACCTCGATTCCACCCACACTGCGGCAAAGATGCTGTGGACGAAGAAAAACCTCCCCGAGGTCTTTGCGAAGGCCAAGTATCTGCTGAACGTTGACAGCTACATGGTCTACTGGATGACCGGCACCGCCGCCGTTGACTACGCGCAGGCATCGGCCTCGATGATATACAACGTATCCGAAAAGAAATGGTCGCCGGAGCTGGCAAACGCCTTTGGCCTCGACCCGGAGCTGCTGGGCAAAATAGTCAAGGCGGAAACCGTCGTCGGAACGCTCACGGAGATGGTTGCGCGCCGTCTGGGTCTTACGACCAGAACCAAGGTCATCTGCGGCACCGGTGACGAGCACAGTGCATGCCTCGGCTCGGGTCTCGTAAAGCCCGGCATGGTCTGCGACATAACCGGCACTGCCGAGCCCGTTGCCGGAACCTCCGACAAGCCCGTTTTCGACAAAAAGGGTCTTGTTGAGACCCACCATTCCGCCGACTCCCGCCTGTGGCTGATAGAGAACCCCGGCTTTGTATCCGGCGGCTCGACGAGATGGTACAAGGACACCATCCTGCGCCTGCCGAACTACGACCTGATGAACACGCAGGCAAAGCGCAGCCCCATAGGCTCCAACGGCGTGACCTTCCTGCCCTGTATGGGCGGCGCGATGACCCCGACGTGGAACGGCTGCGCACGCGGCACATTCACCGGACTTACGCTCAGCCACACGCTCGACGACATGTCCCGCGCGGTGTTTGAGGGCATCTCCTTCGGTCTGAGGGACAACGTTGACAGGTTCGGGGAGATCGGCATGGACTGCTCGAGCGTCCGCATAGTCGGCGGTTCGACAAAGTCTCCGTTCTGGTGCCAGATGAAGGCCGACGTGCTCGGCAAGCCGCTGGTAGCCACCAAGAACCCCGAGGGCGCGGCAATAGGCGCGGCAATGCTCGCATCCGTCGCCGAGGGCAACTTTGCAAGCCTTGACGAGGCGGCCGAGGCCATGGTCGAGCTCGGCGCGACCTACGAGCCGGATCTGAGCAAGAAGCCCGCTTACGACGAGGCATACGAGCGCTACTACGAGTGCTACTACACCATGGAGCCGTTTTTCAACAAATACTACAAGGCATAATTTTAATAAGGAAGTAATCGAAAATGATTGACAACCGTTTGATAGAAGCCGACGCAACAAAGCTTGACGAGCTGCGCACGATACTCAAGGCGCAGCCCGGTTCCGACAGGCTCTGCGGCATCGGCATGAAGGAGATACACATCGAGCACGGTGCGGCCAAGAAGGTCTGCTCCGCCGTAAAGAGCCTTACCGGGGGCAAAAAGGTCCTCATGGTAACGGGTCCCACGGAGATCGTCGATGTGGACGGAAAGAACGTCAAGGAGGCTGTGAAGGCTTATCTTGACGAGGAATACGAGGTCGAATGGCTCGTTATAAGCGAGCCGGACAGCATCGTCCATGCAACGCCGGAAAACGCAGCCAGGATACAGGCGCATTTTGAGGGCAAGGACATCGTCGTCGGCATAGGCGGCGGCACGATCTGCGATCTGTGCAAGTATTCCACCTATTACTACGACCACGAAAACCCGCTGCCGCTGGTCATCGTCCAGACCGCGCTGTCTGTAAACGCCTTCTCCGACGACTCATCGGTCATGCTCATTAACGGCGTTAAGCGCACCGTTCACTCACGCTATCCGCTCATTCTCATCATCGACCTCGACATCGTCGCCGCTGCTCCCGCGGAGATGAACGTCAGCGGCTACGGCGACCTTGTCGCAACCTGGACGGCACCCGTTGACTGGTATCTCGGCAACGTTCTCGGCATGGGGCAGAATTTCCACACCGCGCCCTCGGACATGATCCGCACCCAGTGCGACAGGCTGCTCGAAAACTCCGGCAAGCTCGCGGCGGGCGACGCCAGGACGCTCGGTGAGCTCGCAAACGTTCTGACTCTCAGCGGCCTTTCCATGGGTCTTGCAAACGAGAGCTCCCCCGCCTCGGGTTCGGAGCACGTCATGAGCCATCTTGTCGATATGGCCTCCGGCGTGCGCAAGACCGGCATCTGCTACCACGGCACCCAGGTCGCCGTTTCGGGCATCATGTCTGAGATAATCTGGGACTGGCTCCTGAACGACTTCGACCCGAAGCAGGTCGATCCCGACAAGTGCTATCCCTCTTTTGAGGAGATGGAGCCGCGCGTGAAAGCCGCCTTTGACTGGCTCGACGATACGCACAACGCCGCAAACGAGTGCTGGGCCGATTATCAGAAGAAGCTGCAGCGCTGGCACGATCACAAGGCCGAGTTCAAGGCCTTCCTCGATAGCTTCGACGAGTTCAAAAACACCGTCGCGCCCTGGGTCAAGAAGCCCGAGTACATTGCCGGCTGCATGCACAAGGCAAACGCACCCACAAGATATTCAAAGCTCAACTTCCCCGTGGACGAAAAGACCGTCCGCTGGGCCGTCACCAACTGCCACCTCATGCGCAACCGCTTCTCGGTCATAGACCTGCTGCACTTCACCGGCTTCTGGACCGATGACTTCGTGCAGAAGCTCATCGACCGCGCAGAGGCGATGGACGCGGGCCTATGAGCTATCTGCCCGAGAGCTTTCTCCGCGGCCAGATAAATGCCCGCGACCTCGGAGGCATCCGGGCCGCCGGAGGCAGAACGGTAAAAAAGCACAAACTCATAAGATCGGGCGAACTCTCGCGGCTCACGGAGGCAGATCTCGAAAAGCTGACCCACATAAGGCTTTCCGCGGTCGTCGATCTCCGGAGTCCCTCGGAGCTGGCTCTTAAAAAGGACAGGCTGCCGGACGGTGTGCGCTTTGTGCACTGTCCCGTGGTGTCCGATCTTATCCCCGGCATAACGCGCGAATCCGTCGAGGACCCCTACGACGGCCTGAAGCGCGCAGACTATGCCCGGGATCTCAGGGAGGGCGGCATGGCGAAAATGCGCTCGCTGTATCCGATACTGGTCGAGAGCGAAAACGCCGTGCAGCAGTATCGCCGTTTTTTCGACTGTGTCCTTGCAAACGGGGACGGCGCCGTGCTGTTCCACTGCGCAATGGGAAAGGACAGAGCCGGAGTTGCAGCTGCGCTGCTGCTGTACGCCCTCGGTGCGTCGCGTGAGGATATCATGCGCGACTACATGTACACGGCCCTCGTCTGCGCGGAAAAGATCCGCAGTGACACCGACGCCTGCCGTGAGCTCACAAACGACGAGGAGCTGCTTGAGTCGATCTACTGGCTCAACACCACGCACGAGAGCTATCTCGACGCCATGTTCCAAAGCTGCACCGAGCAGTGCGGCAGCGTCGAGCGCTATCTGGCCGAAAAACTCGGCCTTACGCAGAACAGGATCTCGCAGCTGCGTACAATGTATCTTGAATAACGAAAAATGCACCGCCCGTGAGGACGGTGCATTTTCAATTAATTGGGGGGGGAGGATAATTTGAATCAGAAGATGATCTTCAGCATGAGCCAAAGTGCTGCCAGCTTGCCGATCGTTGCGTAATCGATCTCGGGGACCTGCATATTGTCGTTCATTGCGGTTCTCCTTTCCTTGAGTAAATATGTAGTGCTTTTCAGCCTTCACCTATATTGACGCATCAAAAAGTTATATATTGCATGTTTTTTTAGTTTTTTATATTTTTATTCGTGCTTTGGGTAAAAATAACAGACCGCCGTATCTCCGGCGGTCTGTTGTGCACAGCTTTGATCAGAAGATGATCTTCAGCATGAGCCAAAGTGCTGCCAGCTTGCCTAAAATTGTAAACTGCTCGTCGTATTTGTCGAGATTGATGTCCATAGTTGTTCTCCTTCCACATATTTTTTCAAGGGGGGTATGGGTCATCAGACCCTCTGACTATATAGACGGAGAACAAGCCGTAATATTTCACCTTGACTAAACTTTTTTTCAAAAAATATTTAATTTTAGAATTTTTGCGCTTTTGCGTATGCGTCTCTCATAGTTTTATTAATTTTATCTTGTTGTTTTTTTCCGTTTTCGATGATATACTTTCCGAAACAACTTTTTTAGAGAGGAAAGTGGAAAAATGTCAGAGATCCAGCTTTATTCGCCTCCGGCGCAGGCAGGCAAAGCCGCGGAGGGCGGCCGTGCAGAGGAGCTGCTTGCCGCGCAGAAGGAATATTATGCCTCCGGTGCGACGCGTTCGGTCATATTCAGGAAAAATATGCTCAGAAAGCTCAAAAGGGCGATAGTCGATAACGACGAGCTCATATGCAGCGCACTGATGAAGGACCTGCACAAGCACCCGTATGAGACGTATATGTGCGAGACGGGACTTGTGCTCGACGAGATAAACTATCACCTCGACCATCTGTATGACTGGACAGGCAAGCGCCGCGTGAGATCGGCAATGGCGCAGCTTCCCGCCAAGTGCTTTACCGTGCCCGAGCCCTACGGCTCGGTGCTCATAATGGCTCCGTGGAACTACCCCGTTCAGCTTTGCTTCATGCCGCTCGTCGGTGCCATATCCTCCGGCAACTGCGCCGTCATAAAGCCCTCGGCCTATGCGCCGAGCAGCTCGCACGCCATCCGGACGATAATAGAAAGCGTGTTTCCTCCGGAATACGTCGCCGTAGTCGAGGGCGGCCGCGAGGAGAACAAGGCCCTGCTCGATGCGGATTTTGACTATATTTTCTTCACCGGCAGCGTAAACGTCGGAAAAACGGTCATGGAGTCGGCATCGAGCCGCCTCATTCCCGTCACGCTGGAGCTCGGCGGCAAAAGCCCCGTCATAGTGGACGAGACGGCCAACCTGCATCTGGCCGCGCGCAAGATTGCCTTCGGCAAGGTGCTCAACGCCGGTCAGACCTGCGTCGCGCCGGACTATCTGCTCATACACGAGAGCGTCAAGGAGCGCTTTATCGAGGAATACCGCAGCGTGCTCGGCGAATTTTTCCCGAACGGAGACATGTCGGATATGGTGCATATCATAAACGACAAGCATTTCGAGCGTCTGTGCGGCGTGCTCAGGAGCGGCCGGGCAGTGCTCGGCGGCGGAACCGATCCCGAGAGCCGCTTCATAGAGCCGACGTTGCTCACGGAGCTTGCTCCCGGCTCGCCCGCAATGAACCGCGAGATATTCGGCCCCATCCTGCCCGTTATAGGCTACTCTGACCTCGGCGAATGCATTGAATACATCAGGGTCCGTCCGAAGCCGCTGGCGCTGTACTTTTTCTCGCAGAACACCGAGGCGCAGAGCAGAGTGCTCGACTCCTGCTCCTTCGGCGGCGGCTGCATAAACGACACGATAATGCATATCGCAAGCTCGAACGCGGCCTTCGGCGGCGTGGGCGCCTCCGGCATGGGCTCGTATCACGGAAAGCAGAGCTTCGACACCTTCTCGCACCGCAGAACTGTGCTGGCAAACAGCTTCCCCGCCGATGTCCCGGTAAGATACTTCCCCTATACCGAAAAGAAGGCCAAGCTCGTCAAAAAAATGCTCGGATAATGAAAAAGCTCCCGTATGGGAGCTTTTTTCATCTGTTTCTCAAATTTTCAAGCAGTTCGTAGGGGGCGGCGAGCTCGCCGTTTATGCCGCTGCCGAGGCTGATATGGGGCTTGTTTTTGCCGTGCCAGTCGCTGCCGGCGGTCGGACACAGGCCGTATTCCTTCGCGGCGGCAAGATACTGCGCGACGATCTCGGGCGAGTAGCCGGAGTAATAGCACTCCAGTCCCGCGACTCCGCAGGCTACGGCACGCTCCATGAGCTCGGTAAAGCGCTCGGGCGTGAGCTTGTACTGCCTCGGGTGCGCAATGACCGGCCTGCCGCCCGCCGAGCGGATGAGCTCCGCCGCTTCCTCCACACTCAGAAAATGGCGGCGGATATAGTACTTGCAGCCGGGGTCAAGCAGGCGCTCGAAGGCATCCTGCACGCTTTCGGCAAAGCCCTGTTCGACAAGGCACAGCGCAAAATGCGGTCTGCCGATGGTGGAGCCGGGGTGCCTTGCCTGGAGCTCGTCCAGGTCTATGGAAAGTCCGTCTTTAGCGAGCATGTCCACCATTTTTCTGTTGCGCTCGTCGCGGTCGCGCACTATCCAGTCGAGCACCGGCGGCAGCTTCTTCGAGCTTACGTCGAGGTCGTAGCCGAGCATGTGCACCTCCCTGCCGTACCAGCCGCAGCCGAGCTCAATGCCGGGAACGATCTCAACGCCGTACTCTTTCCCTGCCCTGCGCGCCTCGGCGACGCCGTTTACGCTGTCATGGTCGGTAATTGCAATGGCGCGCAGACCGAGCTTGGCCGCGTACCGCACAGTATCGCTCGGCGTTTCCGAGCCGTCGGATATATTCGTGTGAACATGAAGGTCAATTTCTCTCACTTTTTTATCGTCTCCATTATCTTTTCCGCTTCGTCGTAGATCTTCCGTGCATCCTCACCGATGAAGAATTCGCCGTTTTCGTACAGTATGCGGCCGTTTACCATCGTAAGGCGCACGTTTTCCTTGCTTCCGGCGTACACGATATTCTTTGTGATGTTGTTTATCGGGCGCATGTTCGGGCGGCTCAGGTCGATAACGGCAAGATCGGCCTTTTTCCCGACGGCAATACCGTCGCAGCGCTCAAGCCCCATCGCCCTCGCGCCGCCGACGCAGGCGGCCTTTAATACGCTGCATGCGTCCACCGCCGCCGCGTCGCTCTCGCGGTATTTTGCGAGCACGCTCACGAGGTACATCTCGCGGAACATATCAAGGGCGTTATTCGAGCCTGCGCCGTCGGTGCCTATGGCAAGGGCTATGCCCTCGTCGAGAAAGCGCTTTACCGGCGCGATGCCGCTTGCAAGCTTCAGGTTCGAGGCGGGGTTGAGCACCGCCGTCAGGCCGCGCTTTCTGAATATACCGATGTCCTGCTCACTCATGTGCACGCAGTGGAACGCGCCGCCGCCGTAGTCGTACATGCCGAGCCTGTCGAAAAGCACCGTCGGCGTTGCGCCGTAGCGCTCGATGCAGCCTTGAACCTCGGAGGCCGTTTCCGATGAGTGGACGAACATGGGCTCTTTATATTTCTGCACGAGCTCCGCCACGAAGCGCATACGCTCCATGCTCGTCGTGTACTCGGCGTGGAAGCCGAGGCGGTACGAGATGAGCTCGTGCGTTTTGTTGTAGCGCAGGAATTTATCCTCAAGCAGCGTATAGTCGCTGTCGAAGTTGTTCATATCGCCGCAGAGCACCGCGCGGAAGCCGGAGTCTATGCAGGCGGAAACGAAGGCATCGTTGTGAAAATACATGTCAAAGCAGCTCGTTATTCCGCTTGAGAGGTATTCCATGACGGCAAGGCGCGTCATGACGTACAGTCCGTCGGGGCTCAGGCGCGCTTCTCTCGGCCAGACCTGCTCGCTGAGCCATTTGTCCAGCGGCATATCGTCGGCAAGTGAGCGCAGGAAGGTCATGCCCGAGTGCGTGTGCGCATTTTTAAAGCCCGGAATGAGCAGGTCTCCGCGAAGGTCGATCTCGCGCTCAAACTGCGGCAGACCGCCGGCCGCGGCGCCCACATGGCATATCTCTCCGCCGTCGGTCCACACCTCACACTCCGATATTTCGGCATCCGGCGCAAAGCGCAGCACTCTGCCGTTATAAAAGCGTATCATTCGTTTATCCTCGTCTATTCCCAGAAATTTTTGCCGCCGAGCTTTTTTATGAGCCTTGAGCGCATTTCAAGCATTGCGGTGTAGGTCGGCAGGATGAAAATGCGATTTTCTTCGTCCCGCAGAGCCGCTATAAGTTTATCATAGTTTTCGTAAGATTTACAGGGTATATTTTCGCGCTTGAGCCTTTTTTCGGCGGCCTCCGCGCGGTCGCCGCAGACGCAGGCACGCTTTACGCCGCCGCGGCGCGACAGCATCCCGAAATCGGCCTCATCAAGCCATGAAATGTCCGTCCCGTCGGCCGTGCGGTCGTTTACCGCAAGCACGAGGGTCTTATCGCCCGCTGCGCGGCAGAGTCCGGCTATGGTCTGGTCGGCGGCGGCCGTGTTTTTTATGAGTATCATCTCGGCTCCGCGCCTTCCGAGTGGGAAGCTCTCCATTCTGCCGAAGCCGCGCTCAAAGCTCTGCACGGCGTCCGAGGCAGCGGAAAGCGGCACGCCGTCAGTCATCGCCGCAGCAGCGGCTCCGACGGCGTTATACACGTTATAAAGCCCCAAAAGTGCCGGAGCGCAGAGCGTTTTCTCCTCGCCCACACAGAGCACAAAGCTTCCGTCAGGCAGAACGGAGTCTGCGTAAAACGCCGGCTGCGGCCGCGCAAAGCCGCAGCCGCAGGCAAAGCTGCCGAGACTCGCGTAGCTCACGCCGCCGTATCGCAGCGCTCCGCCGCAGACGGGGCAGCTGCTGTCCTCGCCGCTGCCGACGCGCGGCTTTTTATGCTCGGATACGCCGCAGTACACGGTTTTGTTCGGGCAAAGGCGCGCTATGCTCACCGCCATTGGACAGTCGGCGTTTATGACCGCCGTAGTTTCCGGCGATGAGCGCAGCCCTTCGGCTATGCAGTCGCGCGGACGCTTGAGCGTTCCGTAGCGGTCGAGCTGATCGCGGAAGAGGTTCGTAACGAGCAGCACTCGCGGCCTCATTTGGCCGAGCACGAGCCTGCACGCGGCCTCGTCGCACTCAATGACGGCGCTTTCGCATTTAACGCCGCCCGTGAGACGCAGGTTTGATATAAGCGCCGCCGTTATGCCCGGCATGAGATTTGCGCCCGAGCGGTTCGAGCACACGCGCCTTCCCGAGTTTTGCAGGGCACGCTCTGCCATGCGGCAGGAGGTGGTCTTGCCGTTTGTCCCCGTAACGGCAATGATATCGACATTTTTTGCGGCAAAAGCGAGGACATCGGGGCATATCTTCAGTGCCAGCGCTCCGGGGAGCGAGGTTGCGCCGAAATTAAACAGGCGCAACAAGCAGTGCGTGGCCTTACAGGCCACGCACGCAAAAAATATCATGAGCTTTTTCAATTATTCGACAGTCACCGACTTTGCAAGATTTCTGGGCTTATCGATATCGCAGCCGCGCAGCAGCGCAACATAGTACGCAAAAAGCTGGAGCGGCACAACGCCCAGAGAAGGCTGAAGTATCGTGTGTGTCTCGGGAACGGCTATGACGTTCTCCACGGTCTTTTTCATCTCGGAGACATTCTTCTCGGTCGTGAGCGCAAGGACATCCGCGCCGCGCGCCTGGACCTCGACGACGTTGCTCATCGCCTTGTCAAACAGCGGCTCGTATGTGCCGAGGGCAATGACGAGCGTTCCGTCCTCGATAAGCGAGATCGTTCCATGCTTGAGCTCGCCCGACGCGTAGGCCTCGGAGTGGATGTAGGATATCTCCTTGAGCTTCAGCGAGCCTTCGAGTCCCATGGCATAGTCAAGGTTGCGGCCGATGAAAAACACTGAGCTGTGGTTAAAGTAATTGGATGCGAAGTGCTTTATGTCCTCGATGTTCTCGAGCATCTGCTCCATCTTGCCCGGCAGGCGCAGTATCTCCTCGATTATCTCGTCGTACTGACTGCGGCTGACCGTGCCAAGAGCGTCGGCAAAGTAAAGCCCCAGCATATCAAGCAGCACGAGCTGCGTGCTGTACGCCTTGGTGGTCGCAACGGCGATCTCGGGGCCTGCCCAGGTGTAGAGCACATCGTCGGACTCTCTGGCTATGGAGCTTCCGACAACGTTCACTATCGAGAGTATGTGCGCACCACGCGCCTTTGCCTCGCGCAGGGCAGCCATCGTATCGAGAGTTTCGCCCGACTGGCTGATGACGATAACGAGGGTCTTTTCATCGACAAGCGGGTCGCAGTAGCGGAATTCCGAAGCGAGGCAGACCTCCACCGGCTTGCGCATCAGCCGCTCGAGATTATATTTGCCTACCACACCGACATGATATGACGAACCGCAGGCGATTATGAATATGCGGCTGACATCCTTTATCTGCTCGGCGGTAAATTTGAGATCGTCAAAGACAATGCGGTTATCGCGGATACGGCTGAACGCCGTTTTGCGGATAGCCTCGGGCTGCTCCATGATCTCCTTGAGCATGAAGTGGGCATAGCCGCCCTTTTCGGCCGCTGAAACATCCCAGTCTATCGTGTGATGCTCCTTTTCGATGGGCTGCTCCATGGCGTTATAAAACTGCACCTTGTCCGCGGAGACAACGGCGACCTCGCCGTCCTCCATGTACGAGACGTCGCGCGTGTGCTTTATTATGGCCGTCACGTCGCTTGCTATGTAGTTGCTGCCCTCGCCGTAGCCGATGAGCAGCGGCGCGTCCTTGCGCGCGGCGATGAAGTGCTCGGGCTCGTCAACGCACAGTATGCCCAGCGCATATGCGCCCTCTATGCGGCGCAGCACGCGGAACACGGCTTCGAGCGCGTTGCCGCACTCGGCGTAATAAAACGCGACAAGCTGCGTTGCCACCTCGGTATCGGTCTCGGACACAAAGGTGTAGCCCTGAGAAATGAGAAAATCGCGCAGCTCGACATAGTTTTCGATTATGCCGTTGTGAACGAGCGCTATCTTGCCGTCGCCGCTCAGATGGGGATGGGCGTTTATATCGTTGGGTTCGCCGTGCGTTGCCCAGCGCGTGTGCCCGATACCGATGCAGCCGTCGATGCTCTTGCCGCCCTGTATCATATCCCGCAGGACCTGAAGGCGGCCCTTTGATTTTTTGAGCTGAAGCCTCTTTTCCGGTGACAGCACCGCGATGCCTGCCGAGTCGTAGCCGCGGTACTCCAGTCTTTCCAGTCCGTCAAGCAGTATGGGAGCTGCCTGCTCGCTTCCTACAAAGCCAACTATTCCGCACATAAGCAAAGTTTCCTTTCGGATATATATTTCATATATTAAACTGCATTATACCAGTTTGTGTCCGTATTTGCAAGAAAACAGACCGCCGATCGGCCCCGGCGGTCTGTCAAATTTGTAAACTTTCAAAAAACGAACTGCACGAGCAGCATATATATGACCGTTCCGCCGCCGACGGAAAGCAGCAGGTTCTCCTTCCATTCGTAGCTCAGAACGACAAAGATCGTCGCTATTAGCTCGGGAACGCCGTGCGAGCCCGTGAAAACGGGCGTATTTTTAAAGCAGTAGACCGCCAGCAGCCCCATAAGCGCGGGCGGCAGCACGCGGCCGAGATATTTGACAAACTGCGGGGTTTCCTTTTTCCCGGAAAAGGCCAGAAACGGCAGCCAGCGCGATATCTGCGTGCCGGCCGATATGGCGATGAGGATGATTATAGTCTGGATAACACTCAGCTTCACAGTCTGTCCCTCCCCAGCCAGAAAATTATCAGCATGGCGATGAGCGCCGGGATGAGAAACACCGTCGGGCCGAAGACGATGCGAGAAACGAGCGTCACCGCAACGCCGATAATGCAGGCCGGGCGCTTGCTCTTATCCTTCCACTGCTGGAGGAAAAACACGACAAACAGCGCGTTGAGCGCAAAGTCAAGTCCCGTCGTATCAAAGGTGATGAGTCTCCCGAGCAGCCCGCCGGCGGCAGTAAGTCCTGCCCAGTAAATCCACAGCAGCAGTGTCTGGCCAAAATAGAAATAACGGCACTCCATACCCTCGGGCGCGTCCGTCGATACGGCCACGGAAAACATTTCGTCTGCCAGCGCATATATGAGAAAGGGCTTGAACGGCTGCGTATCCTTATATTTTTCAAGCAGCGCGAGCCCGTAAAAGGTGTGCCGGAAATTGACGAAATAGCTCATGATGAACATCTGCACCGGGTCAAAGCCCGCCGCCATCATCGGCACCGCCACTATCTGCATCCCGCCGCAAACGCATATGAGCGAAAACAGCAGCGTCCACAGCGGCCCGTAGCCGGCCTCCTCCATCAGGATGCCGTAGGTCAGCGCAACGAATATCCAGCCGAAAAATATCGGCACCGTGGACGGAAACGCGGCTTTTATCCCGCGCAGTATCTCTTTTATCTCGACTTTTCTTTCCATAGCTTCATAACGAGCAAAATGGCGCAGCCAAAATGACCGCGCCATGCTTTTTTGATCTGGTACTGTTATCAGATGAGGTTCAGAACGAGCGTGAGGATAACGAAAACTATTGCAAACCACTTCGTTGCCTTTGCAAGCTTCGCGTCCAGAGACTTTGCCTTGCCCTTGCTCAGGAAGGTCTCTGCGCCGCCGGCGATGGCGCCGGACAGGCCTGCGCTCTTGCCGCTCTGGAGAAGAACGACGACGGTGACTGCGAGGCCGGACAGAAGCTGGAGGATTGTAAGAATAAGTTTAAGAGCGTTCATTTATATTCGATCCTTTCGATTTTATCGTATTAGCCTAACTACTATAACACAAGCTTTATAAGAATACAAGAAAAATCTGCGCTATTTTTTTACCAAACCTGCCAGCGGAGCAGAAATACGGTAAAATATGCGGCAAAGGCCGCGGCATTGAGCGCAAGCAGCACGCGCTCCGTGCATTTTTTGGGGCTCAGAGCCGCCAGCGCCGCCGGAAGCGTGAACACCGCCGCAAGATATCTCGGTGCGCTCAGAAGCCATGTCGCGCCGATCGTGACGACGAAGCAGGCGATGAAATACGCCGTGTACGACGCGCGCAGGCGCTTTGCCGCAAATATCATAATGCACAGCGCTGCCGACTGTGCAAGCAGGTTCGGCAGCCACAGCCCCCAGAACAGCGCGGTGCTGCTTTGCGCCGCCGAAACGGCATTTTCCGTCTGATACGCGGCGGTGCCGAAAAACCAGCCGAGCTGCTGGTACCAGTGCTCGCGCTGATACTCCATGAACTTGAACGCATCGCCCGCGACCGTGTAATTTACAAGGCAGTAGGCCGCAAAACCGAGCGGCACTATGATGAGCGTCAGATACTCCCGCGCCTTCGCGCGTCTGTGCACGAGCTCGAACAGTATCGGCACGATGAGGATAAGCCCCGGCGAGCGCGTAAATGCCGCGTATGCGCCGATGAGGCTGCCGGAAATTAATTTTCCGCGCCTGATGAGGTACAGGCAGGACAGTGAGCAGAGCACAAACAGGCTCTCGCTCATCGGAGCAGCGAAGAAAAACGCCGCAGGACACAGGGCAAAAAACTTCACCGCTCGCAGAGCCGTATCGCCGTCGCTGTCAAGCCGCAGGAGCTTATAGAGCATCACGCCCGCTCCCGCAAAGCACAGTGCCGAGACCAGGAGTCCTGCGGTGAGCTCATTGCCTGTCAGGTACGAAAAAAGCCGCACGGCGACGGGATAGCCCGGCAGGAACACGAGCTGCACGAGCCTGTCTATTGATCCCTCGGACAGGTACCAGTCGCGCGCTATATCCATGTAATGCTGACTGTCGGTGCACAGCCAGAAGCTTATGTATTCGCCCGCCGACCCGTCATAGCCGAAAATTCTGCGCAGCGCGTAGCCGAGGACGAGGATGCCGGCATCCCATATGAGCATGAGCGTGAATATTTCTGCGCACACTCTCCCGTCGGCCGTTTCGAGTGTCTCGGGCCCGCTTTTTCGCCAGAATGCGCACCACGAGGGCACGAAACGCAGGCAGAGCGTGAGCATCAGCCCCGCACTGAGTATCGCCGCTGCATAGCCCGCGGCAGAATAATTGCTCCCGGCGCACCATGCGGCAAACACCGCCGCCAGCACCGCCGTCCCGAGCGCGGATATCAGCTTTTCGGTGAGTCTGTCGTTTGTCATCTGATGAAATTCGTTGCGATGCGCGGTTCCTTTTCGGGCAGGCCGAAGGTCTCCCTGCCGAGCGCGATGCTTTTCATGAGGAAGGTCATGTTCCGCGCGAGGGTGCGCATGGTCTGCCTGCCCTCGGCGTCGAGCTCGGCCTCGCCCTTTGCTCTGCCGTGGATGCTGTTCCAATATTGGCTCGAGGCAATGGGCATGCCGGATATGGTGAAGTATTTGTTCAGCTCGTCAAAGCTCGCCGAGCAGCCGCCGCGGCGGGCGCACACAACGCTTGCACCGACCTTCATAGTCTTGTCAAAGCCAGTGCTGTAAAACAGCCTGTCCAGGCAGGCGACGAGCGTCGCATTGGCGCTTGCAAAATACACGGGGCTCGCAACGACGAGTCCGTCGGCGGTCTCGAACTTCGGTGCGATGGCATTGACCGCGTCGTCAAACACGCATCTGTCGTTTTTCCCGCAGTACCCGCAGGCGATGCAGCCGCGCAGGGGCTCGGAGCCTATCTGCACGGTCTCGGTCCCGATGCCCTCGGCCGCGAACACATCCTCCATCTCGCGCAGCGCAGCGGACGTGTTGCCGTCAGCATGCGGCGAGCCGTTGAGCATGAGAACCTTCAGTTGCTTTTCCATGACCGTACCTCCGTTTTTATATTTAACTGTTATGATATCATGATGTTTTGCTTTTTTCAACGCAAAAGACCGCCCGGTTTTTACATCGGGCGGTCCTGACAATTTTATATTACAGGTGCTGGTCGCGGTCTACTCTGTCGTAGAAGTAGTTGAGCACGGGCTCCATTGCCGCAGTGAGCTTCATGTCGAGATTGAAGTAATAAGCGGCGAAGGTCACAACGAAGAACGCGGTGCCGGCAAGCGACAGCTTTTTGGCTACGGTGCAAAGCTTGGACATTTTCCTTATCTCCTTTCGATTACCACGATTCCTCGTCGGGGAGGACTTCGAGCGTCGGGTCAACGGGCTCCTCGCCCATGACGGTGCGCATGTAGGTGTTTATCTGGTCACGCACGCCCTGACGGGATACGACGCGCGGGTCGAACAGATCGTGGGAGACCCAGACGAGATGGATGCCCAGCTCGCGTGCGCGCTCCTCGAACATGCCGTGCATACCGTCGAGCGCTTTGCAGCTCATATGCTCCCAGAGTATGACCATATCGGCGTTGAACTCCTCGACAAACTCCCAGAGGTCGTCGAGCAGGACCTTGTAGCCGCCGTGGGTACGGTTGCGCATGATCATCTTTTCGGTGAGCATGGCTATGTCGTACATTGCCTGCTCGCGGTTCTCGGGGGTGTCCTCCTCGGCGATCATCTTGGTGTTGTCCATCGACAGCATGTCGGTCAGAGGTACGATGCCCCAGCAGTTGAGCATCCACACGAGCATATCCATGTAGTAGTGCGACTGCACGCCCCATACGATGGCTCTGTGGCGGTACTCGTTTGCGGCCATGGCCTTTTTCTTGTACGCCTTCTCGGCAAGCTTCATGATCTTGCGGTCGGTCTTCTCAAATATGGGAAGTCTGCCGCTGATGGCCATGTAGTTTGTTTCGGTGTAAAGCGCGAGGTTCGAGCCGAAAACCTGCGGATAGGGTGACTTGCTCATCTCGAGCCACTCGAGGCGGCACTTGGTCGCGTAGTTTACGCGCTTTGCGCACTCGAAATAGTAATCCCAGTCCCACTTCTCGCCGGTGTGCTCCTCGATGAAGGCTATGGCGTTGCGCACCTCCTGCGCGGCGTACTCCTGAACGTCCTCGTTCATGTGACGCAGCGGAGCGGCGAGCTGGAACACGGGGATACCGTCCTCGAGCTCCATGCGCTTCGAGATAACGCCGTTGCTGAGCAGCGAGCCGTCGCAGGTGGTGTTGCACTGCACCGCGCAGCAGCCGAGGATGGGCGCGTCGTCGTCGATGGAGACGCCGGCCTCCGCCTCGGGCATCGGGCACACGTCGCCCGCCAGACCGTACTGCTGGGCAACGTCGATGTAATGTATGGCCGCGCGCTGGTCGAGCAGCACGGGGATATAGGTCGAGGCGATCTCGCGGCTGAGGGGAACGACGGTCGGAAAGCCCATCATGACGGACTGCATCTCGTTTTCGTCGATGAGCACGACCTTATCGGAAAACTTCTTGTCGTTTCCGATACGGCGGTCGCCGCGGAAGAGCTTGTCAAGCAGCTTTGCGACGTCCTCTACGATGACGTCCTGCTCGGCATGGCAGATGCGCAGATGCTCGCCGCGCAGGCCCTGGGTGTGGCGGTCGATCATCATGGGTACGGCCAGGTAGCTGGACATCCAGCGGTAGCGGAACATAGCCTTTATATTGCGTGGCTTTGCGAGGACGATCCTGAACATGTTGACCCAGTTGTAGAGCCATCTGGAGTAATCGTAAAGCGTATCGACAACGCCGCGCCACTCGCGGCGGCTTCTGTAGCGCTTGCCCTCAAGATAGACCTTGCCGAAGTCCTTGCAGCCTATTCTCTTGTTGCTCATTTGTTTTCCCCTCCCTGAATCTTCTTGATCTCAACGCTCTCGACGAAGGCCTGAACGCGGGTGCGCATCTGGCCGGAGGACGAGATGTTGTACGGGCGGTCAACCGAGAGCACAGGGTAGCCGTAGTCGTCGTGCAGGATATGCGAACCCATCATGCGCTCGTAAGCCCAGGGGTCGCAGAACTTTATCTGCTCGTATATGATGCCGTCGGCGGCGTACTCCTTGGCAAGCTCGTTGACGTACTCGCGGCGTCCGTTCATCTTCGCGGTGTTCATGTATCTCGGGCACTGGCCGCGGTACATGTACTGGCGGCAGATCTGCGTGAGCGCGTCCTCGTCGTCGGTAAGCTCGATGGGGTTTCTGCCGGGCAGTGAGCCGTAGCAGAAGCGGTCGGCGCAGACATACGCGCCGGTGCTCTCGATGAGCTTTATAAAGTCGATATCATCGACCTCGGAGCCGACAACGAGAAGTCTTGCGCGGTATTCCTTATCCTCGGGCTCGCGGGTCTTGAGCTCTTCGAGCGTCTCCTCGAGCTTGTCGATGATAAGATACTTGGGCGCGACATATGTAGCCAGCGTGATGACGTGGAACTCGTAGCCCGTGATGCGGGGCTTATCTCCCTTTCTGAACTCGCCGATTGCGCGGATGAGCTCGCACACGCGGTTGTGCTCTGCAACTGCCTTGCGGATCGCCTCATCGGAGACGTCGATGCCGTAATTTTCATGCAGAGGCGTGAGTATGTGGTTTCTGCACTGGAGCGTGTAGAGCGCAAGGCCGTTGTCGTCGGCCTTCATGGGGATCTCCATATACTCGTAGAAAAACTTTTCCTTGTCCTTGCCGATGGCCTTGAGAAGCTCCATATTCTCAACGGCTCTGTTCATCATCGTGCAGCCGTCGGGTGTGATGATGCAGTCGGCGAAGTTGAAGCCGCCCTCGATCGCTCGCTCAAGCAGGGCGCGGCTGTATTCGCACAGGAAGCTCGTCATGTAATATGTCGCCATTTCCATCGAGCCTGTGCGCGGTGCGCGAAGTCTTGCCGAGAATGTGCCCGGCAGGTTCAGCAGCGGCTCGGGGGTGTTCTCGCAGACATATGCCACACAGATCTTCCCTTCACTCTGCGCCTGCAGGACAAGCTCATTCTGAGCCTCCTGAAGGAGGTTCTCAAAATACAGAAGATGCTTTAAATCTTTCATACTCTTCTCCGTTCATTTACCTTCATCTTACTTTAATTATAACAACATCCGTTGTACATACTGTTATTATTTTAACGCTTTTGCCATGAAATACAATATACACGCCATTCATATGTGTCTTTATAATTGCGCCGAAAGAGTCAACAAAGTTGACTCTTTCAACACATTATGCGTTCCACTCGGCGGTCTGAGCGCGCAGCCAGTCGCACCACGCGTCCACGCCCTCGCCGGTTTTGGCGCTGATGGGGAATATTTTTATATCGGGATTGCGCATTTTCGCAAACTGCGTGACCTTTTCCATGTCGAAATCGAAGTACGGCAGCACGTCGATCTTGTTTATGATCAGCGCGTCGCAGACCTGGAAAATGAGGGGGTACTTGAGCGGCTTGTCATGCCCCTCCGGAACGGAGAGGATCATCGCGTTTTTCGCCGCGCCGGTGTCGAACTCCGCCGGGCACACGAGGTTGCCGACGTTTTCGAGCACGACGAGGTCGAGCTCGTCCGTGCCCATCTCCTCGAGTCCCTGACGGCTCATGTCCGCATCAAGGTGGCACATGCCGCCGGTGTGCAGCTGGATGACCTTTTTGACGGCGGTGTTCGATATGCGCTCGGCATCGACGTCGGAGTCTATATCGGCCTCCATGATGCCGATGTTCATTTCGCCGCTCAGGCGCTCTATAGTGCGCGTGAGGGTAGTCGTCTTGCCGCTGCCGGGCGACGACATGAGGTTGAGCATGAAGCATTTGTTCTTCTTCATCTCGGCGCGCAGAATGTCGGCCGCGTCGTCGTTTGCCTTAAAAATATTCTGCTTTATTTCATAGACCTTGTACTGTCCCATAGCTGCCTCCGCTGCGCCTGCTCAGCAGGCGACTATTTCCTTAATATTCATTTCCTGACCCTGCTGAAGCCACGTTTTTCCGCTGCCGCAGTGGGGGCAGGTCTTGCCGTACTGGAGCGTGGAATAGGTGCTCTTGCAGTCGTCGCACCATGTGACCGCCGGAATGATCTCGTATTTGAACTCCGCATGCTCTATCAGCGGAGTCTTTTTCGCGTACCACTTCCAGCAGTCGGCAAGATACTCCGGCACGACGCCCGACACCTCGCCGAACTCCAGCGTCACCGACTGTATATCCGTAAGGGAATTTTCCTTTGCAATTTTATCGACCTGCTCGATCACATAGGTCACAATACTGAGCTCGTGCATATTATGTCCTTTCCGAAAAAGGTGCGGGGGTGTGCCCCGCACCTTTGACCTTGCTCCGGGACTTATTATTTGCCGGAAAGCTGCTTCTTGATTATCTTTACCTGACGCTTTGCAGCATAGGGGCCTATCGCCTTGAACTTGTCCTCGGCGGGGATCATCTTGCTGTTCTGCGGACGGTTGCGCTTGAGGTGGATGGCGTCGAACTCGCACTTGGTGGTGCAGATGCCGCAGCCGATGCACTTGTTCGGGTCTACGACGCTGCGGCCGCAGCTCAGGCAGCGGGAGGCCTCGGACTTGATCTGCTCCTCGGTGAAGGTCACGCGGTCGTCCTCCATGGTGAGAACCTTCTTGGAGTCGATGGCGACCTCGGAGCGTGCGGGCTTCTTGAACTTCTCTGCGGGCAGAGCGATGTTCTGCTTGTCAAGCTCCTTGAACTCGCGCAGGTTGCGGTGGATCGTCAGCGACTGGCCGACGTTTACGAAGCGGTGGATGGAAACCGCGCCCTCACGGCCGGTTGCGATGGCGTCGATGGTGTACTTAGGACCGGTCGCGCAGTCGCCGCCGACGAAGATGTCCTTCTCCTCGGTCTGGAAGGTGACTGCATCGTGGTCGATGAGGCTGCCGTCGGGAGTCTCGGCCATGGTTCCGGCGAGGACGGAGCCGTACTCGGAGCGCTGGCCGATGGCGACCAGGACGTTGGAGCAGGGCACGGTGATGGTCTCGCTCTCGTCGTAGACGGGTGCAAACTTGCCCTCGGCATTGCGCACGGAGGTGCAGCGCATGAGCTCGATGGCGGTGACCTTGCCGTCCTCGCCTATAACGGCCTTGGGGGCCCAGGAATTGTTGATGACAACACCGTCGGCTATGCCGGCGTTCTTCTCGTCGGGAACGGTGGGCATCTCTTCGTCCTTCTCAAGGCAGTACATATTGACGCTGCCCTTGGTCAGACGGCGTGCCGCGCGCGCTACGTCGATGGCTGCGTTGCCGCCGCCGATGACGACCACGTCGCCGCTGAGCTTCTTGGTCTTGCCGCTGTTGACGGCGCGCAGGAAGTCGAGACCGCCCAGAACGCCCTTGAGCTCCTCGCCGGGGATGTTCAGCTTAGCCGCCTTCTGGAGGCCGACCGCGACGTAGAAGGCCTTGAAGCCCTCGTCACGCAGCTGCTGGATGGTGATGTCCTTGCCGACCTCAACGCCGCAGCGGAACTCGACGCCCATCTCGCGCAGAACGTCGATCTCGCTCTTTACGATGTCCTTGCCGATACGGAAGGAGGGGATGCCGTTTACGAGCATGCCGCCGGGGACTGCTTCCTTCTCGAATACGACCGGGCTGTAGCCCTCGATCGCGAGGAAGTATGCGCAGGACATACCGGCAGGGCCGGCGCCGATGATGGCGATCTTCTGGTCAAACTTTGCGCGGGTGCAGGACAGCATGGGCGGCACGTAGCGGTGCTCGGCCTTCATGTCCTGCTCGGCGATGAACTTCTTTATCTCGTCGATGGCCAGAGGCTCGTCAACGGTGCCGCGGGTGCATGCGTCCTCGCAGTACTTACGGCAGATGCTGCCGCAGACCGCGGGGAAGGGGTTATCCTTCTTTATGAGCTTGAGAGCGTCGGCGTAGCGGCCGTCGGCTGCCATCTTGATGTAGCCCTGAATTGCGATGTGAGCCGGGCATGCGACCTTGCAGGGCGCGGTGCCGGTAGGCCAGGTCTGGATAGAGCCGTTCTCGTTTCTGTAGTTCTTGTTCCAGTGATCCTCGCCCCACTGGGTGTCGTCGGGCAGCTCGTGACGGGGATACTCGATCGGGCCGTCCTGAGTGCACAGCTTCTGTCCGAGGCGTACTGCGCCTGCCGGGCAGGTCTCGACACACTTGCCGCAGGCCACGCACTTTTCGGGGTCGGACTCGGCGGTGTATGCCGATGCGGAAAGATTCGGGGTGTTGAACAGCTGGGAGGTGCGCAGCGCGTTGCAGATGCCGACCGCGCAGTTGCAGATGCCGAAGATCTTGTCCTCGCCGTCTATGTTGGTTATCTGGTGGACATAGCCCTTGTCCTCGGCCTTCTGGAGGATCTCCATGGCCTCTTCGTAGGTGATGTCGTGGCCGTGATTGGTCTCGCGGCAGTAATCGGCAAAGTCGCCGACACCGATGCACCATTCGCACTCGATGTCGCCCGAGCCCTCGCCGCGGATGCGCTGCTGCTTACGGCAGGAGCAGACGGAAACGCCGATGTGACCCTCGTACTTTTTCAGCCAGTGGCTCAGATGCTCGATGGGCAGGCTCTTGCTCTCTGCGGGGATGGCCTTCTCAACGGGAACAACGTGCATGCCGATGCCTGCGCCGCCGGGAGGTACGAGCTCGGTGATGCCTGCCAGGGGCAGATACGCCATGCGCTCGAAGAAGTCTGCGGTCTCGGGGTACATATCGGACTGCTCGGGGTTTATCATCATGATCTCTGCGCTGCCGGGGACGAACATGTCCAGCACCCAGCGCTTTTCATGGTTGGGGTTCTTGCCGTCGAGGTTTTCCCAGTGGTACTCGACGAGGCCGCTCTCGCTGACGGCCTGCAGGGCCTTTTCGAGGTATGCTCTGTCAAACTGCGGATTCTTCTTTGCAAGCTGCTCGATGGTCAGGGGAACGCGCTTTTTCATGGTCAGGCAGATATCGAGGATATCGTCCGCCATCTTCTGGTCATACTTGTATGCGGTGTACTTGAGTGCGGAATTGATGCCAAGGTATTCTGGGGATTCCGGCGTGATCTTGTCCTTGCCGAGAAGGACGGTTGCACGGTCGGTTATCTCCTTGCCGAGCTTGGCGATCTTCTGATCTTTTGTCATGAGTTTCAGGCCTCCTGATAAGATTTTGATACGCTTGTGAATTTAATGGCGATGCTTGAATTTATCTTACTTTTATTGTTGAAAATAGTCAATAAACGCACTCCAAATTCGACAAATCTCACAAAAAACCTGTAAAATATTTGAGAACAGTTTTTGCTTTAACTTGACATTTGCGAACAAATTGCTTAAAATGTTTTTAAAATAAGTACAGTTTTTCAGGGGGTGTTCCGGTGCAGGATTCGGCGGCACGGCTCAGGGAGGACATTGCAAAATGCGCCATAGAGCTGTTCAAGAACGAGGGCTACGGCAGCGTCAGCGTAAACGAGATCTGCCAGGCCGCGCACGTCTCGCGCACGGTTTTTTACACCGTGTTCAAGGGCAAACGCAGCATACTCGACTATGTCGTCACAAAGCCTCAGCAGAACGACGAAGAGAGCTTCCGGCGCTTTGCCGATGCCGAGAATGACTTTGAGCGCATCTGGCTGCTCTTCGAGCGCTTTATAGACATCGCGCTCGCCTTCGGTCCGAAGCTTACGAGCACGCTGTTCATCATGCAGTTCGAGTCGCCCGAGGGCATACGCGACGCGGTGCATGCGCTGGACGATCTGTTTGCAACGCTTGCGAAAAACTGCGCGAAAAACGGGATAATCGAGACCGAGGAGCCGCCGGAGCTTCTCTCGCGCATAGCGACAGATCTCATTATCCACGAGCTTTACGTCTGGTGCAGTCAGAACGGCAACTTCTCGCTGCGTGAGCGTGCGCGGCAGTATGCCGAAGTCGCCTACCATGTAAAGCCCAGGTACCGCATGAGCCCCGAGCAGCGCGCCGCGCTGTGATGATTTGGATATAAACACGGCCGCACAGAGCTTCCATGTCTCCGTACGGCCGTAAATTTTTGTGTCATTTAGATTGCAAAAAACGGTCACTCGATCCTGACGGACAGAGTGACCGTTTTTATATTTACGCTGCCAGCGTCAGTTTTTTTATTAGTGCTCGTCCTTGATGGCAGCCTGTGCTGCTGCGAGGCGGGCGATGGGGACGCGGAAGGGGCTGCAGGAGACATAGTCGAGACCGACGCGGTGGCAGAACTCGACGGACGAGGGATCGCCGCCGTGCTCGCCGCAGATGCCGAGATGCAGGTCTGGACGGGTCGCGCGGCCGAGCTCGCACGCCATCTTTACAAGCTTGCCTACGCCGACCTGGTCGAGCTTTGCGAACGGGTCGTTCTCATAGATCTTCTTGTCGTAGTAGGCGCCGAGGAACTTGCCGGCGTCATCACGGCTGAAGCCGAAGGTCATCTGGGTCAGGTCGTTAGTGCCGAAGGAGAAGAACTCGGCCTCCTTGGCGATCTCGTCGGCGGTGAGCGCCGCTCTGGGGATCTCGATCATGGTGCCGACAAGGTACTTCATGTCAAGGCCGCTGGCTGCGATCAGCTCATCGGCGTTCTTGACAACTACGTCCTTGACGTACTTGAGCTCCTTGACCTCGCCTACCAGCGGGATCATGATCTCGGGAACCATCTTCCACTCGGGGTGGCGGTTCTGAACGTTTATTGCCGCGCTGATGACCGCACGGGTCTGCATTGCGGCGATCTCGGGATAGGTGACGGCCAGACGGCAGCCGCGGTGGCCCATCATGGGGTTGAACTCATGCAGGGATGCGATGAGCGCCTTGATGGCCTCGACGGTCTTGCCCTGGGCCTTCGCCAGAGCCTCAATATCGGCCTCCTCGGTGGGAACGAACTCGTGGAGGGGAGGATCGAGGAAGCGGATGGTTACCGGGCAGCCTTCCATTGCCTCGTAGATGCCCTCGAAGTCGGCCTGCTGCATGGGCTCGAGCTTTGCCAGAGCCGCGACGCGCTCCTCGAGCGTGTCGGCGCAGATCATCTCGCGGAATGCGGCGATGCGGTCGCTGTCGAAGAACATGTGCTCGGTACGGGTAAGGCCGATGCCCTGTGCGCCGAGCTGACGTGCCTTGGCTGCATCGTAGGGAGTGTCGGCGTTGGTGCGGACCTGCAGACGGCGGTACTTGTCGGCCCATGCCATGATGCGGCCGAACTCGCCGGCGATGGAGGCGTCAACCGTGGGGATGATACCGTCGTAGATCTTGCCGGTGGAGCCGTCAAGGGAGATGAAATCGCCCTCATGGAAGGTCTTGCCCGCGAGGGTGAACTGCTTGTTCTCCTCGTCCATCTTGATATCGCCGCAGCCGGAGACACAGCACTTGCCCATGCCGCGGGCGACAACTGCCGCGTGGCTGGTCATGCCGCCGCGAACGGTCAGGATGCCCTGCGCGGCCTTCATGCCCTCGATATCCTCGGGAGAGGTCTCGAGGCGGACGAGAACGACCTTCTCGCCGCGTGCGTTCCATTCCTTGGCTTCCTCGGCGGTGAATACGACCTTGCCGCAGGCTGCGCCGGGGGATGCGCCGAGGCCCTTGCCCATCGGAGTTGCGGCCTTGAGTGCGGCGGCGTCAAACTGCGGGTGCAGCAGGGTGTCGAGGTTTCTGGGGTCTATCATTGCAACGGCTTCCTTTTCGCTGATCATGCCCTCATCGACGAGGTCGCATGCGATCTTGAGCGCGGCCTGTGCGGTGCGCTTGCCGTTACGGGTCTGGAGCATGTAGAGCTTGCCGTTTTCGACGGTGAACTCCATGTCCTGCATATCGCGGTAGTGGTTCTCGAGGGTCTGGCAGACATTCTCGAACTGGGCAAATGCCTCGGGGAACTTCTCTGCCATCTGGGCGATGGGCATCGGGGTGCGGACGCCGGCGACGACGTCTTCGCCCTGTGCATTGGTCAGGAATTCGCCCATGAGCTTCTTCTCGCCGGTAGCGGGGTCGCGTGTGAATGCAACGCCGGTGCCGCAGTCGTCGCCCATGTTGCCGAATGCCATCATCTGAACGTTGACAGCCGTGCCCCAGCTGTAGGGGATGTCGTTATCGCGGCGGTAGACGTTTGCGCGGGGGTTATCCCAGCTGCGGAAAACAGCCTTGATTGCGCCCATGAGCTGCTCTTTCGGGTCGGTCGGGAAGTCCTCGCCGATCTTTTCCTTGTATTCTGCCTTGAACTTGCCTGCAAGCTCCTTGAGGTCGTCTGCGGTCAGCTCAACGTCCTGAGTTACGCCGCGGGCCTCTTTCATCTCATCAATAAGCTGCTCAAAGTATTTCTTGCCGACTTCCATGACTACGTCGGAGTACATCTGGATAAAGCGGCGGTAGCAGTCCCACGCCCAACGGGGATTGTTGGACTTTTTGGCCATGACCTCTACGACCTGCTCGTTAAGACCGAGGTTGAGGATCGTGTCCATCATGCCGGGCATGGATGCACGTGCGCCGGAGCGAACGGAGACGAGGAGCGGATTTTCCAGGTCGCCGAACTTTTTGCCGGTGATGCCTTCCATCTTTACCACATACTCCATGATCTCAGCCATGATCTCGTCATTGATCTTCTGGCCGTCCTCATAGTACTGCGTGCAGGCCTCGGTGGTGATGGTGAATCCCTGCGGTACGGGCAGACCGATATTGGTCATTTCCGCGAGGTTTGCACCCTTGCCGCCGAGCAGCTCACGCATCTTTGCGTTGCCTTCGGAGAACAGATAAACATACTTCTTGCTCATTGATGTAATCATCCTTTCTTTATGAACAGCGCACAAATGTGCGCATTTTTTACTTATATCATTACCTTAATTAAGATTACCATTTTCAGTAGGGCTTAATCAATGCATTTTGTACACAAAAGTTATTCTCAAACATCATACAAAGCGTCGGCGATTTTTACAAATTCACCAATGGACAGCATCTCGCCGCGCACTCTCGGATCAATACCGCAGCTTTCAAGGCATTTTTCGATGCTTTCCTTAGATAATTCGCCGAATCCGGCGCTGAGTGCGTTGAGCAGTGTTTTGCGCCGCTGGGCAAAGGCCGCCCTGACGACGCGCATGAAAAGCTCTTCGCTTTTGACCCCGGCGGGCGGTGTCTTGCGGCAGTTGAGGCGAATGACGCTCGAGGTGACCTTGGGCTGCGGTATAAAGCAGTCGGGAGATACGTCAAACAGCGGCTCCGGCTGCGCGTACCAGTTGACGAACACCGTGAACGCGCCGTAGTCCCCCGTACCCGGCTGTGCGCATATCCTGCGCGCTACCTCGCGCTGGATCATGACCGTAACGGAGTCGAAGCAGCCGCATTTGAGAAGGCCGGATATCACGGGGCCCGTCACGTTATACGGCAGATTTGCGCACACGACGCGACGCATCCCGGGCATTTTATCGTCCAGAAGCCCGGGGATGTCTGTCTTCAGCACGTCGGCGTAGACTATCTCGACATTGTCCCGCCCGGCGAGCGTTTCGGCCAGGACGGGTCTGAGCGCGGTGTCGAGCTCGACGGAGACGACCTTGCCCGCGCGCAGGGAAAGCTGCTCGGTGAGGCAGCCGATGCCGGGGCCTATCTCCAAAACTCCCGTATCGCCGTCAATGCCGGCCGCGCCGGCTATGTCCTCCGGCACCCACGCGGCGGTCAGGAAATTCTGCCCCATGCTTTTTGAAAAGCGGAAACCGTGCCGCGCCAGCAGCGCCTTTATATCGTTTATATTCGTAAGCTCCATATGTGTCACCGTTATAGAATTTTCTCGAAGCACTGCCGCGCCGGGTCATGACCGGGCTCTGACGAGCAGCGCATGTTGCCGCGGTATACAAAGCCGCTTTTCCGCAGAAGCTGCTGCATGGCCTTGTTTTTTCTGTGCGTATCCGTGCGTATGACCTGTGCGCCGAGCTCCCTCGCCGTATTCTCGACAGCGTCCATGAGCATGGCGCTCATTCCCGTACCGCGGAACTCGGCGGCTATCGCCGCACGGTGGAGCACGCAGCAGCTGCCCTCGCCGCGCCAGTGGCCGTCCGTTATGTTCTCGTAATCGGCCTCCGGTTCGCAGCCGAGGCAGAAAAAGCCCGCCGTTGCTCCGCCGTAGGTCATAACGCGGCAGCGACCGGCGTTTATGTCCGGCAGGAAATTTTCCTCCGCCGGATATTCGCCCTGCCACTGATCGACGCGGTGCTTTTTGAGATAATTCCGGGCCTGCCGCACGATAAGCATAATATCGTCCATATCCTCCGTCAGCGCCGCGCGGCACTCCACGGGCTTTGTAAGGCGCATGCGGCTGCGCTCTTTTTTTATCTCGTCCAAGAGCTTTATATCGGTTTTATCCGTGAGCTCAAGCTTTTCGAACATGTCCGGGCGCTTGTCCATGGTGCGCTCAAGACTTTTTTTGCGCCGCCAGCGCGCGACGGCTGCATGGTCGCCGCCGAGCAGCACCTTCGGCACCTCCCTGCCTTCCCAGACCTCGGGGCGCGTATACTGCGGATATTCGAGCACACCGTCCCAGTGGCTCTCGCCGGTGAAGCATTCCTCGTCGGAAAGGACTCCGGGCACGAGCCTGCACACGGAGTCGGCGACTGCCATCGCGGCAAGCTCGCCGCCGGTGAGCACGAAATCGCCCAGCGATATCTCCTCATCGACGCACTGCTCGATAAAGCGCTCGTCTATGCCCTCGTAGTGGCCGCACACGAGCACGAGGTGGTCATAGTTGTCCCTGAGCCTGCGCGCCGCCGCCTGATCGTAGGGTCTGCCCTGCGGCGACATGTAGATAACGCGGCTGCGCCTGCCCTGTGTAGTTGACATAATATCGTCAAGGCAGGATTTGAGCGGCTGCGCCATCATAACGCAGCCCCAGCCGCCGCCGTAGGGATAGTCGTCCACCTGGCACTGCTTATTTTCCGTATAATCGCGTATCTGTACGCAATTTATCTCGATTATCCCCTTTTTCACGGCTCTGCCGAGGATACTTTCATGCATGACGGCATTCATTGTATCGGGGAAAAGAGTCATTATATCTATTTTCATGCGGAGCGGGCGCTCCTCGCTTTCAGTTAACATAATCTATCACATGCCCTCTATAAGATGCACGGTGACCACACCGTTTTCGGCATCGGTATTCAGTATGAATTCGGGCACTGCCGGTATCATATGCTCGGCATCGCCGCGCACGATATACACCGACGAGGCCGGCGTTTCGAGGATATCCTCGAGCGTGCCGACGAAGCTGCCGTCCTCTGTTTCCACCCGTGCGCCGATAATGTCGCACAGGAAATATTCGCCCTTTTTGAGCGGCGCGTCGGCGCGGTCTATATATACCGTCCTGTTTTTCAGGCTCATGGCGGCGTTTATATCCTCCGTGCCCTCGAGCTGTGCGATAAGAAAGCCCTTGTGCGCACGAGCGCTCACGAGCCTTACCGGCCTTGAATCGATATATAAGGTCTTGAAACGGCGCATGAACTCGGGACTGTCAAGCCATACCTGTATCTTGACCTCGCCTCGCACGCCGTGAGTATTGACTATCTTTCCCGCTTCTATATACTGCTGCTTTTCCATGAAAAAACCTCCAAAACTGCTCATTATATAATATACCACACAGCGCAGGGCTTAACAAGCCAAACGATGCTGAAAAAAGCAGAACGGATAGCGTCCGTTCTGCTTTTATATCAGTCCATAATATCGACTGAAACCTTTTTGCCCTGTCTCTGGGCGACAGCCCGCATGAGTATACGGATCTCTTTTACGATCCTGCCCTGCCGGCCAATGACCTTGCCCATGTCCCCGTCAGCTACGCGTACTTCATATACGGTCTCGCCGCCGTGAACGCGCTCGGTCACAGAGACCTCATCGGGTTTCTCCACGAGGCTCTGTACGATATAGGTCAAAAGTTCTTTCATGCCGGTAGCTTCTCCTTGTTAGGCCTCGACTTTAGTAAGCAGGCCGCGTACTGTCTCGGTGGGCTGAGCGCCGTTGGATATCCAGTACTTTGCGCGCTCGAGATCGACCTTGATGTTCTCGCCCTCTGCCATGGGGTCGTAAGTGCCTATCTCCTCGATGAAGCGACCGTCACGGGGGCAGCGGGAGTCAGCAACGACTATACGGTAGAAAGGTGCTTTCTTTGCGCCCATCCTGCGAAGTCTGATCTTTACCATTTATCTTTCACCTCCAAATTACACTTTTATATATTACAAACGCATCAGCGTGTGCAATCAAAATCTGAAACCGCCGAGGCCGGGGAAGCCGCCTCCGCCCACGCCGCCCATGCGCTTTTGCAGCTTCTTCATGTTCTTGCCCGAAAGCTGCTTCATCATGCCCTGCATCGCGTCAAACTGCTTGAGCAGACGGTTGACGTCCACGACGGAGGTGCCGCTGCCTGCGGCAATGCGCTTTTTGCGCGAGGCGTTGAGTATCGACGGATCGTCGCGCTCGGCCTGAGTCATGGAGAGGATTATGGCTTCTATCCGCGCCATGCCCTTTTCATCGACCTTGGCGCCCTTGAGCGCCTTGGCGTCGACGCCGGGGATCATGCCGACGAGATCGTTTATATCGCCCATGCCCTTGAGTGAGCGCATCTGCTCGAGATAGTCGGAAAGCGAAAAGCGGTTTGCCTTCATTCTCTCGGCCATTTCGAGAGCCTTTTTCTCGTCAAAGCTCTGCTCGGCCTTCTCGATAAGCGTGAGCATATCGCCCATGCCGAGTATGCGCGAGGCCATGCGGTCGGGATAGAACGGCTCGATCTGGTCGAGCTTTTCGCCCACGCCGATGAACTTTATGGGCTTGCCCGTGCTTGCCTTTATGGAAAGCGCTGCGCCGCCGCGCGCGTCGCCGTCAAGCTTCGTGAGCATGATGCCGGTAACGCCGAGAGCTTCGTTGAACGCGTTTGCCGCATTCACCGCATCCTGACCGGTCATTGCATCGACAACGAGCAGTATCTCGCTCGGCTCGACCTCATCGCGGATATTTTTGAGCTCCTGCATGAGCTCCTCGTCGATATGGAGCCGGCCCGCCGTGTCGAGGAACACGAGGTCGTTGCCGTGTTTTTTCGCATGCTCGATGGCGGCCTTGGCGATATCGACGGGATTTGTCGTGCCCATCTGGAACACGGGGATATCCAGCTGCTTTCCGACAGTTTCGAGCTGCTTTATTGCCGCGGGTCGGTAGATATCGCAGGCGGCCAGCAGCGGGCGCTTGCCCTGCTTGCGCATATATGCCGCAAGCTTTGCTCCGTTTGTCGTTTTGCCCGCGCCCTGAAGGCCGACGAGCATGACCACGCTCGGTGACTTCGAGCCTATGCTCAGACGCTGATTTTCGCTGCCCATGAGCTTTATCAGCTCTTCGTTGACTATCTTGATGACCTGCTGAGCAGGCGAAAGCGCTTCGAGCACATCCGCACCCGAGGCGCGCTCGGTAACGCTTTTTGTAAATTCCTTTACGACCTTATAGCTGACGTCGGCCTCCAGAAGCGCCATGCGCACTTCCTTCATGGCTTCCTTGACGTCGGCCGCGGTCAGTCTGCCCTTGCCGCGCAGCTTTTTAAAGGCAGCGGAAAGCTTGTCGGACAATGATTCAAATGCCATGCTCTCTGCCTCCTATATTTTTAATTCTTCGAGCTTCTTGAGGATATGCGCATCTGTTCCGCTGTCCGCAAGCTCGCGTATCAGTTCGTCTATCTGGGCGTTGCGCTCCAGAAAGCGCTTTATAAGCCCCGTTTTTTCTTCGATCTCGCTCATCGCCGCCTCGGCCCTGCGGATGATATCCCATACGCCCTGGCGCGATATGCCGCACTGCTCGGCTATCTCGCCGAGCGAAAGATCCTCGTTATAGCGGAGGTCGAAATACTCACGCTGCTTATCCGTGAGCAGCTCACCGTAAAAGTCAAACAGCATCGAACGCATGACCGCACTGTTTTCCACGGCGCTCCCTCCCCTGTAAATGCTTTTCGCTTTACAGAGTATAGCATCCGTTCCGCCCCGTGTCAAGCATTTTCGCTTGTCACATATGCCGAATATAATTCATCTTTTGCGGCAAAACTTATACTTATATCAAAACAGGGAGGAGTTTACATGGATAAGAGCACCGTTTTTGAGCACGCGGCAAGCTGCGCAAGGCTCAACAAATGCGCATTTTTCGCTTCTTCAGGCGAGCTCAGGGCGCTGCTGCGGCGAAGCTGCGCAAAGATAAACTCGGTCTGTACGCTTGTCGGGCGCCGCTTTGAGGACAGCGTCTGCATACCCGGCGGCTGCCGCTGGCTTCTGGATAACCGCTATCTTGCATTGCGCGAGGCCAGGGCCGCCCTGTGCGGGCTGCGGCGTGGGCGCAGACTGCGGGCCGGCAGCGAGGGCATCATACTCTCCGCCGCCTGCCGCGATATGATAAAGCTCTGCTCCGGAAGGCTCGGCGAGGAAGAGATCATCGAATATCTCGACGGCTTTCAGAGCGTATCTCCCCTGCCGCAGAGAGAGCTGTATCTTTTTCCGGCAGTGCTTACCGTACAGCTCGTTGCAGCCGTCGCCGATGCCTGCGCAGAGCTTGAGGAAAGCAGTGAGCCCGACGCGCTCGCGGAGCGCTTTGCGTCGCTTTTCGGCTCGCTGCGGCTCATATCCGAGCTTGACATGAGTTCTCTCATCCGGCGCGCCGACACGGTCGAAAAGGCGCTGATGGCAGACCCCGCGGGCGTGTATCCGCACATGGATGAGCAGAGCCGCGCCCGGTACCGCGATGCTCTTGCACGTCTTGCATCGCGCGAGGGGGTTGAGGAGCATGTGTTCGCAAAAAAGCTCGTCGAAAAATGCCGCTTCAGGGACGGCATCGAGCGGCACATAGGCTTTTGGCTGTGCCGGAAGCCGAACGAACGCCTTGCCGCCGTGCCGTACATCGGCGCGAATGTGCTCCTGACTTTGTTTTTAACGCTGCTGTGCGGCTTTTTATCGCACAGCACGGCCGCCGCGCTGCTGCTTCTGCTGCCGCTGTCGGAGCTCACGAAAAGCCTGCTCGACTACGTCATTCTGCTCTGCGTTCCGCCGCACAGGCTGCCGAGGCTCGAGCTTGAGGCGGGCGTGCCCGACGAAGGGCGCACGATATGCGTCATATCCGCTCTGCTGACGGACGAAAAAAGCGGCGTACACTTTGCCGGACTTCTGGAACGGTACCGCCTTGCAAACCGCAGCTGCGGCGGTAATCTGCTGATGGGCATACTCGCCGATCTGCGCGAAGCGGACACGCGGACAGCTCCCGGAGACGAGGCCGTTATCTCCGCCGCAGCGCAGGCGATAGACCGGCTCAACGAAAAATACGGCGGCGGCTTTTATCTTTTTACACGCGGCCGCAGACTCGACCCGGGGCGCGGGAAATACTCGGGCCATGAGCGCAAGCGCGGAGCGATACTTGAGCTTGCGCGGCTCCTGTGCGGTCAAAAAAACGAGCTGTGCATCGTATCCGGCGATGCCGCCGCACTGCGCGGCATTCCGTATATTCTAACGCTCGACAGCGACACCGCGCCCGCGCCGGGCTCTGTTTCAGAGCTCATCGGCGCGATGCTGCATCCGATGAACAGGCCGCTGCTCGACCGGGACGGAGGCTGCGTCGTCTCCGGCCACGGCATCATACATCCGCGCATATGCTCCTCACTGCGCTCGGCCCGCGCGACGGATTTTGCACGCATTTTCTCCGGCGGAGGTGGGCTCGAGCCCTACGGTGCGCTCTGCGGTGAGGTCGGTATGGATCTCTTCGGCCGCGGCGGTTTTTCGGGCAAGGGCATAATTGACGCGCAGGCACTGCTCGTCTGCTCGGAAAAGCACATCCCCGAGGGCAGAGTCCTGTCGCACGATGCGCTCGAGGGCGCGTATCTGCGCGGCGGATACATGAGCGATATCGAGTTTTCCGACTCCTTTCCCGCCTCACCCTCAGCGTACTTCCGGCGCAGCCACCGCTGGATACGCGGCGACTGGCAGAATGCGGCCTGGATATTCAAAAAAAGCGCCGGACTTCCGGATATCGAGCGCTGGAAGCTGTTTGACTCGCTGCGGCGCAGTCTCGTCTCCCCCGCTGCCTTCGCGGCGATTTTTGCGGGTCTGCTGCTCGGGCGGCACGGGCTGATGCTTGCGGTTTGGGCAGCGCTCATTTCGCTTGCGGCGGGGCTTCTCATTTCCGTAACGGAGCTTGCCTCGGAAAAGCCTGAGGCGCTTCGGGAACGGTATCACGGCCGCGTATACGGCAGGCTCGGAGCAAGCATCGTCGGAACGGCGTTCAGGCTGTGGTTTCTCCCCTGCGAGGCATGGGTATCGGTCTCGGCGATCGTCACCGCGCTGTGGCGTATGCTCTCAGGCGGCAAAGATCTCCTCGAATGGGAGACGGCCGCGCAGAGCGTCGGCAGAAAGGCCGGCATAGGCGGATATTACGGAAGCATGTGGCTCGCGCCGGTATCCGGTCTGTGCCTTGTTCTTTTCGCTGCCGGAGCTTTCGCCAAAGCAGCGGGGCTTCTGTGGTGCCTTGCACCGATCGCCGCCCTTGCCCTTGCGCTGCCGTCTGAAAAGGAAAACGGACCTAAGCCGGATGAGCGGAGCTATCTTCTCGGCTGCGCAAAGGATATATGGGGCTATTTTGACGCCTGCTGCACCGGGCAGGACAATTTCCTGCCGCCGGATAACTTTCAGGAGCTGCCGCCCGTCGGCATCGCTCACCGCACCTCGCCGACAAATATCGGTCTTGCGCTGTGCTCGGCGATGTGCGCACAGGAGCTTGGGATAATAAGCCTTGACACCGCCGTGAGCTTCATCGGGAACATGCTCGGCACGGTGGAAAAGCTGCCGCGCTATGGCGGGCATCTGTGCAACTGGTACGATACCCGCACTCTGCGTGCACTTACGCCGAAATATCTGTCCGCCGTTGACTGCGGCAACCTCTGCGCCTGCCTTATCGCGCTGCACGGCTGGCTGAGCGTCAAGGGGCTCGACTCACTTTCCGTGCGGGTGCAGGCGCTGATCTCCGGCATGGATCTTTCGATATTCTACAGCTTTCGGCGCGGACTGATGCACATCGGCATCGACCTTGAAAAGGGCACCGCCTCGCCGGGGCTTTACGACCTCATGGCAAGCGAGGCGCGGCTCACGAGCTACACCGCCGTTGCAAAGGGCGACGTGCCGCATCGGCACTGGCGCAGGCTGTCGCGCGTGATGCGCACTTTCTGCGGCTACAGAGGCATGGCAAGCTGGACGGGCACCATGTTCGAATACCTCATGCCGGAGCTTTTTCTGCCGCTTGAAAAAGACGGCCTGCTGTACGAGACGGCAAAATTCTGCATGTTCGTTCAGAAAAAGCGCTGCGCTCCGGGCGGCGTATGGGGCATATCCGAAAGTGCGTTTTACTCGCTGGACGCGTCGCTGAGCTATCGCTACAAGGCGCACGGCTGCGCCCGTCTTGCGCTCAAGCGCGGGCAGGACGCAGAGCTCGTTATCGCGCCCTATGCAAGCTTTCTCGCCCTGTGTATCGAGCCCCGCGCGGCGATAAGCAATCTGCGCAGGCTCGAGAAGCTCGGCATGCGCTCGAAAAACGGTTTTTTTGAGGCGCTTGACTTCACGCTCTCGCGCTGCCGCACCTCGGGCGGCGAAAAGGTCCGCTGCTTTATGGCGCACCATCTCGGCATGAGCATGCTCGCCATCGCAAACCGTCTCGAGCAGGGTCTCGTACAGCGCATGTTCATGCTCTCGCCGGACATGGCGGCCTACGCGCAGCTTCTGGCAGAGCGCGTGCCGCTCGGCGCACCGGTGCTGCATTTAAGCGGATCCGAGAGCGGAAAAAGAGTTTCTCCCGCTGGCCGCCAATGGGAAAAGCGCGGCAGCGGCGTAAACTACGCACAGCCGCAATGCGCACTGCTGTCTAACGGAGCCTACAACATTATGTTAACCGAAAGCGGCATAAGTTCCGCAGACTGCAATGATACGCTCATCTACCGCACGCCATACAAGCCGCTCGGCGAGGGGCACGGGGCGCAGCTATGCTTATCGTTCGGCGGCAAAGAGTTTTCGCTCCTGCCGTCTCCCTGCGAAAGCGCGGCGTATATGTGGGAATTTTCAGAGCTGAGTGCGGAATACTCCTGCGTTTTTGACGATTTCACGGCGCACTGCAGCATTGCTGCGGCCGGAGCGGAAAACGGCGAGATACGCAGCGTATCGCTCTGCGCAAAGCGCGATATTGAAAGCGCAGTGCTCGTGTTTTCCTTTGACGCGGTCATCGCAGATGCATCTGATTATGCGAGCCATCCCGCCTACTGGAGGCTCGGCATAGAGGCAAAGCGCGACGCCGGCTGCCTTTTCCTTCACAGGCTTCCGCGCGGCAGGCAGGATGAGGCATGGCTGTGCCTTGCCTGCGACAAGCCCATGACGGCGAAGGCCGGAGGCTCGGCCGAGGATGGATTTTTGTCCTATCCGTCGGTTGATGCCTCGGTGAGCGTTTCGCTCAAAGACGGAGAGCGGCTCGAGCTCCGATTTGCGCTGTGCATTGCCGCATCGCCCGAGGAGGCGTACGGCGGGGCGCAGCACATGCTCGTCGCCGGCCCTGCGGACTACGGTGCGATGGTCCCGGCCTGCGCAGGCGCGATGCAGATGACGGCACGCGAGGTTGACAGCGCGATGGACATGCTGCAAAGCCTGCGCTTTATAAGTCCGAAAACTCAGTTCCCGCCGAAAAGCAGCCTGTGGCGCTGCGGTCTGTCGGGCGAGCTGCCGATCATATGCTGCGGCGATACGCAGGACGCGGGATCGCTGACAAAGCAGTTCTGCCTTCTGCGAAGCTGCGGCGTATACGCGGATCTTGTATTTCTCACGGACGAGGGCGGCGAGTACCGCAGGCCGCTGTATTCCGGGGTGCGCGACACGCTGGCCTCGCACGGGCTCGACGCGCTCATCGGAACGCACGCCGGAGTGCGCATACTGCCCGAGGCGGAGCGGCAGCTCATCGAAAGCGCGGCGGCCTTCGTCGTCGGCGCAGAGCGGGAAAAGCGCACGTTTTCCTCCGCGCCGCGCATTCCACGGCAGCGCCGCAGGCAGGGCAAGACGCCGAGGCACGAATACGGCAGCGACGGCAGCTTTATTTTTTATGTAAACCGCACTCTTCCTCCGCGCGTCTGGAGCAGCATTCTGACAAACGGCAGCTTCGGCTATATCGCCGCCGACAGCGGAATGGGAAACATGTGGCTTAAAAATGCGCACGAGCTGCGCCTGACTCCGTGGGTAAACGACCAGCTGGCCGTCTGCGGTGCCGAGAGCCTTGAATATGTAAAGGGCTCGGAGCGCCGGAGCATTTTTGCCGACAACGACGGCGAGCAGTGCCGCGTGACGTTCGGCTTCGGCTTTGCCGTCTGGGAAAAAAGCTTTGGCTGCTGCGCGATGCGCTGCACGGCCTTCGTTCCGCCGGATACGGATGCAAGAGTTTTTATAATTGAATTTTCCGGCGGCGCGGGCGGCAGGCTCGAATGGAAATGCGAGCTGCTGCTTTCAGACCGCGATAACGACCGGCCTGCCGTGTCGTGCGATTATGACGGCTCCGTGTTCAGTGCCTCGAGCACGCGCTCTCCGCTGCGCGAAGTGCAGTTTCGCGCTGCGTGCTCCGCGCCGGTGCTTGGCATGACCTGCGACGGTTTATCCTGGATGCACGGTGAATTTGACGGGCGCACCGATGCAGGCAGCCTGCCGGTCTTTGCCGCTCAGTATGAGGCGCAGGACGTGACCATTCTTGTCTGCGGCAGTGCGGACAAGAACGCCGTTTTGAAATTATGTAAACCGCGCGAGGCCTTTGCGTCACTCGAAAAAACAAAGGCGCACTGGGCAAAGCTCTGCAAGCGCGTAAGCGTCGCGGGATGCGGCAGTGCCGGCCGCTATATGAGCGGCTGGGCGGCTTATCAGACGCTTGCATGCCGCATAATGGGCAGATGCTCGGTGTATCAGAGCGGCGGCGCATTCGGCTTCCGTGATCAGCTTCAGGATGCGGTAAATCTCATCCTGCTCGACCCCGGGATCGCAAAGCGGCAGATACTCGCCTGCTGCCGTCATCAGTATACCGAGGGCGACGTGATGCACTGGTGGCACGGTACCGGCAGCGCGGACAAGGGTGTGCGCACGCGCTGCTCGGATGATCTTCTTTGGCTCGTGTGGGCACTGTGCGAATATACCGAAAAGACGGGCGACACGGCTTTATGCGGCGAGTTTGAGTGCTATGTGATTTCAAAGCCGCTCGATGCCTCCGAATCCGACCGCTACGAGACGCCGCTGAGGTCGGCCTGCTCGGAGAGCGTACTGAGCCACGCGCGCCGCGCGATAGACTGCTGCCTGAGCCGCGGCACGGGCAGTCACGGTCTGCTGCGCTTCGGCAGCGGTGACTGGAACGACGGCATGAACGGCATTTTCGGCGAAAGCGTGTGGCTGAGTCTGTTCTTCTCATGCTGTGTAAGGCGTTTTGCGGAGCTTCTCGCCGAGCTCGGCTGCTCCGACGCGGACAAATACCGTGCGTTTGCATCCGAGGCAGGCAGAGCCGCCGACAGGGCGTGGAACGGCAGCTGGTATCTGCGCGGCTACTGGCCCGACGGCGAGGAGCTCGGCGCAAGGCAGGACGGATGCTGCCGCATAGATTCCCTTGCACAGAGCTGGGCCTGTTTCTGCGCGGAGACCTCAAATTCAAAAGCCGAGCGTGCGCTCAACAGCGCGCTGGAGCTGTTATTTGACCGCGAAAACGGGACGGTGCGCCTTTTTGACCCTCCGTTTTCGGGTTCGGGGCGCGACCCCGGCTATATCCGCAGCTACGGGCCCGGCTTCAGAGAAAACGGCGGGCAGTACACTCACGCGGCGCTCTGGCTCGCCCAGGCCTGCTTCAGGCGCGGCAGGGCAAACGACGGTTGGGAGATACTGCGCTGCCTCCTGCCCGAGGAGCACGAGCCGGACCGCTATATGGCCGAGCCATTTGTGCTTCCGGCCGACGTATACACCTGCCCCGGGCACATCGGCGAGGCCGGTTGGACGTGGTACACCGGCTCGTCCGGCTGGTATTTCCGCGTTTTCACCGAGGAGCTTCTCGGACTGCGGCCGTGGCACGGCATGATATATATCCGGCCCTGTCTGCCGGACGGCTTCCCCGACTGCCGCGTGAGGCTCGTAACGAAGGACGGAAAGACGCACGATATCGTAATCGGCAGCGGCGGAATACTTCTCGACGGAGCAATTTATGACGGAAAAGGTATACCATATATCTGAAAAGTGTGTTATACTGATTTATTATAAATCCGAAGGAGGTCATGTCATGGAGACCGTCAGACGGGAGATACTCCCCGGCGTATGGCTCACCGCACTCGAAAGCAGCAAATTCAAGACCGGCTGCCTGAGCATAAATCTGCTTACGCAGCTCGACCGCGACACGGCCGCGCAGAATGCGCTCATACCCTATGTTCTGCGGCGCGGCAGCAGATATCACACCGACATGCGCTCGCTTGCCGCCGAGCTCGACGGCCTGTACGGCAGCTATATCGAGCCCGTTGTGCGCAAGATCGGCGAGATACAGTGCATCGGCTTTCTTGCGAGCTTTGCCGACGACAGATATCTGCCCGACGGAAGCGGGGTTTTTGAAAGCGTCGCGGAGCTCTGCGGCGAGATACTGCTCACACCCTGCACGAAGGGCGGGCTTCTGCTGCCGGACTATGTTGAAAGCGAAAAGGAGAAGCTCCTTGACAGCATAAGAGGCAGGATCAATGACAAGCGTTCGTGGGCGGTGCAGCGTCTTACGGAGCAGATGTGCTGTTTTGAGGCCTTTGCCGTCTCGCGCCTCGGCACTGAGGACACGGCGGAAAACATCCATTATCAGAAGCTCACAAAGCACTACCGCAGTCTCATAATGAGTTCCCCGATCGAGATCTTCTACTGCGGAAGCCTCGGTGCTGATACCGTCGAGGACAAGCTCTCCGATGCGCTCAGCGGCATGCCGAGAGGCGAGATAGATTACGAGATCGGGACCGATATCCGCATGAACTCCGTCGAGGAGGGCGTGCGCAGGTTTTCCGACGGGCTCGCCGTCACGCAGGGCAAGCTCGTCATGGGCTACCGCCTCGGCGACTGCATGGACGAGCCGGATATCGCGGCGATATATGTCTTCAATGCCGTGTTCGGCGGCTGCGTGACCTCGAAGCTTTTCATGAACGTGCGCGAAAGGCTCTCGCTGTGCTACTATGCAAGCTCGCTTATCGACCTGCACAAGGGTCTGATGATCGTCTCCTCAGGCGTGGATTTTGACAAATTCGATGCGGCGGAGTCTGAGATAAGCGCACAGCTTGAGGCCGTAAGACGCGGCGAGGTGACGGACGAGGAGCTCACCGCGGCGAAGAAAAGCGTAGCCTCCGATCTGCGTGCGATACAGGATTCGCAGTATAATCTTGAGGGCTTTTACCTTTCAAATACCATCGACGGGCTCGACTTTGAGCCTGCGGAGCTCGCGGCGGCGGTCGAATGCGTCGAGCTTGATGCAGTAGTCGACATCGCAGGAAGCATAGTTCCCGACGCGGTGTATTATCTGCGCGCAAATGCTGAGGAGGACGCGGATGAAGCATAGAAGATTTGACAGGATCGGCGAAGATCTGTACTCGGGCCGGCTCAAAAACGGACTTAGCATAAACGTGGTGACAAAGCCCGGCTTCCGGCTCTCCTACGCCGTTTTAGCGGCCGATTACGGCGGCGCGCACAGGCGCTTTTCCCTCGGCGGCCGGATGCACGACACGCCCGCCGGAGTCGCTCATTTTCTTGAGCACAAGATGTTCGACATGCCCGACGGCGACAATGCGCTGAGCGTGCTGTCGGCAAACGGCGCACAGCCGAACGCCTTCACCTCAAGCGGCATGACGGCCTACTTTTTCGACTGCACCTCGGGTTTTGAGGAAAATCTGCGCATGCTGCTCAGGTTCGTGTCCACCCCCTATTTCACGCAGGAGACCGTGGACAAGGAGCAGGGCATCATTGCTCAGGAGATATCCATGGTCGAGGATAACCCCGGCTATGTCGTATACAACCGGCTCATGCGCATGCTGTATGAGCATCATCCCATCCGTGATCAGGTGGCGGGCAGCGCGGAGAGCATAGCCGGGATAACCGCCGATACGCTGTACAGCTGCCACAAGGCCTTTTACGCACCGTCGAACATGACGCTGTGCGTCGCCGCCGACTGCGATCCCGAATCGATATTCGCCATTGCCGACGAGCTGCTGCCGCGCGAAAGGTCCGAAACTCCCGGAGCCGATATGGGACAGCCGGAGACCGGACTTCCTCTTAAAAGCTATAACGAAGAATGCATGGAGGTATCCGCGCCGCAGTTTCTCATCGGAGCGAAGGTCACTCCCGCCCCCGCCGGCGAAAAGCTGCTGCGTCAGAAAACAGTCGCTCAGCTTGCACTGCGCACCGTGTTCGGAACATCGGCGGAGTTTTACAGCCGCCTGTATACAGGCGGTACGCTCAACCGCGATTACGACTATGAGACAGATTACAGCGCAGGCACTGCGACAGTCATGCTCGGCGGCGAAAGCACGGAGCCACGCAGGGTGCTCGCCGAGATAAACGCCGAGCTCGAGGGCGTGTTCGCAAGCGGTCTTGACGGCAAGGCCTTCGAAACGGCAAAGCGCGCAGCCTTCGGTTCGCGTCTGCGCGGTCTTGAGGATTTTGACAGTCTGTGCCTTTCTCTTGCAGACGGCGTTTTCGGCGGCTACTGCGCACTGGATGCATTTGAAGTGCTCGAAAGCATAACAAAGGCCGAGTGCGAGGACTTTTTAAAGGCCTTCATGACTCCAGACAGGCTCGCAATGAGCGTTATTAACCCCTTAAAGGCGTGATATACCTATGAATTTTCTCACTGCAACCATGCTGCGCGACGCAGCGATAAGCTTTCCCATGCTGGGCGGCCGGAGCATCGACCCGCCGTACAGCTTCACCGTTTTCGGCTTCGAGATATACTTCTACGGCGCGATAATCGCAGCAGGCTTCATTTTGGCGGCGCTGTTCTGCGCAAGGCAGGCGGAAAAGTTCGGCCTTACGTCAGACGATCTTTTCGACTTTGTCATATGGCTGATCCCCTGCTGCATAATCGGTGCGAGGCTGTACTATGTTCTGTTCAAGCTCGATTATTTCACCGCGAACCCGTCGGAGATATTCTCCGTGCGCGACGGCGGCCTTGCCATCTACGGCGGCATCATAGCCGGAGTCATAACCGGCATACTGGTCTGCAAAAGAAAGAAGATACCCGTGCTCGCTCTGGGCGATCTGGCCGCGTTCGGACTTCTGATCGGTCAGGCCGTAGGACGCTGGGGCAATTTCATAAACCGCGAGGCCTTCGGCGTGGAGACGGACATCTTCTGCCGCATGGGACTCACGACGCCCGACGGCGTGACGGTGTATGTCCACCCGACGTTTCTGTACGAGAGCCTGTGGAATTTTGCCGGACTCATCATCCTGTGCGTTCTTCTTCACAGGGGTGCGAGGAAGTACGACGGGCAGTTTACATGGCTGTACGTTCTCTGGTACGGTCTGGGCAGAGCCTGGGTCGAGGGTCTGCGCACCGACAGTCTTTACATAGGCTCAAGCGACATCCGCGTATCGCAGCTGCTGGCAATAGTAAGCGCAGCCGCCGCCGCGGTAATTCTCATAATAAACGCAGGAAAAAAGCATTCGCCCGACGAGCTTTTCGTGAACAGGCTAAAAGAAAAGGACGGCGGGCAGGAAAGGAGCTAATATCATGGCAGATTACAAAAGCATTCTCAAGGGCACGCTCAACAGCGTGACGAAAAAAGCGAAGGACTACGTTGAAAGCGGCGGTCTGAAGGACGCATACGACAAGGGCAGCACCGCGGCGCGCTGCTACGCCAACATAGCAAAGCTCAGCCTCCAGATAAACGGTGAGCTCGAGGAGCAGAACAAGGTCTTTATCGAGATCGGCCGGCTCTGCTACGACGAAATGCATGAAAATCCCGACGAGCGCTACGCTCTGCTGTTCGAGGAGCTCAGGGCGATGGACGAGCGTATCGAGACCATGCGCGAGGAGCTCGAGGCGGCAAAGGCCGCGGTCGAGGCGGGAAAAAACGGAGTCGAGTACGCCGAGTTTTACGAGGTTGAGGAAGGCGACGGACATGAATGAGGCTTTGAATGTTCTCCTTGAGCGCAGGAGCGTGAGAGCTTATAGGCCCGGGCAGATAAGCGACGCGGAGCTTCAAAGCGTTCTCAGGGCCGGTCTTGCCGCTCCGTCGGCGGTGAACCGTCAGCCGACGGTACTGCTCGTCGTGCAGGACAAGCCGACCATAAAAAAGCTCTCCGAGCTCAACGCCGCGGTCATGGGCAAGGACATTGACCCGTTTTACGGCGCTCCGACCGTCATCGTCGTACTGGCTGACCGCAATGTTCCGACATACGTCGAGGACGGCGCGCTCGTGCTCGGAAATCTTCTGAACGCGGCAAAGGCTGTCGGTCTCGGCTCTTGCTGGATAAACAGGGCGCGCGAGGTATTCGAGATGCCCGAGGCGCGTGAGATACTGCGCGAAAGAGGCATCGGCGACGAGTATAGCGGCATCGGCCACTGCATCCTCGGTTATGCAGACGGCTCTCTTCCGTCAGCCCCTCCCGTTCGTGACGGCCGCGTATTCAGAATTTAACGTAAAAAAGCTCCCCGGGCGGAGAGCTTTTTTCAGTCGCCGGAGCTGCACTTTTCGGCATCTATCGCAAGAACGAGCATGAGAACACACAGGGCATTATCCGGATCCGCGACGTCGATCGAGTAGGTATCCGTCCAATTGAACAGCTCCTTGCTTATCGCCGCTACCGTCCCGCCGTGAGCATCAGTAACCGTGTATTCCCACTCCATAATATCGCCGTTTATCTGCCAGCCGTTAAAGTCGATGCTGAATTTGGGCTTAAAAAACGTAAAGGTCTTTGTTATGCAGCCTATATATTCGTCCTCGCCGCGGTACAGCTCGAATTTGGGCTCCAAAAACGTTAGGACGCGCTCGCGCACCGTGCCGATGTGGCGGCCGTCCCGGTCGAGCACATGCAGAATATGCCCCCAGCCGAGCTTGCCCTCGACGGTAAACACGGTGTTTCCGGCCTCGTCGTATATATCGTAGCTGTCCAGCCACGAGAAAAAGCGTTGCCTGAAAAGCAGTTTCATATCCGTTCCTTTCGAAAAAGCCCGCTCCGCGGAGCAGGCTTTTACTCTTCATCTTACGTTATCTTGCGCGGGAGGAAACTTCATCCTTCAGCTTTGCAATGAAGTCCTCGACCTTCATGCTGCCCTCGTCGCCGCCGGCGCGGGTACGCACGGAGATGCTGCCGTTTTCGGCTTCCTTATCGCCGACAATGATCATGTAGGGGATCTTCTGGGTCTGAGCCTCTCTGATCTTGTAGCCGATCTTCTCGTTGCGCAGATCGGTCTCGACGCGGAAGCCCTGCTTGTCCAGCCGCTTTGCAATGTACTTTGCGTAGTCGTCAACTCGGTCGGTTATCGGCATGACCTTGACCTGGACGGGAGCCAGCCATGTCGGGAACGCACCGCCGAAATGCTCGGTGATGACGCCGATGAAGCGCTCTATCGAACCGAACACGACACGGTGGATCATGACGGGGCGGTGCTTCTCTCCGTCGGCTCCGACATATTCAAGTTCAAATCTCTCGGGCAGCTGCATGTCGAGCTGGATGGTGCCGCACTGCCATGTACGGCCGAGGCTGTCCTCAAGATGGAAGTCGAGCTTCGGGCCGTAGAACGCGCCGTCGCCCTCGTTTATGACGAAGCTCTTGCCCATCTCGGTGATGGCTTCCTTGAGGGTGTTCTGCGCAAACTCCCAATCCTTCTCGTCGCCCATGTGATCGTCGGGCATGGTGCTCAGCTCGATCTCGTAGGGCAGGCCGAAGAGCGAATAGACCTCGTCAAAGAGCTTGACGACATTCTTGATCTCGTCCTTCATCTGATCCCAGGTCATGAAGATGTGCGCATCGTCCTGCGTGAAGCATCTTACGCGGAACAGGCCGTGCAGAGCGCCGGAGAGCTCATGGCGGTGGACAAGGCCGAGCTCGCCCACGCGCAGGGGCAGGTCGCGGTAGGAGTGCGGCTCGGATTTGTATACCAGCATGCCGCCGGGGCAGTTCATGGGCTTTATGGCATAATCCTCGCCGTCGATGACGGTGGTGTACATATTCTCTTTATAGTGGAACCAGTGGCCGGAGGTCTCCCAGAGCTGGCGGTTGAGTATCATCGGGGTCGAGACCTCAACGTAGCCGTACTTCTTGTGAATCTCGCGCCAGTAGTCTATAAGCGTGTTTTTCAGCACCATGCCCTTGGGCAGGAAGAAGGGGAAGCCGGGGCCCTCCTCGGTGAGCATGAACAGGCCGAGCTCCTTGCCGAGCTTGCGGTGGTCGCGCTTTTTTGCCTCCTCGATGCGGGCAAGATACTCATCGAGCTCGTCCTTTTTCATGAAGCAGGTGCCGTATACACGCTGGAGCATCTTACGGTTGGAGTCGCCGCGCCAGTATGCGCCGGTGCAGGAGGTGAGCTTTATGGCGTTGCCCTTGACTCTGCCGGTGGAATCAAGATGCGGGCCTGCGCACAGGTCGGTAAAATCGCCCTGCTTATAGAAGGAAATGACCGCGTCCTCGGGCAGATCGTTTATGAGCTCCACCTTGTACGGCTCCTCGCGCTCTTCCATGAATTTTATCGCTTCCGCGCGCGGGAGCTCAAATCTCTCGAGCTTTATCTTCTCCTTGCATATCTTGCGCATCTCGGCCTCGATCTTCTCGAGGATCTCGGGAGTTATGGCAAAGGGAGCGTCAAAGTCATAGTAAAAGCCGTTTTCGATAGCCGGACCGATGGCCAGCTTCACCTCGGGATACAGGCGCTTTACTGCCTGCGCGAGGATATGGCTCGTGGTATGACGGTAAGTGTCTTTAAACTCGGGGTTTTCAAAAGTGTACTTGTTTTCTTCCATGATATCTACTCCTTTATCAAAAAACGCCCCTGACGCAATGCGTCAAGGGCGTAGTATTTACGCGGTCCCACCTTGATAAGACTCATCATGCGCTTAACGGGCGCGGTGCGGAAGCACATTTGCTTGCTTCGGCTCGGGAGCGGTCTCCGACGTTTTCTCCGAAAAGGCTTGCAGCCTGCGGCCTTTCTCTCTGTGCGGATACGGCGCCATTGTTCTCCGTCATCGCTGATTTTTAAATATTATCACCCAAATGCGCGCCTGTCAACCGAAAATCACAGGATCTCTCCTCTTTTTCTCATGGCCCTGCGCTGGAAGGTCTTTACGATCTCAACAATGATCATGCCGACCATGCCGATGCCCATTGCGATGACGTACTCGTCGAAAGACACGGGCGTAAAGCCGAAGGCGTTTGCAAGGAAGGGCACCTCGCACACGAGCGTCGTTGCGCCGATGCTGCCGATGGCCGCCCATGTGAGCGCCATGTTCTTCGTGCCCATGGTGAAAATGCAGCCGCGCAGGGATCTCATGTTGAAGCTGTGGCATATCTCGGCCATGGACATGGTAAGGAAGGCCATTGTCGTTCCGTCGGCAGAGTCGGTTATCGTCCACACGCCGGTCTCGATATAATGGCCGACGAAGTATGCGGCCAGAATGAGCGCGGAGATTAAAACGCCCTGGTAGGCTATGTCAAAGCCCATGCCGCCGGCGAATATGCCGTCCTTTGCCGGACGCGGCCTGCGGCGCATGATATCGCCCTCGGCCTTTTCCATGCCCAGCGCCAGCGCCGGGAAGCAGTCGGTGACAAGGTTTATCCACAGAAGGTGAACTGGCTTTAAGATCGTAAAGCCCATGAGCGTTGCTGCGAAGATGCTTATGACCTCGCTCATGTTCGAGCCGAGCAGGAACTGGATCGCCTTGCGGATATTGTCGTATATCCGGCGGCCCTCCTCGACGGCTCCGACGATGGTGGCAAAGTTATCGTCGGCAAGCACCATATCGGCGACGTTCTTTGTGACGTCGGTGCCGGTTATGCCCATGCCTACGCCGATGTCGGCACTTTTTATTGACGGTGCGTCGTTTACGCCGTCGCCCGTCATGGCGGTGACGTAGCCGGCCTTGCGCCATACCGAGACTATGCGGGTCTTGTGCTCGGGCTGAACGCGTGCATAGACGCTGATGTTCTGGAACTCCCGCTCGAACTCCTCGTCACTCATTTCGGAAAGCTGAGCGCCGGTCACGGCCCTGTCGCCCTCGCGCAGGATGCCGAGCTCCTTTGCTATCGCAACGGCGGTGTCGATATGGTCGCCGGTTATCATAACGGCGCGGATGCCTGCCTCGACGCATTCGTCGATGGCGGTCTTTACCTCAGGACGTACCGGGTCTATCATGCCGGTAAGGCCGACAAAGCAGAGATCCCGCTCCAGATCATCGGGCTCACAGCTGTCGGGCTCGCTGCTCCACACGCGCATGGCGCAGGCCAGAACGCGCAGAGCCTTATCCGCCATGGCCTTGTTGCTTTTGAGTATCTCCTCGCGGTAGGCGTCCGTCATGGGGACGGCCTGGCCGTCATGCAGATAGTGCGTGCACTTTCCGATTATCACGTCGGGTGCGCCTTTGGTGTACTGCACGACACCGTTCGGGGCAAGGTGCAGGGTGCTCATCATCTTTCTGCCGGAGTCAAAGGGCGCTTCGCCGCAGCGCGGGAAGGATGCCTTGAGCTCGGTCTTGTTCAGTCCGAGCTTATTTGCCCACGCAACGAGCGCGGCCTCGGTCGGTTCGCCGGTGACGGCGCCGTTTTCGTCTATCTCCGCGTCGCAGCACAGTGCCATAGCCTGCGCAAGCTCACGCTCGTTTTCGCCGAAGCTGTCAACGACGGTCATTTTGTTCTGCGTCAGGGTGCCGGTCTTATCCGAGCAGATGACCTGCGCACAGCCGAGAGTCTCGACGGCAGTCAGGCGGCGGATGATGGCGTTGCGCTTTGACATGTTGGTAACGCCGATGGACAGCACAACAGTTACGACGGCCGCAAGCCCCTCTGGTATTGCAGCGACGGCGAGGGACACGGCTATCATGAACGAGTTGAGTATGACCTCAAACTCGAGTCCGCCCGCGCGCAGCAGCTGCACGGCAAATATGACAACGCAGATGCCGAGCACGAGCCAGGTGAGTATCTTGCTCAGCTGCGTGAGCTTTATCTGCAAAGGTGTCTGGCCGTCGGAGGCCTGTGCAAGCGCGTCGGCTATCTTGCCCATCTCGGTGTCCATGCCCGTTGCGCACACGATCATTGCGCCGCGGCCGTAGACGACCGTCGAGCCCATGTAGGCCATGTTGCGCCTGTCGCCGAGGGGAACGTCGCGCTCGTTATCCGAGAGGTTTATGATGTCAATGAACTTGCTGACAGGCACGGACTCGCCGGTGAGGGCGGCCTCCTCTATCTTGAGGCTTGCACTGTCGATGATCCTGCCGTCGGCCGGAACGGCATCGCCCGCCTCGAGCAGCACTACGTCGCCGGCAACGAGCTCCTCGCTGTGCACCGTAACGATCTTTCCGCCGCGCAGGACCTTTGACGTTGCCGCCGACATCTCCTGCAGGGCCTCTATCGCCTTTTCCGCCTTATTCTCCTGATAAACGCCGAGAACGGCGTTGACGACGACGACGAACAGGATGATGATAACGTCGGCAAAGCTCTCGCCCTGCGTTACCGCCAGCACGCCGCTTATCGCCGCGGCGACGAGCAGTATGATTATCATCGGGTCCGCCATCTGCTTCAAAAACTGCTTGATGATGGAATCCTTCTTTGCGGCCGCGAGCTTATTCGGCCCGTTTTCGGCGAGCCTTTTTGCGGCCTCGGCCTCGCTCAGGCCGTTTTCGCTGCTCCTGAGCCCGACAATCACGCGGTCCTTTTCTTCGCAATAATACTTCACTTACGCTCCTCCTTTGAAAATAGCAAAAGCAAGACCCTCACGGCTTGGATGCTTGCCGTAAAAGTCTTGCAAATACAATACATATGTACTCGGTACACCGAACCTGACGGTTGGGATGACGGCATACCGAACGCCGCATGGCGCACGCTACTCCCTTTTAACTACATTAAGATATCATAAGCTGCGCTCTGCGTCAACTGTTTTTTTCAGCTTTGATCTATATCCACCGACGGGAGATTCCACTTGTATATAGTCGCAAAGACGCGCAGCGCAAAAATGAGCAGCATACCGCAGGCAATGGACAAAAGCTGCGGCGCGCCGAGCTTGTACATTGCATAGTACAGCCCGCCGCCGAGCAGCGACGCGACCGCGTACACGCGCTTTCTGAGCACCTTGGGCATTGTGTTGGTCATAACGTCGCGCAGCATACCGCCGCCGACGCCCGTGCACATGCCGACGAACAGGACCAGAATGACGTTATCGCTCACCGGCATGGCCGCGTTCATGCCGGAAACGGTGAACACGGCAAGCCCCACGGCGTCAAATATATTGTTGACCGCGTCAAGCTTGTCCAGATGCAGCTTATACTTTTCTCTTCTGAGATACGCGTCTATGAACACAGCCAGCGCCGCTATGACGGATATGAGCAGGTACCAGTAGCTCACGAACATCACCGGCGGTATCTTCCCTATGAGCACATCGCGCATGACGCCGCCGCCGAGCGCCGTCGTCACCGCAAGAAACAGCACGCCGAACACGTCGGCCTTTTTCTTGATCGCAGCCATCGCGCCCGACACGGCAAAGGCCGCCGCGCCGATGAGCTCAAGGATGAACATTATTCTGTCCATCAGACGTTGAATCTGAACAGCGTAACGTCGCCGTCGTGCATGATATAGTCCTTGCCCTCGGAGCGCACCAGTCCCTTTTCCTTTGCAGCCGCCATGCTGCCGCAGGCCTTGAGATCGTCAAAGGCGACTATCTCGGCGCGGATAAAGCCGCGCTCGAAGTCGGTATGTATCTTACCGGCGGCCTGAGGAGCCTTCGTCCCCCGGCGGATCGTCCACGCGCGGCACTCATCACTGCCGCAGGTGAGGAAGGATATGAGTCCCAGCAGAGAGTAGGAGGTCTTTATCATGCGGTCAAGACCCGACTGGCTCATGCCGAGCTCCTCGAGGAACATCTCGCGCTCCTCCGGCTCGAGCGCCGCTATCTCGGCCTCAAGCTTTGCGCAGATGGGCAGGACCTCCGCGCCCTCCTTTGCGGCAATATCGCAAAGCTGCTTATAGTAAGCGTTGTTTTCGTAATCGGCAACGCCGTCCTCGTCCATATTCGCGGCATAGATAACGGGCTTTATCGTCAGCAGGTCGCTCGTTGCGATAAGCTCCATATCGTCCGGTTCGCACTCGTAGCTGCGCACGCTCTTGCCCTCGTTCAGGTGCTCCAGAAGTCCCTTGAACACCTCGGCCTCGTGCAGATACTTCCTGTCGCCCTTGGCGTTCTTGTTGGCCTTCTCTATCCTGCGCTCGACCATCTCCATATCGGCCATGATGAGCTCGAGATCGATAATGTCAACGTCGCGCGCGGGATCCGTGCCGCCCTCGACGTGGATGACGTTTTCATCGTCAAAGCATCTGACGACGTGAACGATAGCATCGGTGTTGCGGATGTTCGACAGGAACTTGTTGCCCAGCCCCTCGCCCTTGGACGCACCCTTGACAAGACCGGCTATATCGACAAATTCAATGACCGCCGGGGTGTACTTCTTCGGCTCGTATATCGACGCGAGGAAGTCGAGGCGCTCATCCGGCACGGTGACCATGCCGACGTTCGGCTCGATCGTGCAGAACGGATAGTTCGCACTCTCCGCCCCCGCGTTTGTTATTGCGTTGAACAGTGTGGACTTGCCGACGTTCGGCAGTCCGACGATACCTAATTTCATAAAGGAAATCCTCCTTTTAATTTTCAACAAGATATTGTAACATCCGTGCAGGCAAAGTGCAAGCACGATTATGCCTGTCATGTCACGGATTCGCTCTTACCGACAGCACGAAGTGGTTTTTATGGAAATCCAGCAGTCCCTCGGCGCGCATTTTGCCGAGTTCGAGCGACAGGCCGCTGCGCTCGACGGCGAGATAATCTGCAAGCTGCTGCCGTGAAAACGGGATATCGAACTCGTATTTTCCGAGTCGCTGCGCCTCGGCGGAAAAATAGGACATGAGCTTTGCCCGCGTGCTGCGCTGCCCCATATGCGTGAGCTTTTCGCCGAAGCGCAGATTTTTTTCGGCGAGCTCACCCAGAAGATTGCGGATTATCCGGCTGTGATGCGTGCAGGCCGACGAGCACACGTTAAGAACGCGCTTTACGTTCAGGAACATCACCGTGACCGGCGTTTCCGCCGTTACGCTCACGTTGAGCACCGAGCCCGGCGCACAGGCGAAGGCGGCGGCAAAGGTCTGTCCCGGTCCCGCCCTTGAAACTATGTTGCGGTTGCCCCAGATATCCTCCTGTATGATAAGGACGCTGCCCGAGAGCACAAAGCCTATGGCCTCCGCCGTGTCTCCGGCGCGAAGCAGAAAATCATCCTTCATATAGCTTTCTTTTTTTGCACCAAGACAGACGAGCATCGCCTCAAGCTCCGGCTCGGAGATGCCCGAAAAAAGCTGAGAGGCCCGGATAATGGGAAAAAATTCTTTCATAAAAATCCTCTTTCGTTGAAAATTCAACAGACTTGTTGATTGCATTATACTAAAATAAAGTCGAAGATTCAAGGAGGTGCCGTCATGAAAAGACGTATTATTGAGATAGACAAGGAAAAATGCAACGGCTGCGGTGCCTGTGCCGCCGCCTGCCACGAGGGTGCCATCGCCATGGTCGACGGCAAGGCGCAGCTCATGCGCGACGACTACTGCGACGGTCTGGGCGACTGCCTGCCCGGCTGCCCGACGGGCGCGATCACCTTTGTAGAGCGCGAGGCCGCCGCCTATGACGAGGCCGCCGTTCTGGAAAACAAGCGCAAGAAAATGCAGGAAAAGATGAAAAAGGAAGGCATGAAGCTCCCCTGCGGCTGCCCCGGTTCGCAGTCGAAGCGCATAGAGCACGCGCAGTACAGCGAGTCTGCCCCTCGCACGGAGGCGGTCAGCCGCCTGTCGCAGTGGCCTGTGCAGATAAAGCTCGTGCCGGTGTCCGCTCCGTTCTTTGACGGGGCAAAGCTGCTCATAGCCGCCGACTGCACGGCTTACGCCTACGCCGCGTTCCACGAGCGCTTCATAAAGGGACATATAACGCTCGTCGGCTGCCCCAAGCTCGACAGCGTGGATTACTCCGAAAAGCTCACCGAGATAATCCGCAATAACGACATAAAAAGCGTCACCGTCGTGCGCATGGAGGTGCCCTGCTGCGGCGGACTGGAGCATGCGGCAAAGACCGCGCTCCAGAACAGCGGCAAGTTCATCCCCTGGCAGGTCGTCACGATCTCCACGGACGGAAGGATTTTAGACTGACAAATACCGGTAAACCGAAAGATAAGAAAGTGAGGGTACGATATGGAAAACAAAATGTTCTGCTTTCAGTGTGAGCAGACGGCCGGATGCACCGGCTGCACGGGCAAAGCCGGTGTCTGCGGCAAGACTGCGGACGTGGCAAAGCTTCAGGACGAGCTGACGGGCGCACTCGTAGCGCTTGCGAGGGCGTCATACGGCAAGGAATTAAGCGCCGAAACATGGAAGCTCATGGTCGAGGGGCTGTTCACCACCGTAACCAACGTAAACTTCAATGAGGAAACCATCCGCGAGCTGACCGGGCGCGTGCATGCTCAGAAAGCAAAACTTGCACCCGCCTGCTGCTGCGGCGACTATGACATGAACGAGCTCTGGAACGCGCAGGAGGATATCCGCAGCCTCAAGAGCCTCATTCTCTTCGGCGTGCGCGGCGTTGCCGCCTATGCGCACCACGCAATGGTTCTCGGCTACACCGATGACGAGGTCAACGCCTTCTTCGTCAAGGCTCTGGATGCCGTCGGCAGAGACTGGGGCATGGATGAGCTGCTGCCCATCGTCATGGAGGTCGGCGAAAAGAACCTCAAGTGCATGGCGCTGCTGGACAAGGCCAACACCGAGACCTACGGCACGCCCGTGCCCGTGACCGTTCCCCTGAGCGTTGAAAAGGGTCCGTTTATCGTCATCACCGGCCACGATCTGCGCGATCTGAAGCTGCTTCTCGAGCAGACCGAGGGTAAGGGCATAAACATCTACACCCACGGCGAGATGCTGCCGGCTCACGCATACCCGGAGCTGAAGAAATACTCCCATCTCAAGGGCAATTTCGGAACGGCATGGCAGAATCAGCAGAAGGAATTTGCGCAGCTGCCCGCACCGGTACTGTACACCACCAACTGCCTCATGCCGCCGAAGGCGAGCTACTCCGACCGCGTGTTCACGACGGCGCTGGTGTCCTATCCCGACGCGAAGCACATCGGCGAGGACAAGGACTTCACTCCCGTCATCGAAAAGGCGCTCGAGCTGGGCGGCTACGGCGAGGATAAGGCCTTCACCGGTCTCAACGGCGGCAGCACGGTCATGACCGGCTTTGCACGCGGCACCGTCCTCGGCGTCGCCGACAAGGTCATCGAGGCCGTGAAGTCAGGCGACATAAAGCATTTCTTCCTCGTAGCCGGCTGCGACGGCGTGCGTCCGGGACGCAGCTACTACACCGACTTTGTCAAGCAGACTCCCGCCGACACCGTCGTTCTGACGCTCGCCTGCGGCAAGTACCGCTTCAATGACCTCGACCTCGGCACGATCGGAGAACTGCCTCGTCTGATGGACATCGGTCAGTGCAACGATGCGTACAGCGCCATTCAGATCGCCGTCGCGCTTGCCGACGCATTCGGCTGCGGCGTAAACGACCTGCCGCTGTCCATGGTGCTCTCGTGGTACGAGCAGAAGGCCGTCTGCATTCTGCTTACGCTGCTGTATCTCGGCATAAAGAACATCCGCCTCGGCCCCACTCTTCCGGCATTTATCTCGCCCAATGTTCTCAGCTTCCTTGTTGAAAACTTCGGCATCGCACCCATCTCCACGCCGGAGGAGGATATCAAGGCCCTGCTCAAATAACGCAAAAAGTCTCCTCCGTGACAAAAGACACGGAGGAGATTTTTTCAGCCGCGGTGGTCGCATTTACGGCACTGGATCATGGGCGTATCGCCCTCGTCCTTGTAAAACGCGCCCGCCCAGCGGCATATGCTCTGGAGTATGGGCACGACCGACGTGCCCTTTTCGGTAAGCGAGTATTCAACTCTCGGCGGTATCTCGTCGTAAGACCTGCGCTGCACGATTTCGTTTGCTATCAGCCCCTTGAGCGTTGATGCCAGAACCGCGTCGGTGATATTGCCCATCTCGCGGCGCAGCTCACTGTAGCGCAGTGTGCCAAGCGCTGCCAGCACACAGATTATGCGCGAGTTCCACTTTCCGCCGAACAGCTCCATGCCGTATTCCAGCGGGCAGCGTATATCCTTTTCAAGCTTTCTCTGATACATGGCACTCTCCCCTTTTGCGTTTTCTCCATTATAGCCCGATACCGCGTACTCGGCAAGTAACTAATAAATTTAAGAGCAGGTGTTATTCGCACCTGCTCATCATTATTTTTTACAGCTCTTTTTTGTTGTCCGCGCCGGGAGTGGTGACGATGACCTTCTCGGGCGTTATGATAAGAGCACCCTTTGCGGTCGCAGCCCCGTTAAACATCTTCTCGACCATGGCCTTGAAGGTCGCAACGAGCCCGCCCTCGGTGACGTACACCGCGCTGCCCTTGATCTGATAGCCTTCGAGACTTGCGGCATCGTAGACCGAGACGGCTATGCGGCCGTTGTTCGCCGCGAGGTTTTTAAGCGTTGTGTCCAGAAACACGTCGCCGACGACGAGCTTTCCGTCAGGCGTTACGTCCTTGAACGCGACGGGCACAACATTCGGCTCACCGTCGCGGCAGGTGGCCAGATCCCACATTCCGCCCTTGAGCACCTTGACAACATTTTCGTTCAGCATAACAGCATCCTCCTTGTTTTTTGATCTGCCGTCATTATAGACCGGATACCGCTGCGCGAAAAGATATTGGTCGGTTTATGAGCTGCTAATAAATTTGATAGTGGACAGAGAGCGCTGTTTTGATTTTTCGAGGATTTTACCTTTCGATGATAACAAACATTAGCTGTTCCTGCTACCATTATAAGCGGTCTGAAGACCGAAATACTATTATTTTCAGGAGTGTAAAACATGAAAAAATTTATCGCATGCCTCTGCGCCGTTGCAGCGCTCACCTCGTCCGTCGTCGCAGCGAGTGCCGATGGTGTCGTTGAGCAGAAAACCGTTATCACGACGACCGTTCCCTCGTCCTATGTTCTCACGATCCCCGCAACGGTCGATATAGCTTACGGTGAGAAGAACGCCACCATCGGCAACGTAAAGGTCACCGGTAAAATTTCCGACGACCAGTACGTAAAGGTCACCGCAGCAAGCGGCACCAATTTCTATCTCGTCAACGACAGTGACTCCTCCAAGAAGATCAGCTACCGTCCCGAGGATCTCTTCGCAAGCAAGGATGCCAACGGCAACGTTCCTCTTTTCCGCGGCAAAGACTTTTCCGCAAGCGATGTAAACGGCGAAGGCGGTCACTGCCTTGTTGTTGCCCGAATCAGCGACTATGCATGGAAAAATGCCGCCGCAGGCTCGTACTCCGACACGATAACCTTTACCGCGTCGCTGGAATCCGTCAGCGCGGCTGATTAAAGCATGATCCTACCGGGAATGAGGGAGCAAAAATGAATTTGAGTAAAAAATCAAAAAATATTGGTCTGGCGATCCTCGCGCTTATTGCCGTGGCCGCAATTTCTGTCGGTATAACGCTGGCAGCAGTAAATTCGGATCGGAGCGGCAGCGAGCAGAGCGCTGCGTCCTACGATGACTCGGAGCTGATACGGCAGACCGGATCGACAGCCAAGGATCCCGATTTCATCTCCATTCCCGGCTATGATCATCTCTACCTGACAGCCGGCTCGACGGCGCAGAGCTTTTCACTGTATAACCCGTCGGCCAACTTCTGCTACTTCCGCATTTCCCTGCTTTGCGACAGCGAAACGCTCTGGAGCTCCGAGCTTCTTGCGCCGGGGCAGACAGTTTCGCAGGAAACGCTCGGCAAAGCTCTCGCAGCAGGCGAATACGACGCGGTGCTCAAATATGAATGCTTTGCCGATGCAGCCGGCAGTTCGGCACTCAACGGCTCGGAGATAGGTCTGACACTGCGAGTGCAGTGACGGCTTTACCCGAAATTTATTGTACGCAAAAAATCTCCCGTTCGGTGAACGGGAGATTTTTTCATTTACTTAAAGTTGTGCGCGTTTTGCAGAACCATTTCCTTGACCTTGAGAAGGCGTACCTTTGTGGAGTTTTCGTTCTCCTCAAGCTTCATGGAGATGTATTTTATATTGCTCTCAAGCTCGGGGATCATGACGTATTCAAGAGCGTTTACTCTTCGGCGCGTCTTTTCGATCTCCTCGGCAAGAAGCTGCATGGTCTTTTCGACCTGCGCGAGCCGGAGCATATCCTCAAACACCTCCGCCATGCGCTCAAGCGCATCGTCGAGCTCGCCCGAGGTCTGTGCAAAGCCGTAGGGGTATATCTCCGACGGGTCGTTGTTGCGCGTATGGAACGAGTACTGCGGCACGTTGACGCTCATGATGTTTTTAAACTCCATGTCGAGCTCGACGCTCTGGCGCGGGTACAGAAGCGCCTGCTCGAGCATCTCGGGACTCATGATCGCGCTTGCGACCTGCAGGGCGGAGAACGCCTCCGTCAGTCCCTGCTCGACACGCTCGCGCAGCTGCTTGTTAAGGCGCACGATGTCCATGAACTGACGCATCAGCTCGTCGCGCTTATCCTTCATCAGCTTGTGGCCGCGGCGCGCGGTCTTGAGCCTGCCCTTGAGCTGCTTGAGCATCATTCTTGTAGGGGTTATCGCGGTTCCTGCCATAAAGACACCCCCTTATTTCATGTATTTTTCGATCATCTCGGGCTTTACGCGCTTGAGCTCCGCTCTCGGCAGGATCTTCAGCAGCTTCCAGCCGAGGTCAAGTGTCTCCTCAATGCTGCGGTTTGTGTTGTTGCCCTGATTGACGTAGGTTTTCTCGAACTCGTCGGCAAACTCGGCAAAGAGCTTATCGTCGTCGGAAAGAGCCGCCTCGCCGAGGATGGTCATGAGCTCCTTTGCGTCCTTGCCGCGTGAGTACGCAGCGAAGAGCTGGTTCATCGTGCCCGCGTGATCCTCGCGGGTCTTGCCGACGCCGATACCCTTATCCTTCAGTCGGCTCAGCGACGGAAGAACGTCCACCGGCGGCACGATGCCCTTGCGGTGCAGCTCGCGGCTGAGGATGATCTGGCCCTCGGTGATGTAGCCCGTGAGGTCGGGGATCGGGTGGGTCTTGTCGTCCTCGGGCATGGTAAGGATGGGGATCATTGTGATCGAGCCATTGCAGCCTATGCGGCGGCCTGCGCGCTCGTACATCGTCGCAAGGTCGGTGTACAGATAGCCGGGGTAGCCGCGGCGGCCGGGGACCTCCTTCTTTGCCGCCGAGACCTCGCGCAGAGCTTCTGCATAGTTGGTGATATCGGTTATGATGACAAGAACGTGCATGTCTTTTTCAAACGCAAGGTACTCCGCCGCCGTCAGCGCCATGCGCGGGGTCGCAATACGCTCGACCGCGGGGTCGTTTGCGAGGTTTGAGAACACGACGGTCCTGTCGATGGCACCGGTGCGCTTGAAATCCTCGATAAAATACTCGGACTCCTCGAAGGTGATGCCGACCGCCGCAAAGACGACCGCGAAGTTTTCTCCGTCACCGAGAACGCGTGCCTGACGCGCTATCTGAGCCGCCAGCGCCGCATGCGGAAGGCCGGAGGCCGAGAATATCGGCAGCTTCTGGCCGCGGACGAGGGTGTTCAGGCCGTCTATCGTGGAAACGCCGGTCTGGATAAATTCCGCAGGGTAGGCGCGCGCCGCAGGGTTCATGGGCATACCGTTAATGTCTCGGTGAGCCTCGGCAAGAAGCTCCGGGCCGCCGTCTATGGGCTGACCCATACCGTTGAACACGCGGCCGAGCATATCCTCGGAAACGGCAAGCTCCAGCGGATGACCGAGGAATCTTACCTTCGTCTGCGCAAGATTTATGCCCTGCGCCGAGTCGAAAAGCTGAACGACCGCCCTGTCACCCTCGACCTCGAGCACCTTGCCGCGGCGTATCTGCCCGTTCTGGAGCTCGATCTCGCACAGCTCGTCATAGGTGACGCCCTCGACCTGCTCGACGATCATAAGGGGATTTGCTATCTGCCGTATGGTCTTATAATCTTTAATCATGCGTCCTCACCTCCTGCGATGACCGCATCGATCTCTGTTTTCATCTGCTCAAGGATGGAGGCGTACTCCTGCTTATAGCTGTCGGGAGATGCCATCTTGGCGCGGCCTATGCGTTCCTTTGCGCCGATGGCGAACAGCGCCTTCATATCCGCACCCTTGCCGAGCGCGGCGCGGCCCATGGCATCGAAGCTGAGGATCATGCGCATGAGCTCAAACTGCTTGTCGTAGGACGAATACGCGTCCTCCTCGACGAAGGCGTTCTGCTGCAGAAAGTCCTCGCGCAGCATCTTGGCCGTTTCCATCGTGAGTCTGTCTGCGGGGCTGAGCGCATCCTGGCCGACGAGGCGGACGATCTCCTGGAGCTCGTTTTCCTCCTGAAGGATGTGCATCGCCTTGTCGCGGTTTGCCATGTACTCGGGACCGAACTGCTCGTTATACCACTTGGCCAGCGTATCGACATACAGCGAATACGAGGTCAGCCAGTTTATCGCCGGAAAGTGGCGGGCGTAGGCAAGCGAGGAGTCAAGCGCCCAGAACACCTTGACGATGCGCATAGTCGCCTGCGAAACGGGCTCGGATATATCGCCGCCCGGAGGCGAAACCGCGCCTATGGCGGTAACGGAGCCGCGGCGTTCGTCCGAGCCGAGGCACTCGACGACGCCCGCGCGCTCGTAAAACTGCGCTATGCGTGAGGCGAGGTAGGCCGGGTAGCCCTCTTCGCCGGGCATCTCCTCAAGTCGGCCGGACATCTCACGCAGAGCCTCCGCCCAGCGCGAGGTGGAATCCGCCAGGACAGCAACGTCGTAGCCCATATCGCGGAAGTACTCGGCGATGGTTATGCCGGTGTAGATCGAAGCTTCGCGCGCCGCAACGGGCATATCGGAGGTGTTGGCTATGAGAACGGTCCTCTTCATCAGGGGCTCGCCGTTTCTGGGGTCTGTCAGCTCGGGGAACTCCATGAGAACGTCGGTCATCTCGTTGCCGCGCTCGCCGCAGCCAATGTAGATGACTATATCGACGTCCGACCACTTTGCAAGCTGATGCTGAACGACGGTCTTGCCGGAGCCGAAGGGGCCGGGGACTGCCGCCGTGCCGCCCTTTGCGATGGGGAACAGCGTGTCGATTATTCTCTGGCCGGAGTTCATCGGGCGCGTGGGCATGCTCTTGGAGACATAGGGGCGGCTTATGCGGACAGGCCACTTCTGCATAAGCGTGAGCTCATGCTTTTCGCCCTTTTTGTCCTCCAGCACGGCAACGGTCTCCGTTACGGTGAAGTCGCCGCCCTTGATGCTCACGAGCCTGCCGCTCAGCTCGGGCGGCACCATTATCTTGTGAAGTATGGCGCTCGTTTCCTGAACCGTGCCGATAACGTCGCCGCCGGAGAGCTCATCGCCCTCCTGTGCCGTGGGCACAAAGCTCCACTTTTTGCTCCGGTTGAGCGCGGGGACATCGGTGCCGCGGCTTATGGTGGCGCCGGTGAGCTCGCGTATCTCCGGCAGGGGGCGCTGGATACCGTCGTAGATGTTCTCCAGCATGCCCGGTCCGAGCTCGACCGACATCGGCATACCGGAGGTTTCGACCACGGCGCCCGGTCCGAGACCCGAGGTCTCCTCATAGACCTGTATCGAGGCGCTGTCGCCGGTCATGTTAAGTATCTCGCCTATAAGTCTGTCGGGACCTACGCGCACGACGTCGGAAACGTTCGCATCGCCCAGCCCCTCCGCAACTACAAGCGGGCCTGAGACCTTTATTATAGTTCCGCTCATACAGATACCTTTCTTTCTTAATTATTCTCGAGGATATTCGTGCCGATGGCACGCTCTACCGCGGCATTGAGCGCCGAAAGCCCCATGCCGAGACTGCCCTCTCTGCCGGGGATAAGGATTATCGCGGGCTTGGGGCTGTCCTTGAATTTATCTATCTGACTCTGAAGCTCCATGGCGACATCCTCCTCGACGTAGATTATCGCAACGTCCTCCCTCTCATGGGTGAGCGTGCGAAGTATCGCCTTCGCCTCAGCGCCGTCGGCTACGGGATATGCCTCCAGGCCGAGTGCCGTGAAGCCCATAACCGTTTCGCGCCGTCCTATAACAGCAATTTTAAGCATACAGATCACGCAGCCTTTCCCGTATGGTCTCCTTCGGGAGTCCGGCAAGAAGCCCCGTGAGTATCATTCTCAGCGCGGTGACCTCTCCCTCGACTCCGGCAAGATACGCTATGACCGGCGCTTCGCCGTAGGCAACGAGCCTTGCACCCGTCAGATACGCCGTCACCGCGTTGTCGCAGGCAAGCTCGAGCTCCGTCATCGTGCCGCCCTTAACGGCCGCCGCACCGTGCGCCGCCGCAGATGCCAGAAGCGTGTTCGCGTATATCGCCGCGAGCGTGTCGCCCGAGCCGAAGGCCGCGAGAATGCGTCCGGTGTCTATGCCGCCGCCCGGAACGAGCGCCGTTTTGAGAAATTCCGCGTCCTTTTTCATGCGCATCGTGCGCACCGCGCTTCTGAGGTTTGCAGCGTCGATAAGCGTCTGCGCATAGCCGCGCAGAAAGCCGCTGCCGAGCTTGTCGGCTGCCGCGATGAGCTCCGCAAAATACGCCCTGTCGAGTATGAAGTCGGCAAGCTGCGGATTGCGCGAGCGTGCCAGAGCGCTTTTGGCCTCGGCCATCGCCTCTGCCAGCACCGGCGGCAGACTCAGGTATTTTTCCTCCGCGAAGCTGCGCTTTAAGGTCTCGGCGCTCACTCTGCCCGACTCGCTCATCAGGTCGGAGCGGTCTCGCCCCTCGGCTTCGGTCTTTATGACGATCTTCGCATTGTGGTAATCGTAGCGCATACGGAAGATCTCCACGGGTTCGGCATCCGGGGATATCCTTGCAAGCTCGGCGAATATCTCCGCCCTGTGCCCGGCAAGGGCTTCCTCGACCTGCTTTGCCGAATAGCCCGACATGTCCTTATAGCCGCAGTCGGTGAGCATTTTTGCCGCCTCGTCAAAGCTCGTCGCGTCTATCATGCGCTCGGCTCTGTCGCGGGTGAGCATTTTTGCCTCTCTGGCTCTGAGCATCGCGGAAAGATACAGATATTTTTCTCTGACGCACTTTTTATTTGCCAATTCATTCCCTCCCTTTTCGGGATATGCAGCGCCGGAGCATCATTCAAACAGGACTGCCGCGACCTCTGTCGAAAGGGCGCCGCGCAGCTTGCGAATGAGCGCGTCGATGCTGCAGTTCGTCTCTATGCCGCCGAAGCGGACGATGAGGCCTCCGGAGATGTCGGCCGTGTCCTCGCTCAGGGTGAGCCCGCCGTGCAGTCCTTTTTCCGCGATAAGCTCGTTTGCCGCCTTGCAGACTGCCCTGCCGAGCTCCTTACGGTCGCTTTCGTTGAGAAGTATCTCCTCCTGACCGTTGGAAGACGCCTCGGCCGCCATGCGTGCGAGAAACTGCGTGTATTTATCACGCGGCATATTGACGATCTCGCCGCACGCCGCGTCAAAGGCCGATGACACCATCTCCTGCTTCAGGGCAAGGACGCTCTTTTTCGCCTCCATCTCCGCGATACGGCGGCTGCCGCTGAGGATATCCTCACACTCGGCATTGCCCGACTGCATGAGCTTTTCATACTCCTCGAGCGCCTTCTTGAAGCTCTCTGCGCGTATCTCCTCGGCCTGCTTTGACGCGGCTTCCGTTATTTTCTTCGCTTCCGCGTCGCCGTCGGCCCGTATATGTGCGATTATTTTTTCAGTGCCTTTCATGGTAAAGCCCTGCCTTTATGTAGAATTTCACCGTCGGATCAGATATACAGCAGCATCATCATGGATGCAAGCAGGGACAGAATTGCGTAGAACTCAACGGTGATGCACAGGATCATGCCCTTTGCCCAGTGGTCGGGGTTCTTTGCAAGAAGGTTTATCGACGCCGCGGCGACCTTGCCCTGGCCGATAGCGGAAACGAGGCCGCCTATGGCGATGGGCATGCAGGCTGCGAAGTAACGGCAGCCGTCGATGAAAGAAAGGTCTGCGGCCGTGCCGTCGAACAGGCCCATGTTCATGATCGCAACGAAGAAAACGACCAGGCCGTACAGTCCCTGAGTACCGGGAATGACCTGCAGGATCAGCGTCTTACCGAACTTCGAAGGGTCCTCCGTGACGAGGCCCGCGCCGGCCTCACCGGCGATACCGGTACCTACGGCCGAGCCTGCGCCGGCCATGCACGCGGCAAGACCCGCGCCGAGAAGGCCTATTGCAAGGCCGGTGTGTGCAAACAGAAATTCCATGTATTTTTCCTCCTATCAATCTTCCGCTATATCGTAATATTTTGTGCTCACTTCAAGGGGTTTGAACGCCCTGCCGCCGTCCTTGTAGAACTTGCCGAAGTACTCGAGGCACTGGAGCCTCAGATCGTGTACATAGCAGCCGAGAAGGTTCAGGGCAAAGTTCAGGCAGTGTCCGATAAGGAACACCGGGATAAACAGCCAAAGGCTGTTCGCTATGCCTCCTATGGTGTTGAAAACCGTTGCGATAACGCTGCCGGCAAGCATCAGCGCCATGATTCGGGAATAGGAAAGTATATCGCCGAACCAGCCGGTCACCGTGTTGTACAGCGTTGCAAACAGGCTCGTTATCTTCCCGAAGCCCTTCGCGCCCCGGCTTCCGCCGTAGAAGAGCATCACGCAGCCTATGACGAGCACCGCCGGTACGCCGCCGATATTGCCGACCCTGAACGCCGCCATAACGGCTCCGACGAGAATGACCCACAGCGAGCCCTCCTCCCAGAACGCTCCGGCCGCGTCGCCGTTTTTGACCTTTTCGACAACGCTTACAACCATGCCCGTATTCAAATGGATAAGGCCGAGCGCCATAGCGCCTATAAGCACCGTCATAACGTCTGTCATCGGGTTAAACAGGCACCACAGTGAGCCCCATCCGTCGGGCTTTCCGAGGATCTTTCCGAGCTGCGTGAGCGCATCGCCGAAAAAGCCGCCGGTGAGTATGCCCATGGCAAAGGTCGATATTCCGCAGTACAGAAGCAGCTGGCAGAAGCTCAGCGTGCCCTTGCGCGGATGTATCTTCCGCATTGCGACGACAGCCGCGAGGATCATTATCAGGCCGTAGCCCATGTCCGCCATCATCAGACCGTAGAACAGTATGAAAAACGGCGCCATCAGCGGGTTCGGGTCAACGCCGTCGTATGCCGGCAGGCTGTACATATTCGTGACCGTATTCAGGGCGTTTGTCAGCTTGTTGTTGCGAAGTGCAACCGGCACTTCGGGGTATTCTTCGGGCTCGGGATCGCTCAGCTCCCATGCGCAGTCAAAGCCCTCGAGGCACTTCTCCAGCTCGGGCACCTTCCGTGCGAGCACCCAGCCCTGGAGCGCGACAGCGCTTTCCATACCGTAGAGCCTGCCCTCGGCCTCGGCGTAGGCGAGCTTTGTCTCCATTCTGTCGGCGCAGAGCCTGATCTCCTGCCGCTGCGCTCCCATGGCGCTCACCTGCGCGATGAGCTCTTCCCTGCGTTTGACCTGCCGGGCAAGCTCGGCTTTGAGCTTTTCCGTGCTCTCGGCCGCCGTGCCCTCGGAGTTTCCGAACGCGGCTATGGAGAAGTTATGCGCTCTGAGCGCATCCAGCGCCGCGGTAAGGTCCTCCTTAAAGCAGATAAGCGCAAGATAGTGCTGCGCGCTGTCGTCGGACACGGAGATAAGCTCCGCCTCCCCGGTGACATCCGCAAGGCTCTGCCTCAGTTCGGAGAGACTGACCGACGCCGGTGCAAAGCCCAGCGTCACCGCGCAGCGCTGCGTTCCCTGACCGTTGAGCGGATAATCCAGCTCAAGCCACGGCTTGAGTGCGTCTATCGCGCCGGATATGCGCGCACACTCGGCATTTATCCTGCGCACCGTTTCGTCGGCCGTGACTATGCCGCGCGCCGTTTCAAGCGTTCTCGGGAGCGTCGAATCGTCAAGCAGCGTTTTCACCTCCGCCTCGGGCTTCGCGGAAAGAAAGCCTTTTTTTGCGGGCGCGTACTTATCCAGCAGCTCAGATGCCTGAACGAGCACGGCATGGTCGCTTCTGCATTTTACCGCATCGCTGCTCTCTTTTGAAAGCCGCTGCCGCAGCTCCGGCGGCAGCTCTGAAAGCTCCGGCTCGGACACCTCCATGCAGCCGAGAAGCTGAAGCCTGTGCAGCAGCTCCTTTTTCTGATCGCGGACGGCCAGTAGCCTGAGCTTCTTCATTTTTTCAATGGCCATTACTCGTTCACGATCCTTTCCGCAATAAGCTTTGCCGCGGCATCGCGTCGGCTTTCGGCTTTGGCGCGGAGCACGGCCTTTTTGTTTTCTGCCTTGAGATATATCTCCCGTGCTTCTTTCTCGGCCTCGGCGTTTGCCTCGGCTCTGCGTTCGCCAAGCTCTTTTGCCGCCTTCTCACGCGCCTCGGCGACATCTGCTTTGCCGGCAAGTTCGGCCTGTGCGATAATTTTCTTTGCTTCCGCCTGCGCCTCGGCAAGGCCGAGGCGGACGCTTTCCTCCGCCGCGCTTATTCCGGCAATCTCATCAAATGCCATCAGATCTCCTCCCTTCGTTAATTTTCTTTATAGAATATTCAATTTTATGACTTTGAATATTTTTAATATGTTAACAATAACAAAATTGCTTTCAAAATTCAACATATTTTGTGCATTTTATATTGATAAACTTCAATCAATTTAAATTGTTAAATTAATAATTTGCTGCTGCTCCGATATTCAGCGTCCCGCAGGCCACTGATAAACCAAGGGGAGGCAAAATTTGACTCCACGCCGGAGATAATAGTTTGTTAATTAACATACTATATGTTAATCCTTGAATTTGCAATACTTTTTTGCGTATTTTTCGATGTTTTTTCTTTTTTCTCTTTACACCGGCGCCGTTTGTGTTTGTAAAACGTAAAATCTTTGCTTTTTCCTTGCCAAACTTTGTCCGAGCATGTATAATGATTTAGTACGTTTATTTCAAAATTGTGAAGTACCAAGGAGGCCTACGATGGCTAACAACTATAAAAGGCGCGCCGGAGACCGCGTTGACGGCAGACGGCTGCGCTCATTGAACGGCTTTTACAATTTCATTCCCTTCATAATGCCGCAGAGAAACGACGCGCTCAATTTCTACGAGGAGTCGTTTGAGATCACCAATGCCGACCGCTGGTTCAGAAAGCAGCGTGTCGCGGGATACAAGGGCATGGGCATGCTGCACCTGCTCATTGCGGCCTATGTTCGCGCCTGCGCCTATCTGCCCGGCCTCAACCGCTTCTGCGTCGGCAAGCGCCTGTACGCACGCGAGGATATCGAGGTCGTAATGGCCGTAAAGCGCAGCCTGAGCATCGACGCGACCGAGACCACCATCAAGGTCGTATTCAAGCCGACCGACACCATCTATGACGTATATAACCGCATGAACGCGGCGATCGACGAGATCAAGAACTCCGACGACGAGAACGGAACCGAGGAGTTTGCAAACAAGTTTGCCGCCCTGCCCCGCTTTATCATCAGCTTTGCCATCTGGCTGCTGCGGGTTGCCGACTACTTCGGCCTTATCCCGAAAAAGCTGCTCGACGTCAGCCCCTTCCACGGTTCGATGATAATCACCGACCTCGGCTCGCTCGGCATCGGCCCCATTTATCATCACATCTACAACTTCGGCACGCTGCCGGTGTTCGTGTCCTTCGGCGCAAAACGCCATGTGCATGAGCTCGACCGCCACGGCTGCGTTGTCGACCGCAAGTATGTTGACGGCAAGTTCGTCCTCGACGAGCGCACGGTGGACGGTCACTACTACGCAAGTGCGTTCAAGATCATAAACCGTATCATTCAGGATCCCTCGGTGCTTGAGGTTCCTCCCGCAAAGGTGAACGAGGATATTTTCTGATCATCAAATTCAAAACGGCCGAACCGGTTTCTTCCGGTCCGGCCGTATTTTTATGCCCTTTTCGGGCATAATATCCGCGGTGATATGATGAATAAAATTATCGGAAAGCAGAGCATATGCCCCGAAAGGCCGCCGTGCATCGCGTCCTTTGCCTCGGTCGCCGGGCAGAAGGAGGGTGAGGGTCCCATCGGGCACTGCTTTGACAGGATATGCTTCGACGCACATTTCGGCGAAAGCTCATGGGAGAAGGCCGAGAGCGCGATGATAAGGGAATGCTTTGAGCTGTGCTGCGATAAGCTCGGTATCGCTCCGCGCGAGCTCGACATGATATTCTCCGGCGATCTGCTGAATCAGTGCGTAGGCTCTGCCTTCGCGCTCAAAAACTCCGGCGTGCGGCACTTCGGCCTGTACGGCGCGTGCTCAACGATGGGCGAGGCGATGACCCTCGGCACGATGGCGATAGACGGCGGCTTTGCCGGGCGCGTGTGTGCCGTCACGGGCTCGCACTTCTGCTCGTCCGAGCGGCAGTACCGCTTCCCGCTCGAGTACGGAGGCCAGCGCACGCCGGCGGCGCAGTGGACGGTTACGGGCGCCGGAGCCGTGATATTGCAGTGCGGCGGCTCCGGGCCGTATGTGACCCGTCTGACACCCGGCAGAATAGTAGATGCCGGCATAACCGACGCTGGCAACATGGGCAGCGCCATGGCTCCGGCCGCATATGAAACGCTCAGGGCGCACTTTGCCGACACCGGCAGAGAGCCCGATTACTACGATATGATAGTCACGGGCGACCTCGGCGCGGTCGGTCACGATACGCTCGAGGAGCTTTTCAGGCGCGACGGCGTGAAGCTCGGAAAATTTTACACCGACTGCGGAGTTCTGATCTTCGACCGTGAGCGGCAGGACGTTCACTCGGGCGGCTCGGGCTGCGGCTGCTCGGCCGCGGTGCTCTGCTCGCTCATACTGCGCGGCTTTTCAGACGGCAGATGGGAGCGCGTACTGTTTGCGCCGACGGGCGCTCTGATGTCTCCGACGAGCACACAGCAGGGCAGCAGCATTCCCGGTATATGCCACGCACTTGCAATCGAAAAAACGCTGCCGGCTCGGGGGTGAGAATATGCTCATTGAATATCTCAAGGTCTTTGCCGTGGGCGGCGCATTTTGCGCCATTGGTCAGCTGCTCATCGACCGGACGAAGCTCACTCCGGCGCGGATACTGAGCGTGTACGTCGTGTCGGGGCTCGTGCTCGAGGCTGTGGGGCTGTACACGCCGCTCATAAAATGGGCGGGAGCGGGCGCGACGGTCCCGCTGACCGGCTTCGGCTCGACGCTCGCAAGGGGCGTGGAGAAAGCGGTCGCCGGACAGGGCGTCCTCGGTGCCTTCACCGGCGGCTTTACCGCAGCGTCCGCAGGCATCTGCGCCGCCGTGTTCTTCGGCATTATAGTTGCTCTGCTTTTTAATCCGGGAGAGAAAAAATAAAAAAACGCCCCGCGGGGCGTTTTTTAGAGACTGTCAAAAAACCTATGCTGCTGCGTGAAGATGACCGCGCAGCGGGGGAGCTCGAGGGGGCAAGACCCGCCTCGAGTTAGATAAACCGCCGTCGAAATCCTTGAAATTTCAAGGATTTCGGTAAAAGCATTTTGAATACTTTCAAAATGCTCGGCGGAAAAGTGCAGTCAAAAAAAGTCCCTCGGGGGACTTTTTTGACAAGCTGAAAACAATGAACGGAAGCGGTTACTTCCGTTCATTGTTTGTTGTTTTGCAGCAATTGCCCCTATAACAATGTCTGAAATGTATGTGGGACATTAGTACATATGAAATTCCGCCAAGGATATAGGCTGCAATATCCCAAAAATCACTTGTTCCGCACGGGATAAGCTCAGGAAGAGCGTATTCCCAAAGCACGCCGCAGAGCAGACATACGAATGCCGCAGACGGAATATCGGCAACCTTTCTGCACTGCCATGAACTCACGCCGCAGAGCAGATTCAGGTAAGCGATTATACCTATTCCTGCCAGCCAATCGTTAAAATAGCATTTTGACATATAAGATATCCAAGGGAACTCAACGATATCCTTCAGCCAGCCTGAATGCGCCGGCAAAAAAACTTGACAAACGGGGAAAATAAGATATAATGTTATGGTCTGCCGGTATGCGCAGACTATCCTTGCTCCCGACGGGATCGGGGGCCAAAAGACCAGAAGGAGGTGCAAACCATGGCAAAAGCAACTGAGAAGTACGAAGTAATGTACATCATCAACCCGAACTTCAGCGAGGAGCAGACCGCTGCCGTCGTCGAGAAGTTCAAGGCGCTTGTTGAGGCTAATGGTACCCTGGACGAACTGGAGGAGATGGGTAAGCGCAAGCTCGCTTACGAGATCAACTACATTTCGGAAGGCTACTATGTGCTGATGAAGTTCACCAGCGGCGCGGATTTCCCCGCAGAGCTGGACCGTATCCTCGGCATCACCGACGGCATCATGCGTCGCCTGATCACCCTGCGTGCTGAGTAAGGAGACGAGCTATGCTTAATCACATCACGATCATGGGCCGCCTGACCCGTGACCCCGAGCTGAGATACACTCAGTCACAGACCCCTGTCGCATCGTTCACCCTTGCCGTTGACCGCGATTACGGCGGCCGCGACGGCGGCGAAAAGCAGACCGATTTCATCGACTGCGTTGCATGGCGCTCGACTGCCGAGTTCGTCAGCAAGTATTTCGCCAAGGGCAGCCTTGCCGTCGTTTCCGGCAGGCTTCAGATCCGCGACTGGACCGACCGCGAGGGCGGCAAGCGCCGCAGCGCCGAGGTCGTTGTTGACAATATGTATTTCGGCGAAAGCAAACGCCGCGAAGGCGGCGACATGCGCGGTGAGCCCCGTCACACCTCAAGCTACGACGCTCCGATGCCCTCTATGGGCGCGTCGGCATTTGCCGAGCTTGGCGACGATGACGGCGAACTGCCGTTTTAAAAATAATATAGGAGGATACAGCTAATGGCTTTCGATAAGAACAATCCCAAAAACCGCAAGCGCAGAAAAGTCTGCCAGTTTTGCGTAGATAAGGCCACCAGCATCGACTATAAGGATACTGCAAAGCTCCGCCGCTATGTTTCCGAGCGCAGCAAGATCCTTCCCCGTCGTACCACCGGTACCTGCGCAATGCATCAGCGCCAGCTCACCGAGGCTATCAAGAGAGCCCGTCAGATCGCTCTCCTGCCCTATGTGACCGACTGAGAACAGTGTTTTCAAGCTCCCGACTCAAAAGTCGGGAGCTTTTTTGCGAAAAATTGCAATATGCGCTCAAAACACGCGTCATTATAGGTGGACGGCGCGCTGCGCGGAAGTATATACCCCCCAATTGCGCGCAGCCGCTTATGTTCATTATTATGAAGATCTCCTTTCTCCACCCCATTAAACGGATGTCGTCTCCCCCGGACGGCGTCCGTTTTTTTATCCGCCGGAAGAATAGTGTGTTTTTATAAAAACAAGTGTTGAATTTCTGACGATTGTATAGTAATATGTATGCAGATAATATAAGGAGTGTGGTGAGTGTGGAGAACACCAGGCCGAAAAAAGAAGACCGGCGCGTAAGATACACAAAAAAGGCTATCAGGGACGGATTTCTGCGCCTGCTGGCCGAAAAGCCGATCGAAAAAATCAGCGTCACGGAGATCTGCCGTGAGGCGGACATCAACAGGGGGACATTCTATTCGCATTATTCCGATCCCTACGCGCTCAAGCGCAGCCTCGAGCTTCAGCTGGCCGAGGCGCTGCAGCAGCGCCTGCACGAGAGCGGGGAGAAGCGCCTCAACTCGCTTCAGACGCTGCGCCTTCTGAAGGAAAACGAGGAGCTTTGCCGCGTTTTTGCCGGCCCCTACGGCGATTATGACGCGATGCTCAAGGTCATAGGGCAGTACGCCGAAGGGTATCTGGAGGAAAAGATACTCATGCTCGGCGAGCTGAGCGAGCAGCTGACCGAATGCCTCAAGGGACTGCTCGTCTCGTCGATATCGACCGTCGTGAAGTACTGGTTCGACACCGGCATGAAGGAGGACCCCGAGCGCGTCGCGTATGTGCTCGATACCTACTGTCTCTCCGGTATAGGCGGCTTTTCTGCGAATAAACAGAAGAGCTGAAAAAACACGCGGCAGATGATTTACATAACGTGTTGATAACCTTGTTGAAAGTGTGCAAAACCATTGAATTTTAAGCATTTTGTTTGTGTTCTGTTAACAATTCGTTACCGATTGAGAGGGTGAAGATAATGAAAAGGACCATTTCCGTGCTGCTGTGCTGCGTGATGCTCGGCACATTGTGCGCATGTCAGCACGTCATCGACTTTGAAAAACGCACGCCCGTTCCGCAGTTTGACATGATGGCAAGCTACAGCTTCACCGATGCCGAGCTTGCGGACGACAACGGAAACGCGTACTATAAGCAGCGGCTCGGCCAGGTGCAGATAAGCTCGAAGGACGAGCACGCGGCTGAGCGCATAAACGCGTCGCTGGCCGAGCTGTATGTAAAGTTCAGGGCCGATGCGGAGTATACCCGCCGCGTCGCCGAGGATCAGAGCGGCGGCGAGATAATCGAGCTGAGCTACGGCTGCACTCCGAGCGTCACGCGCTGCGATACGCGCGCGCTGAGCGTCGTGTTCGACATTTCGCAGGATATCGGCGGGCTTCATGCCGACGTTATGCGCGTAAGCCGCAGCTACAACGCCGACAGCGGCGCGCTGCTGAGCCTTGCGGACATTGCCAAAAACGAGGAGCAGCTCAAGACCTTCATCAAAAACTACGTCATCGGCCTTGCCGCCGGAGACGAGTACAAGGAAAACGGCGAGAGCATACTCTTTGACGACTTCGAGACCTCCATAGGCGAGCTCGTCGATGCCGGCAGCAACTGGTACCTCAACGACGAGGGGCTCGTCGTGTACGCAAACCCCTACGATATCGCGCCCTACAGCAGCGGCGTGCTGCTGTTTGAGATACCCTATTCCGCGCTCGAGGAGTTTCTGAGCACCGATCTTACCCGCGTCGATTACGAGGGAGAAAACGGCATGATCCTTGCCGACAACGGCTTTACCGTGGACCGTGACAGCCTGAGGCTCCTTGACGCCGTCACCGTCGATGCCGAGGGGCAGAGCGTTGTGCTCTCTGCCGAGGAGACGGTGTACAACGTCAGGGTCTACACCGAAAGCCGCACGCTGTGGCAGCGCAACTACCTCACCAGCGGCGAGGGCATCGAGGTCATAAGCTATATCCCGGATGCCGCGCCGAACATTGCCGTGTACTATCAGCTTGCCGACGGCACGGAGGTCGTCCGCGGCATATACCAGAGCGGCAAGGACGGCTCGATCCTGCTCGTCGATCTCCAGACCACGGACGAGGCGGAGGGCTTTGCAAGGCTCTGGCCGGTCGAGGGCGACGAGGTCAAAAACTTCTGAGGAGCGGACAATGGACAGACTTGCGAAAATTCGCGGCGGGCTGATAGACCTCGGCCTTGACGCGGTGCTGATAACGGACGAGCTGAACGCGCGCTACGCCTCGGGCTTTGCCTTTACCGACGGCGCGATGCTTGTGACGCTCGACAAAGCGTTCCTGTTTACCGACTCGCGCTATATCGAGGCGGCGGAGAAAAGCGTTTCACGCGATATAACGCTGCGTATGTTCGGCGCGGGAAAGCGCCTTACGGAGCTCGTGCGCGAGGCGGTGGACGAGTGCGGGGTGAAAATGCCCGGCGCGGAGGAGTTTTCGCTCCCGCACGGGACGTACCTCGGCTGGCAGCGGGCTCTGGGAGTGCAGCTGCACCCGTGTCAGAGCCTGTTTAATACGCTGCGCGCCTCGAAGGACGAAAGTGAGCTGCGCAGCATGCGCCGTGCGCAGGCGATAGCGGAAAAGGCGCTGGACGATGTTCTGAGCATCATCCGTCCCGGCATAACCGAGCGCGACATTGCCGCCGAGATAACCTACAGGCTTTTGAAGCACGGCGGCGAGGGCAACAGCTTCGACCCCATCGCCGTCACGGGCGCAAACTCCAGCATGCCGCACGGCGTGCCCTCGGACGCAGTCGTGCGCGAGGGCGACTTCGTGACCATGGACTTCGGCTGCAAAAAGGACGGCTACTGCTCGGATATGACGCGCACCGTCGCCGTGGGCTTTGCCACCGACGAGATGAAAAACGTGTACGATACCGTTCTGCGCGCCCAGCTTGCGGGCATAGCGAGGGCCGCCGCCGGAGTCACCGGCGCGGAGATCGACGGCGCAGCGCGCAGAGTCATTGAAGATGCGGGCTACGGCGAGTATTTCGGACACAGCTTCGGCCACTCGCTGGGGCTTTACATCCACGAAAGTCCGGCCGCGGCGCCCTCGGTGAAAACGCCGATGCCGAGCGGGGCGGTGATATCGGCCGAGCCCGGCATATATCTGCCCGGAAAATTCGGCGTGAGGATCGAGGATGTGCTCATCCTGCGCGAGGGCGGCTGCGAGGATATAACAAAGGCAAGCAAAGAGCTTGCGGTTTTATAAGGGAGAGAGATCATGGCAAAGGGAAAAAAGAAAAGCAAGAAATTTGACCTGTCGATGACGCCGTTTCTGTTCATCGGCTTCGTCGTAGTCTGCGTTACGGCGCTGCTGCAAAACCTCATTCCGAACTTCCCGGCGGGGCTGCGGAACATACTGTACATAATCGGTGTTCTGGCGATGGTGGTCTATATGTTCCAGATCGCCTTCGAAAAACGCACCGGAAAACGCGAAAATGACGCTCCGGCAAAGGAAAATAAGAGCAAAAGACTAAAATAATCTTGCAATATGGCGCAATATAATGTAGACTAATAAGGCTATAGACTAATTTAATTAAAGACTTAACATAGGAGGATATCCATTATGCCTATTACAGCAGGTGATTTCAGAAACGGTGTTACTTTTGAGATGGACGGCCAGGTCATGCAGGTCGTTTCCTTCCAGCACGTCAAGCCCGGCAAGGGCGCGGCCTTTGTCCGCACCAAGATGAAGAACGTCATCACCGGCGCAGTCACCGAAACTTCCTTTAACCCCACCGCAAAGTTCGAGAACGCTACCGTCGAGCGCAAGACCATGGAATACAGCTACAACGACGGCAGCCTTTACTACTTCATGGACCCCGAGACCTATGAGCTCGAGCCCGTTGACGAGTCCAACCTCGGCGACAGCTTCAAGTTCGTGAAGGAAAATATGGAGTGCACCATCTATTCCTACAAGGGCAAGGTCTACAACGTCGAGCCGCCCTTCTTCGTCGATCTCGTCGTTACCGACACCGACCCCGGCTTCGCAGGCAACACCGCCACCAACGCGACCAAGCCCGCAACTCTCGAGACCGGCGCGGAGGTCAAGGTCCCCCTCTTCATCGAGCCCGGCGAGAAGATCCAGATCGACACCCGTACCGGCGAGTATCTCAGCCGCTCCAAGTGATTTTGCAGGCGCATTGAGGCACCTACGGATACGTTTGTTGCGGCAGCCGCAAGGCTGACTGAAGAGGTGCCTGTAAAGAGCGTATCTTATCCGGACACTCGCCGCGGCGGTTTCCGCCGCAGCTTCCGGTCGGGACACCGCAAAACATGTATCGGTATAACGCGGTACCGATACTAAAAAAGGAGACAATTAATGACAGTAAGCGAAAAAGTTGCATATCTCAAGGGCCTTGCCGAAGGCCTCGGAATAAAGGACAGCACCAGTGAGGGCAAGCTCATGCTCGCCGTCATTGATGTGCTCGATACCATGGCCGACGAGCTTGAAGCCGTTGATGCACATGCGAAGGACCTTTCCGACAGCATCAGCGACATAAACGAGGATATGGAATACCTCGAGGACCTCTGCATCGGTGAGACTGACGGTGATGAGGGCTTCCGCTATTGCGGCGGCGAAGATGACGGGGAAGACGGCGACGCGCCGTCCTGCTCCGGCTGCTGCCCGGCCTGCGGCGATGAGCAGGAGTACGAGGTCACCTGCCCCAAGTGCGGCGAGACCATCACCGTTTTCGAGGAGGATCTCGACTTCGGTTCGATCCGCTGCCCCAAGTGCGACGCGGAGCTCGAGTTCGACACGAGCGCCGACGGCGGCCAGGACAAGTAAATCGCGGCAGAGAATAACACAAGACAGTCCGGATTTAAAAATCCGGGCTGTCTTTTCGTTCAAAGCCGGCTTCCCCTCAGCGCCTCCAAAAAGTGACGAAAATGTAAGGAGAGGACGGAAAAATGTAAGACGAATCGATGGCTTGCGGGCGGGATATGCTGTACAATAGGGGCATAAACGGAGGTATGAAAGCATGAGCATTTTAAGCGTTGAAAATCTCAGGAAAGTATACAGCACGCGCTTTGGCGGGAATCAGGTCGAGGCGCTCAGAAACGTCAACTTCAGCGTCGAGGAGGGCGAGTACGTCGCCATCATGGGCGAGTCCGGCTCGGGCAAGACGACGCTGCTGAATCTGCTGGCGGCGCTGGACAAGCCCACGGGCGGCACGGTGCTGCTCGACGGCAAGGACCTCGGCAAGATAAAGGAGAACGACGCCGCGACCTTCCGCCGCGACAATCTCGGCTTTGTGTTTCAGGAGTTCAACCTGCTGGACACCTTCACGCTGCAGGACAATATAATGCTGCCGCTGGTGCTTGCCGGCAAGAGCTACGACGAGATGAACTCGCGCCTGCTGCCCATAGCAAAGGATCTCGGCATCGCGCCGCTGCTGAAAAAGTACCCCTACGAGGTATCCGGCGGGCAGAAGCAGCGCGCCGCCGTTGCAAGGGCGCTTATAACGAACCCGCGTCTCATCCTCGCCGACGAGCCGACGGGCGCGCTCGACTCAAAGAGCACAGACGAGCTGCTCGACCTGTTCGGGCAGATAAACGGGAAGGGGCAGACCGTCCTCATGGTAACGCACTCGGTGAAGGCCGCGTCCCGCGCCAAGCGCATCCTGTTCATCCGCGACGGCGAGGTGTTCCACCAGATCTACCGCGGCGAGAGCAGCGACGTGCAGCTTTATCAGAAGATATCCGACACGCTGACTATTATTGCATCGGGCGGTGAGATCAAATGAAACGAAGCTTATACCCGCGCCTTGCGTGGAACGGCATGAAAAACAACAAGCGCCTGTTCGTGCCGTATATCCTCGCGGCAGCCGGCACTGCGGCGGTGTTTTACATCATGTTTTTCCTCTCGACCGGCGGCATTCCCGAGGGTATGCGCGGCGCCGCCTCGGCTGAGACTTCGCTCGGCCTCGGCGTGTTCGTCATCGTCATATTCTCGCTGATCTTCCTGTTCTACTGCAACGGCTTTCTCGTGCGCCGCAGATACCGCGAGTTCGGCCTGTACAGCATCCTCGGCATGAACAGGCGCAACATATCCCGCGTGCTGGCATGGGAAACGCTGTTTACGGCGGCGTTCTCGATCCTCGGCGGCGTTTTCCTCGGCGTGCTGCTGTCAAAGCTTGCCGAGCTCGGCTTTGTGCGCGCCGTCGGCGGTGAGCCGGACTATGTGCTGCGCATCTCGGTCTCCGCACTTTTATATATGCTGCTGTACTTCGGCGGCATCTTCCTGCTCATATACATCAGCAGCCTCATAAAGCTGCACAGGAGCACGGCCATTGACCTCGTCGGCAGCGAAAGCCGCGGAGAAAAGCCGCCGAAGACAAACCCCGTGCTCGGCATCGCGGGCATTATTATACTCATCGCAGCGTACTATCTGTCCCTGAGCATCGAGGACCCCATATCGGCGTTCACGACCTTCTTCATCGCGGTCGTCATGGTCATCCTCGGCACATATCTCGTGTTCATCTCCGGCAGCGTGCTGCTGTGCAGGCTGCTGCAAAAAAACAAGAGCTATTACTACAAGCCGCAGCACTTCGTGTCCGTGTCCTCGATGGCTTACCGCATGAAGCGCAACGGCGCGGGGCTTGCCTCGATCTGCATCCTCGCAACGATGGTGCTGGTCATGGTGACCTCCACCTCCTGCATGTATTTCGGCACGGAGAACACTCTGAGATCGCGCTATCCGCGTGATGTACAGTTTTCATTAAGCTACGAGCGTCTTGCCGCCCTGAGCGAGGAAAAGATCTCCCCCACACGCGAAAAGCTCCTCGACGCGATCGGCGATGCGGAGAAAAGCGACGTGCTCGACTACCGCAAGGCGCTGTTCACGCTCGCAGCCGGCGCGATAAACGACAACAAAACGTCTCAGAGCATGAGCATTGCCGGCTACGGCAGCAGCGTGAATGTCGCCATCGTTCCGCTTTCCGACTACAACAAGGCCGCCGGAACGAACGAAACGCTCGGCGAGGGCGAGGTGCTCATGCACACCCTGCGCCTGAACGAAACGCTCGATAAGCTCAGCGTCGGCGGCGAGAGCTTCACCGTTGCAAAGCAGCTTGACAGCATGCCGCTTTCCGACGGCAGCGAGGCCTCCGATATCAGCCCGACGATAACGCTGGTCGTCTCCGACTTTGACGGTGTCGTATCCCGTATCATCGGCGACGGCGGCAGCGAAAACGCCGTGCGCCTGTACTGGAAGTACGCCTTCAACACGACAGAGGACGCGGAAAAGCAGCTGGAGATAACGTCGGCTGTGGGCGAGGCCGTGGACGACGGCAGACTCATCGGCGACACCGACGGCAGCGGCGACGGCTGGAGCATGCTCTCTACCGAGCTGCGCGCCTCCGCACGCGACGAGCTGCGCGCCATGACCGGCGGGCTGTTCTTCCTCGGCATCATCCTGAGCATAGTCTTCATCTGCGCGGCGGTGCTCATCATCTACTATAAGCAGCTTTCCGAGGGCTATGAGGACGCCGGCAGGTTCGAGATCATGCAGAAGGTCGGCATGACAAAGCAGGAGATACGCCGCAGCATAAACTCGCAGCTTCTGACGGTGTTCTTCCTCCCGCTTCTCTTCGCGGGACTGCACCTGTGCTTCGCCTTCCCCTTCATCCGCAAGATCCTGTACCTGTTCAGCTTCTACAACACGGGCTTCCTCGTCGGCACGACCGTCGTGAGCTTCCTCGTCTTTGCCGTCCTCTACGCCCTCGTGTACAAGAAAACCTCCAACACCTACTACAAAATAGTCGCTTTTTAGTGGCGCATTGAGGCTGTACCTATACGGAGATTGCAGGTGCACGGTGTCGAAACACTGGAGGAAACTACGGCGTTTCGCACCCCGTGAGGTTGTGCCGATTTAGTGCAAAATTTCGTCAGCACCTCTTACCTTCCCCTTGAGGGGAAGGAGGATAGATAGCCGACGGATGAGGTGTTATCAAAATTCAATATCCAATATCAAATGCAAAAAGACAGTGCAGACTAATATCTACACTGTCTTTTTCATATTTTTTTGTTTTTACACCTCTTCAGTCACCTGCGGTGACAGCTTCCCCTCAAGGGAAAGCCAAGGGCGCCTGACTTAAACCGTTGCCAGACCCCGTGGGGACAGGAAGGACTTGCTGCACAATTTTTTGGAGGTGTCAGGCCTTCGTTCCCGCTGCATGCGGGGGTGTGTGCCGGTGAAAAAAGTGCGGAACACACAGACTCATGAGGATCAGCACGGCGCCGCAGACGCCCTGCACGGTGATAGGCTCACTGAGCACGATAACGCCGAGGACCGACGCAAACGCAGGGTTGAGCGCGCACATGAGACCCGAGGTCTGGCTGGTCAGATGCGACTGCGCGACCGGTTGAAGCGTGAAGCCAAAGCCCGTGCAGACAAGTGCAAGCACCAGCACGCAGCTCCACTCCGTGCCGCCGGACGGGATGCGCGGCTGCTCGAAGATAAATGACAGCACGAGCGAGAACAGACCTATCGCACCGACCTCGACGATGCCGACCAGCAGCGCATCACACTTATGCGAAAAGCGGTCGGTCACGATGATGCCCACGGCGTACATCACCGCCGCACACAGGCAGCAGGTCTCGCCGGGCGTGAAGCCGAACGCGCCGCCGCGCAGAGTCAGCAGCCCGACGCCGCACAGCGCAAGCACCGCACTGACGATGCTCGCGGGCTTCGGCAGCCTGCGTATCAGCACTGCCTCAATAAGCGGCACGAACACGATCGCCGTGTTTTCCAGAAACGACACCGTCGAGGTGTCAGTCGTCTTGAGCGCCGTCAGCTCCAGCGCCATGACCGCGGTGAACACTGCGCCGATGACCGCCCCGCCGACGAGATCGCGGCGGCTCATATGCCGCAGCCGCTTCCAGAATATGATCAGCAGCACCGCAAAGCCCAGCAGAAAGCGCGCTGCGAGCAGATTGAAGGTGCCGAGCGTCGCAAGTCCGGTTTTCGTAAAAAGATAAGCGCTGCTGCGCGTCAGAATTACCGCCGCCAGCAGCAGCTGCGCCTGTTTTTGATTCATACATACCACTCCCGTCAGCTCTTAAGCTTGACATCAGTATAATACGGGTTTATACTTGAGTAAAGCGAAGTATAATCAAATTTTATATGACTGGTACTCATACAAGGAGTGAAGGATATGGACAGCGAAAAGTGCACCATACTGCTGAGCATACTCAAAAACGGCAGCATGTCGGCAGCTGCGGCGGAGCTCAACTACACGCAGTCGGGCATCAGCCGCGCGATAGAGGCGCTGGAGAAGTCGGTCGGCTTTCAGGTTCTCAGCCGTGGGCGCGGCGGGGTGCATCTGACGCGCGAGGGCGAGGAGCTGCTGCCGTCGATGCGCGAGATCGCGTACTGGTCCGAGCAGTTTGACCAGACGGTGCAGAAGCTGCGGGGCGTGCAGGCCGGCAAGCTGGCGGTCGGTTCGTCATACGTCAAGTTTTTCCCGTGGCTCACGAAGATCGTGTCGGGCTTTCACGAGGAGTACCCGGGCATCACGGTGGAGCTCTGCTCCGGCACGAGCACGGAGCTTGCCGCGCGCATGAGCTCGAGGGCACTCGACTTCGGCATCATCAGCCGCCGCGAGGGCGCGTTTTCGAGCACCGTAATAATGCGCGACGAGCTCGTGGCAATGCTGCCGCCGGAGCATCCGCTGGCGCACAGCGCGTCGGTGCCTGCGACGATATTCGAGACCGAGCCCTTCATAGAGATCCACACCGGACTTCAGACCGACAACACGCTCTGCTTCATCGACCGCGGCATCACGCCGAACCTGAGCTTTTCCACGCCCGACAGCTTCATCGCCTGCGGCATGGTCAAGGCCGGACTGGGCGTCGCGCTGGTCAACCGTGTCATCGCCGACGAGCTGTCCGACGCCGTGGCATATGTGCCGCTCGACCCGCCAGAGGTCGTCGAGATCTGCGCCGTCACCCCGCCCGACGACGTGATCTCTCCCGCCGCCAAGGTCTTTAAATCCTACGTCTTTTCTTTTTTGGAGGCGCTTTGAAGCACCTGCGGATACGTTTATTGCCGGTGCCTTGCCTTCCCCTTTGAGGGGAAGGTATCGGCGACAGCCGACGGATGAGGTGTTATCAAAATTAAATATCAGATGCAAAAAGACAGCGCAGAGTAAGATCTGCACTGTCTTTTTTTGTAGCTTCTGTTTTTACACCTATCCAGCTTCCCCTCAGGGCTTTTTGGAGGCGCTGCCGCGCAGTAACGATACGGTTTTTGCGGTGTCCCGACCGGAAGCTGCGGTAAAAACCGTGACAGAGGAAGGCAGATGTCAACATTACTGCGCACTTGCATTACGCGAAACGTTTTTGTTTCCTCCGTCGTTTCGATACCGGGCTGACGCAATAAGCGTATAAGTACATCCTGAATGCGCCTCCAAAAAACCGGGCTGACGCAATAAACCTATCCGCAGCTGTCTCAATGCGCCGCCGGATCAGCGGAGTTTCACGCAGTAGAAGGAGAGGAGATAGATTTTCTCGGATTTGTAGGCGTTCCAGACACGGTCGGCGAGGTCCTCGGGTTCGCCCGCTTTGCGCTGGAAGGAGCGTATCTCCTCAATGACCTCCTGCATATCGTTCTCGCAGGCCTCCTCGAGGTCGTAGAACCTGTCGCAATTGGTGTAGGCATACACCATGAGGCTGCGGTAGCGTCCCTCCGGCTGCGCGTCGAACTCTGTGCGCATCTGCTCGACGAGCGCGTCGAGCCGCGCCATATGCGAGTACTTTATCGCCTCGATCTCCGCGGCGGCCAGAGCCTTGCGGTACTGATCGCGGCTGAGGTCGCCTGCGGCCAGCAGGACCTCCTTGGCGATATCGGTGTAGTTTGCATCCTCGTTTATTATCCGCTGCGCGCCTTCGACAAAGATATCCTTATCCCAGCGCGTCGTATCGACACCGAGCATCTGATCTATCTGCCGGTGGTAGTTCGCGGCCTCGTTCTCTATCTGCTCGACCGTAAGGCTCCGCGCGAGCGTGTAGGACTTGAGCAGGTCGTACTGCGACCACACGAAGCAGCCGGCGACGCAGGCCAGAAGCAGCATGAAATAAACCGCGGCCTCGGCGACGATCTTGCCGGTGCTTTTTTTGAGCCTGTTGCGGGGCTTATCCTGCGTGTTGGCCAGCGCCTCGGTCTGCGGGAGCACGCCGGTGTTGAGGTATTCGGCATACGCGTCGCACACGGCGTTCGGCTCGCCGAACATGACCATACGTCCCTTGTCGAGCCACAGCACCTTGCTGCACTGCGACCTGACCGATTGCAGCGAATGCGACACCATCAGGGCGGTCGTATCGCCGTTATCTATGATGCTCTGCATTTTCTGCTGGCTTTTTTTGCGGAAGTCGCCGTCGCCGACGGCGAATATCTCGTCGAGAATGATGATATCCGGCTCGATCATGCTCGCTATCGCAAAGGCGATGCGGCTCTTCATGCCGCTCGAGAGCGTGCGGAAGGGGCTGTTCTGAAACTCGCGCATTTCCGCAAAGTCGATGATCTCGTCGTATTTGGAGTCTATAAATTCCCTGTCGTAGCCCATGAATGCGCCGCGCAGATACACGTTTTCCTTTACGGTCATCTCGCGGTCGAAGCCCGTGCCGAGCTCGAGCAGAGCGCAGATCCTGCCGGTCTTTTCTATTTTGCCGGAGGCGGGAGTAAGCGTTCCGCTGATGGCCTTCATCATCGTGCTTTTGCCTGCGCCGTTTTTGCCGACGACGCCGAGCATCTCGCCCTTTTCGAGGCTGAAGGATATGTTCTTGAGCGCCCAGAACTCATTGTTCCGGGGGCTTTTCCCGAGTATGCGTCTGACTATGTCCGCGGTCGAGCGCGAATCCTGCTTGCGGTAGCGCACCGAGACATCGTCAAGAACAAGAACCTTGTTTCCGTCCATCACTGCACCTCCTTATACATACAGCGCGATCTTGTCGCGCGCGATGCGGTAGGTGAACCAGCCGAGGAAAATGCATACCGCGGCCATTGCGAACATGACAAGATGCGTCGAGGGGTTCGGAACGGTCGAGTGGATGATCAGCTGCCTGAAATAGTCCACGCACATGTACAGGGGGTTGCAGTTCAAAAGCCTGCGCAGTATGCCCGGCAGTATCGACGGGTCGTAGAATATAGCAGACGAGTACATGATTATGCGCGTGAGCACCGGCCAGAGATAGCTTACGTCGCGGAAGAATATGTAGACCGTGCTCAGGAACATGCCGATACCGAAGTTTATGAAATAAAGGCAGACGATCGGGTACAGCAGGTAGATAAAGCGCCAGTGGAAGCTTATGCCGTCAACGGCGACGAAAATGAAAAACACAAGCAGCGAAACGACAAAGTCGATTGCCTGCGCGGCACTCTGCGATATGAGGAAATAGTGCTTGGGCACGGGCACCTTGCTGTATATCTGCGCGTTGTCGTAAAGCACGCGCATGGCGCTTCTCGTCGCGGCGGAGAAGTAGTTGAACAGAAGAAGTCCGCAGAACAGATATATCGTATAGTGCGGCATGTTGCGCCCGAAGAAGGTGCCGAAGACCACGTCCATGGTCAGCAGCAGCAGCAGCGGCGAAAGCGCGCTCCAGAGTATGCCGAAGGTCGTGCGCTTGTATTTCTTGATAAAATCTCGCCTTATAAGCTCAGAAAGCAAAAAACGGTGGTTAGCTTTGTCCGAAGTCATAAAACGTTTATTCTCCTTACAAAAAGAAAAAACTGCATTATAATGAACCACTATAACACAGTTTTATGTATAATTCCACATTATTTTTCCGACAGGTAGTTCAGGTAGTCCTCGGGAGAATTGAAATCGCGCGTGAACGAGTCGAGAAGAACGTAGTTTTCACCGATCGCCCGCCCCGGAAGCGGGAGCTGCGCATACAGATGGTACAGCTGCCAGCCCTTGCATTCCGTAAGCTCTCCCGCGAGGCATTTGCCGCGCAGCTCGAGATACAGCGAGCGGAAAAGCTCCCCGTCGCCTACCAGAACGGCGCAGATGCTCTTTTCGCTGCCGAAAAACAGCAGCGGGCTGCGGCCGGCGTGCGACACGACGGTTTTTATCGCCTGCTCTGAATAGAGCACGTCGCCGTAGAGAAAGCACATGTCGCTGCCGATGAGCTCGGCGGTGAAGCGGTCGATCTCCAGAACGTTGTTTTCCGGCTCATAGCGCCGCGCGCCGGGTATATCGACTGACTCATCGTGCGAGGTGATGATTATCTCGGCAGCTGCGTCGCAGCCGTGCACGAGGCGCACCGTGCGCTCGAGGAGCGTTTCACCCGAGAAGCTTATATCCTGCTTCTTGTGCCCCATGAAATTGTTCCAGCGGCTGCCCTTGCCGTCAGCCATTATGACATATCTCATTTTATTATACCGTGCTCGCGGTAGAAATCGCCCAGCCGTCCGTAGCGCTGCGGCCCCCAGAGCTGAATGATGTTCACGCCCGAGGAGGTGTTGGCCTCGATGACGGTGAAGCCGTCGTCGGTCGGGAGGATATCCCACGCGATGATGTCAAGATACGGGAAGGCGCGGCTTATGTCCATAACTCCGGCCTTGATGCCCTCCCAGCCGGGTATGACGGCGCCCTCTATCTGCGCGTTCGTGTCGGGGTGCCGGCGGTAAACGGTGAGATTGTGCAGCGTGCGGGCATAGCTCATCTGCCCGGTCTCGATATCGACGTTTGCGACCAGACCGCCGCGGCTGCCGTTATCGACCGAGCCCGTCCAGTCCGCACCGATGCGCTGAACGGCAAAGCAGAGCTCAAATTCCTTCGTTTCGGCGCTGCGCAGGACTATCATGCGCAGGGTGTTTGCGCTGTTGGCGTAAATTTTGTTCAGGTATTCGGCCTGATGCGCGTAGGCGCAGATGAGCCAGTCGCGGTCGCGGCGCAGGCGTTCAATGAGCTCGGCCTCGGTATGCGGCTCATCGTTGCAGATGATGCCGTGGCCGTTGTATTTTACGACGTACACGCCCTTGCCCTTGCCCGCGCGCACGGGCTTTACCACGAAGGCTCCCGTTTCGCGCAGCAGCGCCGTGAGATCCTCGTAGGAGCCGATGGCGTGCCCGTTCATTCCGGCAAGGCGGCTGTCCTTTTTGACGCAGTATATCTCGGGTGTGCGGCAGTAGCGCTCTATTATCTGCGTGAAAACGACCTTGTTGTTGAGCATTTCGCTGTAGGGGTCGTTTATGCGGCGCGAGCGGTACCAGTCGAACTCCGAAAGATACTGCTTTCTGTCGTTGTGCCTGAAGTCATAAAGCGCAGCCTGATCGACCATGTAGCCGCCGAAAACGCTGCAATAAAGCCTTGTGTGCAGCGGCAGCTTAAAGTGATTGGGCGCAAACAGTATCCTCACTATCCACAGCACCATCAATTTGATTTTGGCGAGCAATATGCTCAGAAATCGCATCATGTTTATCTCTCTCCATGCAGTCGATTATAAGTCCGGCGATCTTGTCGGTAGCCCTTCCCGAGAGGTCGGGCAGGTATCTGCGGCAGAAGCGCCTGTAGTTATCCGTGTCATACTCGCCGCTTTCGATGGCGGAAACGAGCTTTTCGGGGTCGGTGAAAATGCTGTCGGGGAACTCGTCGAAGAGCTTGACGTTCAGACCGTTGTGCTCAAGATAGTCCTCGTAGTCGAAAAGGTAGAAGTACACGGGCTTGCCGAGCAGCGCCGCCTCTATCGTTATGGCCGAGTAGTCGGTTATGACGCAGTCGCACACCGACAGCACCGTCGAGGTCGGCACCTTGTGGCAGGTCATCGCCGGCGCGAGGGAATCGTAGTTGAGCAGCTGGTTCGGGTGGCGCTTTACGACGAGCATGCGCTCGCCTCCGAAATTGAAGGCATCCACCAGCGGCTTGGGGTCGAGCGTCTGTCCCTTGCGGAAAGTCGGGGCGTACAGCACGATCTTTTTACCCCTGAGCCACGGATAGGCGGCATAGAACTGCCGCCGCGCCTCCTCCTGTCCCTCGCGCAGCTTATCCATGCGCGGCAGGCCGACGTTGTACAGAATGTCCGGCTCAACGTCAAAGGACGCGCAGTAGAAGGGGTTGAAGGCCCTGCCTCCGGCAATGACAACGTCGTAGTTGCGGTGCATGCGCATTTCGCGCGCGATCATGTCGCTGCGGCCGAATTTCTTGCCGAGCGACTGGTAGCCGGATTTTTTTATCTTGCCCATGGCGTGCCACATCTGGATGACGGCAAGCTGCTTTTTATGGTGCAGCACCGACACCGCCGGCCAGTATGAGTCGAGCACGCACACCGAGGCCGTTGCAAGATGGTACATGCTTTGCAGCGTTACCAGCGCGTATTCGAGCATATTTTCAAAGCCCTTGTCCGCGCGCTTTGTTATGATGACGATGTTCGTCTCCGGCCGGAGCTCCCTCAGACGGCTGCTGAGAAACTCTATATCCTCCGTCACGGTGTTCGACTGGCGGCTGAGGAACAGTACCTTGTTTTTGTCCGTCGGGCAGAGCTTCATAAAGAAATAGATGAAGTTCATCACCCAGCGAAGCAAAATAACAGCTATTCTCATATTACTCCTTTTGCGCCCCGCGGGGCACAATCAAAAATCGACTAATTATACGCGTAAACAAAAATTTTGTCACCACAAAAATGTTAACATTAGCAGAGCTTTTTTCCTGCCCTCTTGAGTTCGAGCTTGTGCATGAAATAAGCGCGGACATCCTCATTGTAGGTCGGGTAGCGGTGCAGATCCTGATGGGTGTTGATCTCGAGTATCTTAAAGCCCGCGTCCGTCAGAACGACGTCGAAGCCGAGGTATTCAAGCGGCGATATGTAGCGGCAGATCTCCGGTATGACTTTGAGCACCTCGTCCCAGTGCGGAAGAGTTCCCTCTATCCTCACCTGCGTGTCCGGATGGAGGGGACAGGGCGTTATAATGTGCTCTTTTATGATCTCCGCGTCGTGGAAAAAGCCCGTTTTTTCATCGACGTAGGCAAAAACGCCGCCCGAGCCTATATTGTCGGTAAAGCCGGTGCTCCGTGTTCCGATGCGGAAGTAGGCGTTTTCGATAACGGGGTCGAGCCCGCTGCGGTTTATGACCATGATGCGCACCGTGCAGGCGACCTCGCTGTATATCCTGCGAAGCTCCCTGTGCATGACGATGTACTCCGATATGTTGTAGTAATCGTGCAGCCCCGAGAAAAACGCGAGCATCTCTGCCTCCGTTTTCGCCTCGCCGTTTACGCTGTAGCGCTCTCCGTCAGAGCCGAGCCTGTAAAAGCCTATGCCGTGCGAGCCGACGGTCGGCTTCATTGCAAGAAGTCCCTTTTCGCGCAGCAGCGTGAGCACTCCGTCAAAGCTGCGCGGCAGCCCCTCCGGGCAGTCGGGCATTTTAAGAAGCTCGCATTTTCCGTCGCGCAGGACTATGTGGTAGTAATACTCCGGCAGATACTGCCTGTATTTATCCAGACAGTAGCGCAGCGTGACCTTATCCCACAGCAGCTTGCGGTACTCGTTGTTCAGCGGCCTGAGCCACTTATAGTCGCGGTCCGACAGGCACTCGCGCCAGTTTTCCTCCGTCAGGCCGTACTGCTTTATGTGGTAGGACAGAAAGCCGCGCTCGTGCGCCCACTTTTTCTCCGCTGCGGAGGTGTATTTATCTCGCCTGTCCTCGTGCAGGGCCTTTCTCCAGCCCTTGTACATATAGTCCATAAAGCCCAGCCGCTTTGCCCGAAAGCTCCAGAAATAGCGCCGTATTATCGTAAGTGCGCGCTTAAAGCCCACAAAACGGGGGTTTTTCGCGCGTTTTGAGCGGATGAACGCGGCGGTTTTTTCATTAAAATGCTCAAGATATGTAAGGTCCGCGCCCGTATCCACGCGCAGTATCCTGAAGCCGTCCCCGGTGAGGCGCAGGGCAAAGTTCATGTACTCAAGCTCGCAGAACTCCGAGGCGATGCCGCGCAGTGTTTTTTCGATATCGCCAAAGCCGTCTATCCTGCCGCCGTCGTAATTGCCGTCTGCATCCACGGCCGAGAGCTCGCGGTTTTGCGTATACCAGTTTTCCGGAGCGCCGTCCTGCGCTGCGGTGAGGACCGAAAACAGAAGCTCCGGCGCGTCGCCGCGGTTTAAAAACGCAAGGTGCAGCGTCGGCGCAAAGTCCGGCTCGATAAGCTCCGCAATGACCGTGCCGGAGGGCAGCTGCCCGAGCTTTTCGCGCATCGCGGCATCGTCGAGTGTCTCTCCGTCAAAGAAAAAGCTCCCGCCGTCAAAGCCGCAGACGTGCTCGCGCGTTTTGACCGAGTTTGACGCGCTGCGCACGAGCACGCGCCCCTTTTCGCGCAGCAGGTCGATGATGCCGTCCGTGCTCTGCTCAAGCTCCGGCCTGAGAGGCAGGATAAACTGCCCGCCGTCGCGCGTGAGCAGACTGTAGTAAAGCTGCGGCAGAAGCTCCGTGTGCCTGTCGAGGGCATAGGAGGCCGAGACTATATCGCCGAAGAGCTTATCAAACTTCGGGTCAAAGGGCAGGAGCGAAAAAATGTCCTTATCGCTCATTCCGAGATCGTTTTTATGCTTGTATTTTTTTATGCCGTCAAGATAAAGCCACTCGTCTGCCGTCGCAAAGGTGAAGCCGCGAAACAGCAGGGCGGCGCTTTTTATAAGCTTGGAAGCTTTCATGTGAGACCTCACGGAAAAAGATATCATTATATTATACTATATATTGAAATTTCGTGCAACTCGGGAATTTCGGCGCGGGCAGGATTGAATTAAGGCGAGTATTGTAATATAATAAGTTGGTTATAGTGGATAACTATGCGGTCACGGCCGCAGGAAAGAGAGCAGCAAATGAGAATAACAAACAGGATAAGGAGAGAGCTCTTTATCCGTCCCTGGCTCAAAAAGGGCTATTCAAGACGTCTGGCAAATTCGTACTACAAAAAGGTGCGCCGGGATCTGGCCGAGGATAACGGCGTTGCGGCGGCGGACAAAAAGCTTGCGCACGCGCGCGGCTATCTGTCCGGCAGCATAGAAAAGTACGGTCTCAAAGGCTCGGACGACTGCAAATACATAAGCGATATCGACTACATGTACCTCAAGCCGTTCAACAACAGCTTCACAAAATGGGTGGGCGATCTCGTCACGGAAAACAGGGTGCTGATAAACCACCGCGAGCACCTTCCGAAGCTGTACTTCAACATCATTGACCGCGAGGATAAAAAGCTTTTCCTTCCGATAGACACCGTAGGGCGTGAGTACGGCGAAAACTACGGCGACTTTCTGAAGCTCCTTGCCGAACGCGGGCAGCTTGCCCTGCGGCCCGACCGGCCATCGGCGCACCGCTGCGGATATATAATAATGTGCACCGGCGAGGATCGCTACGAGCTTCTGCCCGACGGGATAAGCAGCGTGCGCATGAGGATATACGGAAACGTCTACGACGAGGCCCGCCTTGTCAGCGAGCTGCCCGCCGAGCTGCCGGAGGGCTTTGAGCCCAACCCCTGCAAGCGCGCATACTACGACGGCGGCAGCCTGTATGAGCTCATCTCGACCCTCAAATACGGCTACGTCATAGCCGAGCCGTACAAAATAACGGCAGCGGAGCCCGGCATACTGAGGTTGTACGTCGCAAACGAAAAGCTCAGCGAAACGAAGATACTCGACGGCTTTTACACGGACCTTGACGGCGAAACGGTGCGCTGCCGCGCGGTGTCTCCCTCGGGCGAGCTCGGCGGCGAAAAAATCGGCTGCTGGGACGAGATAATAAGCACCGTGACAGGCATCGCCGGCTATATAAGCGAGATCGAGTACTTTGCCGTCAGCATCATGCTCACCGACGACGGCTTTGTCATCGACTCCATCGACACGAATCCCGACCTGCCTCCGATCGCGCACGGCGACGCGCTCAACGATTATCTCATGGCGCGGCTGCGCGAAAAGCGCGAAACGGTCGTCGTCACGCGCGAAAAATGGTGGGCGGCGTTCAAGGACAAGCGCTTCAAGCGCTTCGTGCGGCGCTTCTGCCGTCCCGGCATCAGGCCGTATATGCAGAAGCTGTGGATGCACTCGGTGCTCGACGATCTGCGGCACAACAAGGGCACGACGCTTTCCCAGAAGCTCTGGTGCTACAGGCGCGGCTTCCTGTCGTTCAGGATAAAGCAGTACGGGCTCACGAAGGATAATTACAAAAGCTTTCTGTCCGACTACCAGTACCACTGGCTCAACCGCATAAACAACGGCTATCAGATATGGATAAACGACAAGACCACGACCCGCTACGTCTTTGAGCCGTATAAGCAGTACCTTGCCGGATACTATTACGACATAGTGAAAATGCAGGGGAAGACCTGCATAAAGGCACTTCAGGATATCCCCGAGGGCTTCGACGCGTCCTTTGACGGCATTTTTGCCCTGCTGCGGCAGGAAAAGCTCCTGGCGCTCAAGCCCTCCGCCGGTACCCACGGCGACGGCTTTTACCGCATGGAGTACGCAGACGGCCGCTATCTCATAAACGGCAGCGAAATGACCGAGGAGGAGATACGAAGCATGATAGAGGGCTTCAAGTCCATCTACGTCATAACGGAGTATCTTTTCATGCACCGCGAGCTCAAGAAGATATACCCCAACTCCGTGAACACCATCCGCGTCGCGGTCGTAAACCGGTCGGCGTATGAGCCGAAGATCATGCAGACGTATATGCGCATAGGCTCATCCTCCACCGGCTTTACCGACAACGTCGGCTACGGCGGCATCTGCGCGAAGATCGACATTCCCACGGGACACTACTACTGTCCCGAGAAGATAATCGACCACAAATTCACCCCCTGCCCCGTCCATCCGGACACCGGCGTGAGGATAGAGGGCACGGTCCCCAACTGGGAGCTCATGAAAAAGGGCATAACCGATATCTGCCGCTTCATGCCGGAGCTTGAATACCTCGGCTTCGACATCGCCATCACCGACGACGGCTTTAAGATAATAGAGATAAACATCCATCAGGATCTGCACAAGGTGGCCGAGCACTCCGAGGAGTTCAAAGAATACTTCCGCTGCAAGCTCGCACTCAAGGCAAGGCAGTACGGCCTTGAAAAATACTGAAAACCGGAGAGATAAAATGAAAACGATAGGGTTCCTTATAAGTCACAAAAACGGCGAGGGCCGCCGTGCCCTCCTGCCCGAGCACATAGGCAGGATAAAAAACGCCGACAAGCTGTATTTTGAGACCGGCTACGGTCTTGCCGTCGGCGTTGCGGACGACGAGTACGCCGCCTGCGGCTGCCATATCGTCCCGCGCGAAGAGGCGCTCGGCTGCGATATCATCACCGACGTAAAGCTCGGCGACGCGGACTATCTCGACGAGATACACGGCAGCAAGCTTCTGTTCGGCTGGGCGCACACCGTGCAGAACATAGACTTCACGAGCGACATGCTGCGCAAAAAGCACACGGTCATCGCATGGGAGGAGATATTCGAGCATGGCCGCTACGTGTTCTACCGCAACCGCGAGGTAGCCGGCGAGGCCGCCGTCATGCAGGCCTTCCGCTACTGCGGCAAGATGCCCTACGACACGCGCGTTGCCATCCTCGGCAACGGCCAGACGGCCAAGGGCGCGATGCGCATCCTGCACGGTCTCGGCGCAGCGGTCGATGTCTACGGTCACAGGCTTGAGCAGCTTTTCCGCAAGAACATGTTCGATTACGACGTGCTCATAAACTGCGTCATGTGGGACACCTCGCGCACGGACAGGATAATATACAAAGAGGATCTCAAAAAAATGAAGCCCGGCACGCTCATCATCGACGTGAGCTGCGACCCGCATCTTGAGATCGAGACCTCGCATCCGACAACGATAGACGATCCCGTGTACACCGTTGACGGCGTTATCCACTACGCCGTTGACAACACCCCGGCCATGTACCCCGTCACCGTGACGAAGGTGCTCAGCGAAGGCATATCAAATTATATTGACACCATCATAGAAAAGGACTTTGACGAATACCCCGAATCGCTCAAAAAAGCCACCGTCATAAAGGACGGGCACATCCTTGACGAGCGCATCACGCAGTTCAGAAAAGCCCACGGAGTTTTTTGCGAGTAAAATGATCGACGGATACGGCAGAAAAATCGAATATCTGCGCATGTCGGTCACCGACGCCTGCAATCTGCGCTGCGCCTACTGCATGCCGCCGGACGGGATGAAGGAATGTCCCTGCCGCGCGGCCATGAGCGCGGACGAATTTATCGAAATAGCACGCGCCGCGGCCGCTCTGGGCATGAAAAAGCTGCGCATAACAGGCGGCGAGCCGCTTGTCCGGAGCGATATCCTGCCCCTCGTGCGCGAGCTCGGCCAAACGGACGGCATCGAGGACATGAGCCTTACGACAAACGCAACGCTCCTTGCGCCGATGGCAAAAGAGCTGTACGATGCGGGCATACACAGGATAAACATAAGCCTCGACACTCTCGACGAAAAAAAATACGAGCAAATAACGCGCGGCGGAAGGCTCGGCGACGCACTCGACGGCATACGCGCGGCGCTGGATGCCGGAATGAGCCCCGTTAAGCTCAACACCGTGCTCATCGGCGGCTTTAACGACGACGAGATCGAGACCCTTGCCGGGCTCACAATGCACCGCCCCGTACAGCTGCGCTTTATAGAGCTCATGCCCATAGGCGATACCGGGGGCGAGTTTGACGAGCGGGCGTATCTGCCGGACGGCGCCGTTCTCGGGCGGCTGCCGCAGCTCGAGCCGGTCACGGGCGAGAGGCACAGCGTCGCGCGGCTGTATAAGCTGCCCGGCGCCATGGGAGAGATCGGGCTGATAAGCCCCTTGAGCAATCACTTCTGCGCCGAGTGCAACCGTCTGCGCCTTACCGCCGACGGCTGCCTGAAGCCCTGTCTGCACTCTGCCGAGGAGATACCGGTGCGCGGCCTGCACGGGCAGGAGCTGCGCGATGCGATACTCAAAGCCGTATCGCACAAACCGGAAAAGCATGCCGCGCTGTCCGCGACCGAGCGCAGCGAGGCAAAACGAAGCATGAACCGTATAGGAGGCTGAAGCATGGCAAAGATAGCAGCGATCTGCATAAGCGACGTAAGGGGCATTCAGAAGCACGAGATCCCCGAGGCGTTTCTGAAAAAGAACTGGGGCATCGAGGGCGACGCCCATGCAGGAAACTGGCACAGGCAGGTGAGCCTGCTGTCGGTCGACAGCGTGCGGAAATTGCAGGAGAAGCTGAGCTTTGAGCTCCTGCACGGCGCGTTTGCCGAAAACATCCTCGTCGAGGGAATGGCGGTGCATACGCTGCCGGTGGGCACGCGTCTGCGCATAGGCGAGGCTCTGTGCGAGGTGACGCAGATCGGCAAGGAATGCCACAACGACTGCGCCATACGCAAGGCCGCCGGAGACTGCGTCATGCCGCGCGAGGGCATCTTCGTGAAGGTGCTCGAGTCCGGCGCGGTAAAAACCGGCGACGCGATAAGCATTGCCGAATAATGTCGAAAAGCCCCGACCGCCGGTCGGGGCTTTTCGTATTCATCTCATGATCTGAGCAGCTTATCGAACGAACCGATTATATCGTCGCTGATGCTGCCGGTGAGGGCGTTATTGTAGTTGCAGATGAAGGTGCCCGCGATGAGGATCATCATGCCCTCGGCCTCACGCGCACCGACCTCGTCGCCGTAAATGCGTTTGAGGCACTGCTCCATCACGCGCCGCCACTCGGCAAACTCCTCCTTGATGAGCTCTGCCACGCGCCCGTTATAGTGCGCAAGAACATATGTCTGCGTCGTGGCGTTCGGGCGGCGCTCGCCTACCCTGCCGCGTGCGACATAGCTCATGAAGGCGTTCATATAGTCGGCGTTCGAGCCGTAGTCCGCACGGTCGTGAGTCTTGAACCATTCGACGCATTTTTCGCTCATGAAATCGCGCGTGTAGCGCACATAGCTTATTATGAGCTCCTCCTTGCTGTCAAAGTAATTCAAAAGCTTCGAGTGGCTCATGTTCGCCTCTGCGGCAATGTCGCGCAGGGAAACATTCGTCAGCGGCTTGCTGTCTATGCAGCGCTGAAAGGCCATCAGTATGTCCATCCGGACGGCTTCTTTATCGACGATCAGAGGCATTTTATCTCCTTTTCTCTTTACAATACAAGACAAATGTGATAGTATTTTACCACTTGGTAAGGAAAAAGTCCATAGGAGGAGGCAAAATAGTGGCTGATGAAAAATCATCCGTAAGGATACATATTCTTCACTGCGGAAGCATGCTCGTTTCAAAGGCCGTGCCCTTCGGCGGCGGCGTGAACCTGAAAAATGCACGGCGCGGCGTGTTCGACAGACTCTCCGAACGCGTGGAGCTGCCGGTCTCGGCCTATCTTATAGAGCACCCAAAGGGAAAGGTGCTCATAGACACCGGCTGGAGCCGCGAAATAAGCCCCGAGGGAGTGTACGACGCGAAGGCCGTCAGGACCCAGCTGCCCGGCTACCTCGCCGAATTTTACCACCCGCGGGTAGAAAAGGGCTGCACCGTTTTCGAGCGGCTTGCCGCAATGGGCATAGCTCCGGAGGATCTCGATGCCGTCGTGCTCACGCATCTGGACGCAGACCACGTCAGCGGTCTGCGCTCGGTAAAGGGCGCAAAGCGCATCCTGCTGCCCGAGGAGGAGGGCTGGTGGACCATACGCACGGTCTATAAGCTGCGCCAGCCGGCGAAGCTGTATGAGGGCGTGCCGATAGAGCATTTCTGGTTCAAGGGCACGATGGACGGGCCGCTGTGGTGGTCGTATGACCTCTTCGGCGACGAAACCGTGACCTTCGTGTGCCTGCCCGGACATACGGACGGACAGATCGGCGTCAAGATAAAAAACGGCGGCAAATTTGTCGTTCTCACGTCGGACGCCGCGTTTTCCGAGCGTTCGTGGCGCGAGCGGATACTGCCGGGCTACGGCTTCAACGACAAGGCCATGCTCAAGTCCTTCGACTGGATAGCCGGACAGGCGGCGGATCCGGACTGCGTCGCCGTCATAGCAAACCACGATCCCGACGTGCAGCCGCATGTGATCGAGCTATAGCCCGCTTATTGACGTCACGACGTGCTGACACAGCAGGAGCCCTGCGCTTGCCGGTACCCACACCAGCGAGCCGGGGACGCTCCTGCGGCCGGGAGGCGGAGCCTCAAGCTGCTGCGGCTCCATCGCTTCTTCGGAAGAGAAGACGACGTCGTGATGCTCTATGCCGGCCTTGCGCAGCTCCCTGCGCACGACCCTTGCCAGCGGACAGCCGCTGGTTTTTTTTATGTCGCAGAGCATGAGCCTCTGTGCGTCGCGCTTGTTGCCGGTGCCGAGAGCGGACACGATCGGCACTCCGCGCGCCTTGGCCGTGCATATGAGATCGACCTTGCAGGACACGAGGTCGATGCAGTCAACGATGTAGTCGTAGTCGCCGAAAAAGCGCTCGCGGCTGTCCGCCTCGTAGCGCCCGACGATGCAGTTTACGCTTATCTCGGGATTTATGTCCTCTATGCGGCGGCGCAGTACCTCGGCCTTGGGCATATCCACGGTCGAGCCGAGGGCGCACAGCTGCCGGTTTATGTTGCTCAGGCTCACGGGGTCCTGATCTATGAGCGTCAGCTGCCCGACACCGCTTCGTGCGAGCGCCTCGGCACACCATGAGCCGACGCCGCCGAGTCCGAACACCGCGACGTGCGCGCGTGCGAGCTTTTCCATCGCCTCGGCCCCGAGGAGCATTTCGGCGCGCAGGGTTCTTTCGTTCATATTTATCACCATCAAAAAAGGCCGTTCCTGAGAACGGCTTGGTTTGTCAAAAAAGTCCCTCGCGGGACTTTTTTGACTGCACTTTTCCGCCGGACATTTTGAAAATTTTCAAAATGCTTTTACCGAAATCCTTGAAATTTCAGGGATTTCAACGGCGGTTCATCTAACTTGAGACGGGCCTTGTCTCGCTGCGCCGTCGCTTCGCTGCCCCTCAAGTCCCCCCGGCTGCGCGGATGTTTCTGCGCAGCGGCATGGGTCCTTTGACAGACTGAGGAAGTTTATCTTATCAGATGCCGACGTAGCGTGCCGAGCCGGTGTAGGATGCGGTGTAAGCCTCGGTGATGGGACTGAAAACATCCTCGTTCCAGGCGCTGAGCACCTCCTGCTTGAGCAGGTTCTCGGCGACGTAGTCGCAGTAGTTCTGATCGCCGCTCTCCTCGGTGGGAGCCTGGTTGTTGTCGCGCTCCGTGAACACGACGACATAGCTGCCGGAGCTTACGTCGATGACCGTCGTATCGCCGGCAACTCGGTCGGCGCTCTTGAGCCACTCGGAGAGGTCGGACTCGACGGACGAGCCGCTCAGGTCGGTCTGCTCGGTGATCTCGGCATCGGTGACGGCTGCCGAAACGGCATCCGCAAGGGAGGTGCCGCCGTTCACGGCCTCAAGGATGCTCTCAGCGGTGGCCTTTGCGGCTGCAAGAGCCTCATCGGTCGGCGTATGTGCGTCCTCGTCCTCATCGTCGGAGTGCTCGTGCTCGGGAAGCTCCGCCTCTACGAGGTAGTAGCTGTAGGTGAACTTATCGTAGCTGTCCTTGACGGTCTCGTACTCTGCGGCGAGCTCCTCGGCGGTGTACTCTTCGGCGTCGGTGATGCTCGTCTGGACCTTGGAGGCGAGGGTCTGGAGCTCAAGGAGCTCGCGGGCGACGCTCTCGTTGCTGCCGCGGCCGTAGTTTGCTGCGAGGAATTTGCTGACGCTGCCGTAGTTGTTCTCCTTCGCGGTCTCCGCGATGGCATCTATGGTCTCGTCTATCTCCTTGAGATTGTCCTCGTCAAGGGAAATGTCATGCTGCTGCGCATATGCCTCGAAGGCTGCAAGCTGGGTGAGCGTGGACTTGGTGGCGTCGCGGAAATAATCGTCCCAGGTGTAGGTCTCGGTGCTCTCGCCGTCCTCGTCGTCGCTTGCGTTCGGGTTCATGGGGCACTCCTGCTCGTCGAGGGGCTTGGAGGTATCCAGCAGGGACGAGAGATAGGTGCCGTAGGTGTTAACAAAGCTGATATACTGCGTATGATAGATATAGTTGCATTCAGCCACGGTGAAGCTGCGCTCACCGGCGGAGATGGTCGTATCGCCGACCGTGACCTCGGTGTTGGAGACCGTCAGCGCGTCAAGCGATCTGTACAGTGCACCGGTGTTGAGGTAAATGGCAAACGCGAAGAAGATCACGAGGGCGACGCCTACGATCGTCCATTTGATCTTTTGCTTTTTCTTCTTTTCGGCTTCCTTCCGGGCGTTGATATCCTTAGTATAGGATCCCTCGCTGCGGGCAGCCTGCCTGTTTTTTCTTTCGGTTGATGAACTCATGTCTGATCTTCCTTTTTAAATTTTCGGTTGGATTTATATATTATACCCCAAAAGGCTAATGGTTTCAATAGAAAAGTTGAAGCTTTGCCCGTCTTGTGATATTATTGCCGCAGACCATTTCGAAGCGAGGCAACACATTGAAGGCTGAGAGAAAAAAGCACGGCAGCCGCGGCTGCCTGACGGCGCTTGCGCTCATTGCGCTCGTTGCGGCGGCCTGCGCATTTTTAATAGGCGACAGCAGCTCAAGGCTTGAGGTGAGCAGCTATGAGCTTTCGTCGGAAAAGCTCCCGGAGAGCTTTGACGGTTTCAGGATAGTGCAGCTTTCCGACCTGCACGGGGCGGAGTTCGGCTCCGACGGCACGGAGCTTGTCGAAAAGGTCGCCGCCCTCGAGCCGGATATCATCGCGCTCACCGGCGACTTTGTCACCGACGAGGGCGATCTTGAGGCTGTTCGGAAGCTTGCCGGACGTCTGGTAAAGATCTGCCCGGTGTACTTCGTCAGCGGAAACCACGAATTCGGCTCGGGGCTTGCCGCGCAGGTGCGCAGCATAATGGAAAACGCCGGCGTAAGATACCTGAGCAACGAATATCTCACGATAAGCCGCGGAGAGGACGGTATACTCCTCGGCGGCGTTGAGGACCCTCTGGCCTATGCCGACATGCTCACTCCCGAGGAGCTCGCGCAGAAGATGAACGAGGTGTCGCCCTCGGCGTTCAAGATACTGCTCGGGCACCGCAATTACTGGATGACCGAGTATCCGGAGCTGCCGGTCGATCTCGTTTTCTGCGGCCACGCTCACGGCGGCCTTGTCCGCATACCCGGCGTGGGCGGCCTTATCGGAACGGACCGGCATCTGTTCCCCGACTTCGCTCAAGGGCAGTTTTATAACGGCAGCTACACCATGATAGTCTCGCGCGGGCTAGGAAATTCCGTGCCGATACCGCGTATATTCAACCGTCCCGAGATCGTATGCATGACCTTAAAAGCAAAATAAAAGCAGTCATGTTTTTCCGCTCTGCGGCATATAATATAAGTATGCCGCAAAAAACGAGGTGACTTGAATGGATATCGACGATATGATATTCGGAGACTGCGACCCCGGTCCGAGCGACCGGTAAACGACCCGCAAGGGTCGTTTTTTCCTTTACAGCGTCACGCGGAAAATTATGCTGCTCCCGTCCGGCGTTTCGGCGCTTATGCTGCCGCCAAGCGCCTGCGCCGTCGCCTTTGCGATGGCAAGGCCGATGCCCGTGCCGCCGTCATAGCGTCGCGATTTGTCCGCGCGATAGAAGCGGTCGAAAAAGCGGTCGATATCGCCGAGCGAGTCCGGCGGGCAGGTGTTATAGACCTCGATGACGCTGTTTTTGTGCTGTGCGTAGACCGAAAGGCGTATCTCGCCGCCGTCGTCGGAGTATTTGAAGGCGTTGTCGAGCAGAATGGATATCAGCTGCTGCACGGCGGCCATGTCGCCGGTCATCGTAAGCTCGGGGCTTATGCTCTGGCTGTAGTTTTTCCCCTGCGCCTTGGCGCGCATTTCAAAGGGCTCGGCGGCCTCCCACGCGGCGTCCGAGAGCGAAAACTCCGTTTTGTCCGGCAGGGGCATGCCCTCGTCAAGGCGCGAGAGAGTGACCAGATTTTTGACAAGGCGCGACATGCGCACGGTCTGCTTCTGGATATTATCGACCCACTCGTTTTCACCGTTTTCCATCCTGAGCACCTCCGCGCTCGTTGAAATGGAGGTCAGCGGCGTTTTGAGCTCGTGCCCCGCGTCGGTGATAAACTGCTTTTGCAGCTCGATGTTGCGCACATAGGGCGCGATGGCCTTTTTTGAAAAGGCCGTGACCAGCGCAAAGCCCAGCAGCAGGCTCGCCGCCGCAACGACAAGCGAGACCGTCAGCAGTGTTTTCATCGACTGCTGCTCGAGCGAGGCGTTCAAAAACACGATCGCGCTGCTCGACGCTCCCTCCTTCACACTGTAGCGGTAGTCGCCGTAATAGCCCTGCTCATGCCCTTCGGACAGAGCGTCGGAGGCATAGTACAGCGCCTGCTGCGCGGAGACCGTTGCGATATAGTCGCTGAAAACGCGCAGTGCGTCGCCGTCGGCGTCGTACACGACCGCGAAATAGCGCGTCATGTATTTCGTCTCCGGCGAGTCGTTTGAAAAAACATCGGGCAGAGTGAAGCTTGACGAGCCGGAATAGGACTCCTGACCCGTTGTCAGGAGCGCGTCTATCGTATCGTCGAGCTTGTTTGTCGTTATCGTATAGTTCCACAGGTTCACCGCAAGCAGCAGCACGAGCGTCACCGCGCCCATCGCCGCCATCGCCGAGGCGATGAACCTGCGCCGCATTTTAACGAGCATCACTTTTCCTCCAGCGCGTAGCCCGCACCGCGAATGGTCCTTATCTCTATATCCGCGTCAAGGCCGCGCAGCTTCTTGCGCAGGAAGCCTATATACGTCCACACTACGTCGGTCTCCGACTCCGTGTCGAGATCCCAGACCTTCTGCATGAGCGCGTCGGTCGAAAAAACATGGCCGCGGTTGCGCATGAACAGCTCCATGAGCTGAAACTCCTTGTTGTTGAGGCGCAGGCTCTGTCCGTTTGCCGAGAGAGTGTACGAGCCCAGATCGAGACTCGTCTGCCCCACGCGTATAACGTCGGGCGCGTAGTTCCCGCTGCGGCGCGTCAGCGCGCGCACACGAGATATAAACTCGCCCATGGCAAAGGGCTTGGGAAGATAGTCGTCCGCGCCCGCGTCGAGCCCGGCGATACGGTCTTCGACCTCGGCCTTGGCCGTGAGAAACAGCACCGGCGTGCCTATGCCCTTTTCTCTCGCACGCTTCAGGACCTCGAGCCCGTCAAGACCCGGCATCATTATATCCAGAACCACAGCATCGTAGCTGACCGACAGCATATATTCAAGCGCGTCGAGCCCGTTATGCACCATATCCACGGCAAAACGGTTTTTTTCGAGAACGAGCTTTAAAGCCTTCGCAATCCCGACCTCATCCTCGGCTATAAGAATACGCATGGTATCACCTCTTGATACATATAATAATACGCTTGGCTGAAACGAACCTGAAACCATTTTAACAGGCTCACAAAAAAAGTCAAAGCAGTTCATAAATTTATAACAAATCTTTTTCAGCTCATTTCAGGTAAGGGGATTATTCTCATGACAGTTCCACAAAATACAACACTGAACCGGCACGGAGCCCCGTCTCCCGCCGGAAGGTAACTGCCCACCGGGTGAAGAGGCTTCACCGAAGCGGCAGACCACCAACAGACGCCGGACCTGAAAGTTCCGGCGATGAGATAAATAAGGAGGCAGCATCATGGATAACATGGAAAACAAAAACGACGGCGTTCAGCAGCCGCAGGACGCTCCCGTTGACGGAGAATACAGCTTCTTCTACGGCCATAAGCCGGAGAACGAGCAGAACTATTCGGCTCAGGCCGGGACTGCGGCGGCTGCCGCGCCCGAGATGCCCAAGGCCGAAAAAAAGCCGTTCTGGAAAAAGCCCGGCGCGATGATCGCGGGCGTCCTCGTTGCGGCGATGCTCGCGGGCTTCGGCGGTTCGGCGATAGGAAACGCGGTGTTCGGCGGCTCTTCTGGCGGCACGACCGTCTATGAAGGCAAGCGCGCGACCTCGGTCATAAACACCGCCAGCATCGACACGAGCAAGCAGATGACCGCCGCCGAGGTGTACGCGGCAAACGTCAACTCCACCGTCGGCATAACCACGCAGGTCACCACAAACTACTGGGGCTACACCACGCAGTCGGCGGCCTCCGGCTCGGGCTTCATATACAGCTCCGACGGCTACATCATCACAAACTACCACGTTATCGAATCGGCAAGCTCGATAAAGGTCACGCTTTATGACGGCACGAGCTACGACGCGCAGCTTATCGGCTACGACGAGAGCAACGACGTTGCCGTTCTGAAGATAGACGCGACGGGGCTCACCCCCGTTACGATCGGCGACTCGGATAACCTCAACGTCGGCGACTCCGTCATCGCCATCGGCAACCCTCTCGGCGAGCTCACATTTTCTCTTACCTCCGGCGCAGTCAGCGCGCTTGACCGCGAGGTCACCCTGTCAACCAGCGTCACGATGAAGCTGATCCAGACTGACTGCGCTATAAACTCCGGAAACTCGGGCGGTGCTCTGTTTAACCTCTACGGCGAGGTCATCGGCATAACCAACGCCAAGTACTCCGGCTCCTCGAGCTCCGGCGCGTCGATAGACAACATCGGTTTTGCCATCCCCATCAACAGCGTGCGCAGCATCGTTGACAGCATCATCGAAAAGGGCTACGTCGCAAAGCCCTACATCGGTGTCATGGTCTCCGACGTAAGCGACGAGGCCACAAACTACGGAACTCCCGCGGGCGCTGCGGTCGTCTCCGTAACCGAAGGAGGCCCCGCCGAGAAGGCAGGACTTCAGGCAAACGACATCATCACCGCCGTTGACGGCGAGGCGATAAGCGGCAAGAGCGACCTGAGCTCCATCATATCCGACCATGCGGCCGGCGATAAGCTCACCCTCACCGTCTACCGTCAGGGTCAGACCCTCACCGTAACGGTAGAGATCGGCGAGCAGACCACCTCCGCCCTCGCGGAAGCCGAAAACAGCCAGCAGAGCAGCTCACAGTCTCAGCAGCAGGTACCCGGCTTCTTCGGCTACGGCGGCTGATAAAAAGTTTGAATACGGAAAAAACAACGGATGTTCGGGAGAGCATCCGTTGTTTTTATGCGTCGCTTTTAATTAGATACGCCGTGTTTTCGCCGCTGTAATATAAAAGCAGAACCCAGTTGAGCTCGTTGTTTTTGCTCGTATACGCAAACGGCGTGCCGTCCCCGGTCTCGGGCAGATAAATGCCGTCCATGGCGACCGCTTTTCTCACGGCATCGTTTCCGTTTATGTCGGGCAGCGTGTCGAGCGATGCAAACAAAACCGAAGCATCGCTGTCAAAGCTCAGCTTATACTCGACCGAGCCCTCGCCGAAAATGTTGCCGTCGTCATATGAATAATAAAGCTCCTCGACCGTGCATTTGCCGCTAAGGTCAAGGCCGAAGCTTTCCTTGGCGATGCTCATCGCCCGCTCCTCCGGCGGAGTTCTTGAGCAGGCGCACAGGCCGCAGAGCAGAAGCGTCAAAACGCAGATAATGCTGATTTTTCTTTTCATGCCGCACCTCCTTTGCGCCTTGATATTATCATCGGGGCAGCGGCGTTTCAACAGGGTACTTCAAAAGTTTTCATATTTTTCATATGATCGATACCGGGCACCTGCAATCACCGTATCCGCAGCTGCCCAAAAGCGCCTCCAAAAAAAGCATTGACGCGGCAGGGCTTGCGGGAGTATAATATACGCAACTTGTGAGCCGCCGCTCACGACACGGTGCGACGGAGGCAGAAACCATGTACAAAAAGCTTGACGATAAAGCCAAAATGCTCATTCTCGAGACCGGCATCGACGAATTTGCCGAGCGCGGTCTGGACAGAGCGAACATCAATATAATCGCAAAAAAGGCCGGCGTTTCCGTCGGCGTTATATATAAGTATTTCGGGGATAAGGACAGCTTCTTTCTGGCCTGCGTGCGCCACTCGCTCGACCTTCTCGACGAGGTGCTCACAGAGGCCGTTTCGCACGAGACGGATATAGAGTCGGGCATAAGGAGCATCGTCTCCGCCCTTATCGTCCACGCGCGCGAGCACAAGAGCCACAACGCGATGTACAACGAGATATCCTCCGGCGGCTGCAAAAAGTACGCGAGGGAGCTCGCCCGCGAGATAGAAAGCCGCACGGCAAGGGTATATTCGGCGCTTCTGGACAACGCGCGCGCCGCAGGAGCGGCAGACCCTGAGCTCGATCCCGGTTTTTTCGCGTTTTTCCTCGATAACCTTTTCATGATGCTCCAGTTTTCCTACAGCTGCGATTACTACTCCGAGCGTATGAAGCTCTTCTGCGGCGAGGGCAGCGCGGACGATACGGAGAAAATGACCGAGTGCTTCATGCGATTTGTAAAGAATGCGCTGAAAATAAACAGTTAGGTAAAATTAAATATAGGGAGAGAAAAGAAAGAAAATGTATGTTATCGCGTATGATATCGGAACGACGGGCGTTAAGACCTGCCTTTTCGATCTCGGCGAAACGCTCAGGCTTCTGTCCGGCGAGTATGAGGGCTACGGGCTTTATATAATGCCCGACGGCGGAGCGGAGCAGGACGCGGACGAATGGTGGGAGGCCATGAAAAAAAGCACGCGGCGCCTGATCGAAAAAACGGGTATCGACCCCGCGGAGGTGTGCGGCATATCCTTCTGCTCGCAGATGCAGGGGCTCGTGCTTGTCGATGAAAAGGGCAACGCCCTGCGCAGGCCGATGAGCTACATGGACCAGCGCGCGGGCCGGGAGTTTGCCGAGTGCCAGAGCCACGGCATCACCGTTTCGGGCGTGAACGCCGGAATGCTCGTAAAGAGCCTTGTCAGGACACGCGCCGCATCCACAAGCGTCAAGGATCCCCTGTGGAAGTACAAATGGGTGCAGAAAAACGAGCCGGAGACGTATAAGAAGATATACAAGTGGCTCGACGTAAAGGAATATCTTATCTGCCGCTGCACGGGCAGGTTCGTTATGACGCGCGACTCGGCGTACTCGACCTTCCTGTACGACAGCCGCCCCGGCAGGGGCCGCTGGAGCAAAACCCTGTGCGATATGTACGGCGTTGAGCCGAAGCACCTGCCCGATATAGTCGAATGCACCGACGTCGTCGGCCCGCTCGGCGAAAAAGCCGCGTGGGAGCTCGGCCTTGCGCCGGGAACGCCGGTCTACGGCGGCGGCGGCGACGCAACGCTCATCGGCGTTGGCGCGGGCTGCACCGAGGTCGGTCAGACGCACATCTACTCCGGCACCTCCGGCTGGGTCGGCACGGTCATCGACAGGCAGGAGGTCGATATAAACGCCATGATCGCCGGCATCGTCGGCGCTCAGGAGGGCAGATACAATTATTTTGCCGAGATGGAGACGGCCGGCAAGTGCTTTGAATGGGTAAAGGAGCACCTCGTGCTCGACGAGATCGGCATTTATCTCAAAAAGATCAACGTCGCCGAGAGCGAGGAGAGCATATATGAAAGCCTCTACGACTACATGACCGACACCATCGAGGCCATCCCCCCCGGCGCGGGCGGCGTGATATTCACCCCCTGGCTGCACGGCAACCGCTGCCCCTTCGAGGACCCCAAGGCCGCGGGCATGTTCTTCAACATAAGGCTCGACACCGGCAAAACGGAGATGCTCCGCGCGGTACTCGAGGGCATATGCTATCACCTTCGGTGGATGCTCGAATGTGAGGATAAGAAGATAAAAACGGCCGATACGCTGCGCTTTGTCGGCGGCGGAGCACTGTCGAGAGTGACCTGCCAGATCCTCGCGGACGTGACGGGGCGCACGGTAGAGACCGTTGCCTCGACAAAGGACGTGGGCGCCGTGGGTGCGGCGATGCTCGTGGCCGTCGGCAGCGGATGCATAGGCAGCCTCTCCGAGGCGGGGTCTCTCATAAAGGCCGAGAGCAGATACGTGCCAAACGCCGAAAACAAGGCGCTTTACGACAGAAACTACGAGGTATTCAAAAACCTGTATGCGGCGAACAAAAAGAATTTTGCCGTACTCAACGGCTGAAGGAGGGCATAAGCGTGGAAGAAAGCATGGCAAGAGAGCTTATATGCGGCACCGGCAGGGAGCTTTTAAAAACCGGCCTTGTCGCAAGGACCTGGGGCAACGTCAGCTGCCGCCTGGACAAGGAGCATTTTCTCATCACCCCGAGCGGCCTGGACTATCTCAAGACGACGCCGGAGGATATCGCCTGCGTCGAGCTGGGCACAATGAAATGGGAGGGCCGGCGCAAGCCCTCGAGCGAAAAGGGCGTTCACGCCTCGGCATACGAGCTGTTTCCGGAGGTGGGCTTCGTTATCCACACGCATCAGAACTGCGCATCGGCGCTCGGCCTTGCCGGTTTTGAGAGCATGGATATAACGCAGGCCGAAAAGGCCGCTCTCGGCGGCGTTGCAAAGGCAGAATACGGCCTGCCCGGCATGAAAAAGCTTAAAAACGCCGTCCGCGCCGCGATGCAGACCGGTGCGCACACCGTTTTCATGGTAAACCACGGCGTTGTCGTCTGCGGAGCGGACAAAAAGCAGGCCATGGAGCGTGCACAGCTGCTCGAGGAGATATGCCGCCGCAATCTGTGCATAGGAAACGCCGCCCCCAAGCGCCTTGCGGATGCCAAAACGGCAGCGCTCATGGCTGCGGTCAGGTGCGAGATACCCACGGCGGAGCTAAACGGCGGGGACTATGCCGTCATGTGGGCCAACAAGAGAAAAACGCTGCACGCGCAGCTTGACGATATGGCGCAGATGCTCGGCTCGCACGTTTCCTGCGTCAGGGCAAGGCCGAGGAAGATCGTAAGGGCCTTAAAGGCGCGCGACGCGGTGTTCGTAAAGGGCGTGGGTGCGGTCGTCACGGCCGAGGAGCCCGACGACCGCGAGGCGCTGCGGCTCCTGACCGAAAAATCCGCCCTGTGCGCTCTGCACACGGCCGGTCTCGGCTCGAAGGTAAAACTCAATACCGCGGATACGGCGCTCATGCGCTTTGTCTATAAGAAAAAATATTCAAAGAAGAAGGGATGACGCATGAAAACGGAGAAAAAAAAGGAAACCGCCAGAGTTCTGAAATTCATTCTTTTTTCAGCATCTGCCGGTATAATCGAAACCGTCGCAATGATCCTCTGCGAGGAGGTCATCAAGATCCCCGGGCACTGGGTGTGCTACACGATAGCGCTCGTACTGAGCGTTCTGTGGAACTTCACCTTCAACAGAAAATTCACCTTCCAGAGCGCGGAAAACGTGCCCAAGGCAATGCTTCTGGTGTTCCTGTTTTATGTGCCGTTTGCGCCGTTTACGATCTGGAACGAGCATTTCCTTGCCGATATACACGGCTGGAACGAGTACGCCGTGCTGGCCATCAATATGGCGCTCAATCTCTCTCTCGAATATCTGTGGGACAACTTCGTAGTCTACCGCAACAGCAAGGACACCAATGATATAGCCAAGAAAAAACAGGAAAAGGAGAACAACGAGCATGAATAACTGTGCAATAAGCAGATGGGACGATCCCAATGAGATCAACGCAAAGCTCAAGGAGCTGACAAGCCAGCCCATATGGGAGGTTTCCGACGAGTATTACAAGGACGTCATCATGAAGTACTACGACGAGAAGTGCACCGCCTCCAGAGCGGTCTTCGAGGAGTCGCAGAAATACATCCCCGGCGGCGTTCAGCATAACCTTGCCTTCAACAAGCCCTTCCCCATGTGCATGGCGAAGGCCGAGGGCGCTTACCTCTACGACAAGGACGGCAACAAGTACATCGACTTCCTCCAGGCCGGCGGTCCGACCATCCTCGGCAGCAACTACCCCGTCATCCGCGAGGCGGTCATAAAGCTTCTGAACGAGTGCGGCCCCGTAACCGGTCTGCTGCACGAGTCCGAGATGCTCATCGCGCGTGAGATCAACAAGCACATGCCCAACGTCGAGATGTTCCGTATGCTCGGCTCGGGCACGGAGTCGGTAATGGCTTCCCTGCGCATTGCCCGCATAGCTACCGGCAACAAGCGCATCATCAAGATCGGCGGCGCTTACCACGGCTGGTCGGATCAGATGGTCTACGGCCTGAAGATCCCCGGCAGCCGCGCGCTGCTCGAGTCGCACGGCATCCCTCACGGCTGCTACGGCACGACCGACGAGGTCCGCCCGAACGACCTGAACATGCTCGAGCACGTGCTCAAGCGCAACAAGCTCCTCGGCGGCACCGCGGCGGTACTCCTCGAGCCCGTCGGCCCCGAGAGCGGCACCCGCCCCGTCGCACACGACTATAACAAGGGCGTGCGTGCACTGTGCGACAAGTACGGCGCACTGATGATATTCGACGAGGTCGTCACCGGCTTCCGCGTGGCGCTCTCCGGCGCTCAGGGCTACTTCGACGTAGTTCCCGATCTGACCGTGTTCGGCAAGATCGTGGCAGGCGGCTACCCCGCAGCGGGCGGCGTAGGCGGCAAGAAGGAGTACGCCCAGCTCATGGCGGCCGGCCTTGCGACCGGCAAGCACAGAGCGTATGTCGGCGGAACCCTGGCGGCAAACCCCCTGTCCTGCCTCGCGGGCTACACCGCGATCCGGGAGATCGAGCGCACCAACGCCTGCGAGATCGCGGGCAAGATGGGCGACAGGCTCTGCGACGGTCTCAAGGAGCTCATCGAGCACTACGGTCTGCCCTTCGTTGCCTACAACCAGGGCTCGATCGTCCACCTCGAGTGCACCGGCGCAATGAGCTTTGATTTCTCGTCCAACTGCTTTGTCAAGTCCGCGGTCGGCCTGCTGCGCAACAAGGACATGATGTACGTCCGCAAGGACTCCATGGAGCGCATGGGCGCGGCCTACATGGCAAACGGCATCGTCACCCTCGCCGGCAGCCGCCTGTACACCTCGCTGGCCGACACTCCCGAGATCATCGACGAAGCCCTCAACCGCTTCGAAGAGGTCTTCAAGCACGTGCAGAAGACCGATAAGGGCCTCGTCAAGGGCCTGCTGAAGTAAAGCCGCTGCACTGAGGAACGCCATGAAATCACAGGACAAATACCGCGGCTGCCTTATAGGCGGCGCGGCGGGAGATGCACTGGGCTACGCCGTGGAGTTTTCCGATGAGAAGTCGATATTCAGACGCTTCGGCGGTAAAGGCATCACGGAATATGAGCTCAGAGACGGCATAGCCCAAATCTCCGACGATACACAGATGACGCTCTTCACGGCAGCAGGATTGCTCCTTGCCGAGACAAGAGGCAAGCTGCGCGGCATCATGGGCGAGTATTACAGATATATCCTGCGATGCTATTATGATTGGCTGAAAACACAGCGGCAGAACTATCCCTATAAGGGCGAAGATCGTTTCTCGTGGCTGCTGAATGTGCCGGAGCTGTTTCACACCAGAGCTCCCGGAAGCACCTGCCTTTCGGCACTTGCTTCCGGTTCGGTCGGAACGACGGAAAAGCCGATAAATCACAGCAAGGGCTGCGGCGGCATCATGCGTGTTGCTCCGATAGGACTGTACTTTGAGGATGTCGGCTTTGCCGCTGACGAAGGTGCAAATGCCGCTGCACTGACGCACGGGCACGAGCTGGGATACATTCCGGCATATGCACTGGCACACATTATAAGCACAGTCTCCCATTCTGACGACACTTCGCTGTATGATGCGGCTTTGGGTATGAGAGCTGCTGTGAGCAGACGGTATGATGGCACAAAGCATCTGAAGGAGTTGCTTGTACTCATTGACCGCGCATTAGAGCTCTCACGCACCGAAATCAATGATGTTGAGGCGATACATATGCTCGGACAGGGCTGGGTCGCCGAGGAAACGCTGGCCATAGCACTATACTGCGCTCTGAAATATTCCGATGATTTCGACAAAGCGCTCATTGCTGCAGTTAACCACAACGGCGACAGTGACTCCACCGGCGCGGTGACGGGCAATATTCTCGGAGCGTATCTGGGTTTGGGCGCGATACCTGAGAAATATCTTGAACACCTTGAGCTTCGGGAGGTTATCCTCGAAGTTGCAGACGATCTTTACAGCGGCTGCAAAATGGAAGAATATAGCTCATACAGAGACAGCCTGTGGGTAAACAAGTATGTTCATCACACATATTCGCCCAGGCAGAAAAATTAAGCATAACCGGATCCTGTCCGCCGCGTTCAGGCCGGTTGAGACAAGAAAACGTACGCCTGAAAGGGCCCGGCGGGCGCGAATGCCGTCGCTGCGGCATCTTGACCCTGCGCCTGCCGAGTCATTTCAGCTGCCCGCAGCTTTGAGCGAGGGATTTTTCGTCAAGGCAAAATAACAAAATCTCGGCAATACTTTGCGTATTACCGAGATTTTTTATGCCGTATGGGCGAAAAAGAGCCGCTCAGAACCGTGTGTTTCTTATCTCGGCCGGCCGCTGCTTTTCTTGACTTTAGGCTGCTTACAATGTATAGTTAATTTCGTCAAAACAGAGAGTGAAAGGTTAGAACAATGGAAAACAACGAACACCGGCGCGACGGCTTCAGAAGCCGCAGCGGATTTATAATCGCCTGTATAGGCTCGGCCGTCGGAATGGGAAACATCTGGCGCTTCCCAACGCTCGTCTCGAGCTGGGGCGGGCTTACCTTCCTGATTCCGTATTTCATTTTCGTCGTACTTATCGCCTCCACCGGCGTTATCGAGGAGTTTGCCCTCGGCAGAGCCGGCGGTGCGGGACCCATGGGCTCGTTCGGCAAATGCACCGAGCTCAGATACGGAAATCGCAAGATAGGCGAGCGCATCGGATACATCCCCATCCTCGGCTCGCTGGCGCTGGCCATAGGCTACACCTGCGTCATGGGCTGGATATTCAAATACACCTTCATGGCCTTCTCCGGGAAGCTGTTCGGAATGGGTCAGAACATGGACGTCATAGCCGGTACCTTCGGCGCGACGGCAAGCGCGTGGGGCGCAAACGTCTGGATCGTCATCGCCATCGCGGTGAGCTTTGCGATCATGTCCTTCGGCATCGCCGACGGCATAGAAAAGGCCAACAAGCTCATGATGCCGATACTGTTCGTGCTGTTTGCCGCGCTGGGCGTGTACGTGTTCACGCTCGCGGGCTCCGGCGAGGGATACAGGTACATCCTAACGATAAACCCCGCGGGTCTCAAAGAGCCGAAGCTCTGGATCTACGCCTTCGGTCAGGCCTTCTTCTCGCTGTCGGTGGCCGGAAACGGCAGCGTCATCTACGGCTCGTATCTCAGCCGCAGCGAGTGCATCCCGTCCTCGGCGCGCAATGTCGCAATTTTTGACACGCTCGCAGCGCTGCTGGCTGCCTTCGTTATAATCCCGGCCATGGCGGCGGGCGGTGCACGGCTTGATTCCGGCGGACCGGGACTCATGTTCATCTACCTTGTGCACGTCATAAACGGTATGGCGGGCGGCCGCATAGTCGGCATGGCGTTTTTCGTCTGCGTCACCTTCGCGGGGCTGACCTCGATAATAAATCTCTATGAGGCGCCGGTTGCTTTTTTGCAGGAGAAGTTCGATCTGAAGCGCGTACCGGCCACGGCGGTCATTCACGTCCTCGGCTGCGCCGCCGCGCTGTGTATTCAGGCGATCGTCTCGCAGTGGATGGATGTCGTTTCGATTTATATCTGTCCGCTCGGAGCGCTGCTCGCTGCGGTCATGTTCTTCTGGATAGGCGGCAAGAAGTTTGCGCTCGAGGCCGTGAACCTCGGCGCGCGCAGACCCATCGGCAAATGGTTCTACCCTCTGGGCAAGTACGTCTACTGCGCCTCGGCCCTCGGAGCCCTCATCGCCGGCGCCGCGCTCGGCGGCATCGGTTAGTTTCAGCGGCGAATTGACGCACCTGCGGATACGCATATTGCGTCAGCCCGGTTTTTTCGGTGGCGCACGGACATTGCACTTACAAGTCGCTGTGTCAGCCCGGTATCGGGACAATGGAGAAAACTACGGCGTTTCGCCTCCCGCGAGTGCGTCCTTGGCTTCCCCTCAAGGGGAAGGCGTGGGGTACCCGCAATCACCGTATAGGCACAGCCTTATTTCGCCTCCAGAATATAGAGCTCGAACATTCCTTTTGCGGTGAGCCGGTCCTCGTCGTCATAGACGCAGGTCTCGACGACATTGACTGTGCGGCCGGGCTTTATGATCCTGCCCTCGCAGCGCAGCTTCGTGCCCTTGCTCGGCCGCATGAAATAAACATTGCCGCTGAGCGTGACGGACAGGCCCACGTTCTGGTTTATGACAACGCCGGCAGCGACGTCGCACAGCGAATATACAAAGCCGCCGTGCGCCATGCCGAGCGGATTGAGCGACTCCGGGCGCAGCTCCGCCTCGACGACGGAGTAGTCGGGGCCGATATCGACAGTGTAGATATGATTATGCTTATTGTACTCGCAGATTGCGTTTACTTCCTTTAATATTTTCTGCTTATCCATCGTTTTGCCTCCATAAAAATACGAAGACTATTATATAGTATCAATTTTGTTTTGTCAAAACTAATCGATCCCCGTCGAGACGCGCCGTGACCGTGTCGCCGCGCCCGAGCTGCCCGCCGAGCATGAGTTCGGCGGCTTTGTCTTCGATCATGCTGCGTATCGCGCGGCGCAGCGGCCGTGCCCCGTACCGTTCGTCACAGCCGCGCTCGGCGAGAAATGCGACCGCCTCGTCGGGCACGGACAGCGTCATGCCCAGAGCCTCGAAGCGCGCGGCGACGTCGAGCAGCATGCGCTCGGCGATGCTGCGCATCTCGGCGCGGCTCAGGCGGCGGAACACGATCGTCTCGTCGATGCGGTTCAGAAACTCGGGCCTGAAGGTCCTTTTGAGCTCTTCGTTTATCCGCGCACGCATCTGAGCCCCCTCATCGCCGCTGCCGGAGGCAAAGCCGAGGCCCGGGCGGCCGTCGCTTATCGCCTTCGCGCCGACGTTCGAAGTCATGACTATGACGGTGCTGCGGAAGCTCACGACGCGCCCCGCGGAGTCGGTCAGGCGCCCGTCGTCCATGATCTGAAGCAGGATGCTCCACACATCCTCATGCGCTTTCTCGATCTCGTCAAACAGCACGACCGACCACGGCCTGCGCCGCACGCGCTCGGTGAGCTGGCCGCCGTCCTCATAGCCGACGTAGCCCGGCGGCGAACCGATGAGCTTGCTGACGGCGTGCTTTTCCATGTACTCGGACATGTCAAGGCGTATCATTGCGTTCCTGTCACCGAAAACGGCCTCGGCAAGAGCACGGCAGAGCTCTGTCTTGCCCACGCCCGTCGGGCCGAGGAACAGAAAGCTGCCGACCGGACGGTCGGGGTCGGACAGCCCGACTCTGCCGCGGCGTATGGCGCGCGCAACGGCGGTGACGGCCTCGTTCTGACCGATAACACGGCGGTGAAGTATGCCCTCCATATCGCGCAGGCGCTTTGACTCGTCGGAACTGATATTTGCAAGCGGTATGCCCGTCCATACGGATACCACCTCCGCAACATCCTCGGCGGTGACCAGACCGCCGCCGGAAACACGGATGCGTGCAGCAGCCTCGTCAACAAGGTCGATGGCCTTGTCCGGCAGGAAGCGGTCGTTTATATACCTCGCGGAGAGATCTACCGCGGCCGTGAGCGCTGCGTCGGATATCTTCACGCCGTGGTGCCGCTCCAGACCCGTGCGCACACCGCCGAGCATGGAAAGGCTCGTTTCGCGCGTTGGCTCGCCGATCCTGACGGGCTGGAACCTTCGCTCGAGCGCCGCGTCCTTCTCGATATGGCGGCGGTACTCCTCGGGTGTCGTTGCGCCGATTATCTGCACCTCGCCTCTGCCGAGCGCGGGCTTGAGTATATTCGCCGCGTCAATGGCGCCCTCCGCGCTGCCCGCACCGATCACCGTGTGCAGCTCGTCCACGAAAAGTATCACGTCGCCGGCCTTTTTTACGTCACGGAGCACGGCCTTGACGCGCTCCTCGAAATCGCCGCGGTACTTCGTGCCCGCCAGCAGCGCAGGAAGATCAAGCGCGACAAGGCGCTTTCCGGCCATGCTCTCGGGTGCGTCGGAGCCTGCGATGCAGCAGGCTATGCCCTCGGCCACGGCGGTCTTGCCCACGCCCGGCTCGCCGATGAGCACGGGATTGTTTTTGCTTCTGCGCGAGAGTATCTGCATGCTCCGGCGTATCTCCTCCTCGCGGCCGATCACCGGGTCAAAGCCGCCGGCAAGCGCGATCTGCGTCAGGTCGCGGCTGTACAGGTCGAGGATGCGCGTTTCACTGTGCCGCACGGCGGCCTTGGGCTGCGGCGGCTGTTTGGATTGCTGCTGCGGACGCGGCTTGAAGGAACCCGTGCCGAACACGGCGAGGATGTCGGTGCAGATGTCGTTGAGACTCAGTCCCGCCTCCGTGAGCACCTTTGCGCCGCCGCATTCGGGCTGGCGGAGTATGCCCAGCAGCAGATGCTCGGTGCCGATGTAGCTGTGACCGAGCCGCGCCGCGTCCGAGGCGGCCTTCTCTATTGCCTGCCATGCGTGCTTTGTGAGCCCCTGCGCAGGAGGAGCGGGCTCGCCCGTGCCGCTGCGGCGGCTCACGGCGTCCTTGAGACCGTGCTCGCTCAGGCCGCGGTCACGCAGTATGCGTGCGCCGAGCCCTGCTCTTTCCCGCAGAATACCGAGCAGCAGATGCTCCGTGCCGACATAGCTGTGGCCGAGACCGAAGGCCGCAAGCCGCGCCTGCTCGATCGCGCCCTCGGCTTTCTCCGTAAATTTTTCGTTGTTCTTCAAGGTCGTTTCCCCCTTGTATACATATTAATACATCGGCAGCGCCGATGCTGTCGTATACGGGATTATTGCCAATTTGCAAAAATTATATTATAAACGCAATTTTACATTTGCATTTTTTCGATTATGTGTTACAATGCACTTGCAAGACATAGGCAAAGACCTGATTTCCTATTGAGCAAACTATATATGGAGGTTACATTATGGCTTTTGTTATTACCGACGAGTGCCTGTCCTGCGGCGCATGCGCAGCACAGTGCCCTGCCGAAGCTATCTCTATGGGCGATCTTCACTATGAGATCGATCCCGACAAGTGCCTTGAGTGCGGTGCGTGCGCAGCACAGTGCCCTGCAGAGGCTATCGAGGGCTGAGTTGCCCATGAGGTACAAAAAACGCGGTATGGTTTTTCCATACCGCGTTTTTTCCGTTCATTTAACGTATTCAGAGCTGGTCGATGACAAGGGTGTCCATGATCGCAAGCATCTCGGGGTTCGAGCGGAGCTTTACGCGCTCGTCCTCGTTGTCGTCGCCCATGAGCACGACCGTTGCAAGAACATAGTCGGCCGCAGAGCCGGCGGCGGGGAAGGCCATGCAGTAGCTGCCGCCGTTTGTGAAGCATATGCCGCTTGTGTTCCTGAAGCTGACTCTGCCGAAGTTCTTGTAGTTTTCCTCGACCGATTTCTCGAGCGCGGCGAAGTCCTCGCCGTGGTAGTAGGGTGCGTACTCGATCTGGATGGCAAAGTCGTCGGCGTTCAGTATTGCGACGTGCGAGTCGCCGGAGTCGGTGATATAGCCCTCGGAGACAACGGCAAAGCCGTGCTTATCCGCGTCGTAGGTGAGGCTGACGCCGATCTCCTTCGCGTCCTTGTAGCCGCTTGCAAAGCTGTAAACGCCGGTCTGCGGGTTCTTTATGGAAAATCCCGCGTTTTTGCCGCCGCCGGACTTGGCAGCCGGCTTTGCGGCGGCCTTTGCCGCCGCGGGCTTGTTCGCCGCGCCGGATCTGCCCTTGAGCGCAAGCACTGCGCCTGCCGCCGCCGCTGCCGCCGCCGGTGCTATGACGAGCCATTTTTTCATTGTTATGACCTCCGTTTTATCGTATTTTGCGATTGATATGATTTTAACTCAAAACCCGCCGCGCCGTCAAGCGCATTGACGCAAAGCTCAACATTTGCTACAATATTCGAAGGCGCATTGAGGCTGTACCTATACGGCGGCTGCGGCTGCGTCAATGCGCGCTGAAAAAGGAGAGGCGTTAATTCGCCGCTGAAAAAATGGAGCTATGGAAAAACGGACCGCAGTTTGAACAGTCGGAGCATTTCCGGCTGGGCACGGACTCCGTGCTGCTTGCGGACTTTGTCGATATCGGCGCGCGCAGACGCGGCATCGACCTCGGCTGCGGCTCGGGGATACTGCCGCTGCTGCTGCTGACAAAAAGCGCGGCGCTGCACATGACGGGGCTGGAGATAAATCCCGGGGCTGCCTGCGTTGCGCGGGAGAACATGGCGGCAAACGCGATGGAGGAGCGCTGCGGCATCGTGACCGGCGATATCCGCCGCTGCCGCGAGCTGTTCCGGACCGGGCAGTTTGACCTTGTCGTTTCAAACCCGCCTTACTTCGCCGAAGGGAGCGGCAAACAGAGCCCGGATGCGGACAAGGCCGCCGCGCGCGGCGAAAAGCTGTGCTCGCTTGAGGATGTCTGCCGCGCGGCCTCGTACCTGTGCCGTACGGGCGGCGCGTTCTGCCTCGTGCACAGAGCCGAGCGCCTTGCGGACGTGTTCTGCCTGCTGCGCGAAACGGGATTTGAGGCAAAGCGCCTGCGCACGGTGTCGCACTCGGCGCGGAAGGAGCCGTCGCTTGTGCTCGTCGAAGCGCGGCGCGGCGCGGCTGCGGGCTTGAAAATAATGCCGCCGCTGTTCATCTGCGGCGACGACGGGCGCGAGAGCGCCGAGATAAAACGTATCTATCACAGGGAGGACTCGCATGAGCGGTAAATTGTATCTGGTGGGGACACCTATCGGCAACCTCGGCGACCTTTCGCCGCGCGGAGCACAGGCGCTGCGCGATGCGGACTTCATCGCCGCAGAGGACACGCGCGTGACGATGAAGCTTTTGAATCACTTTGACATCCGCCGGCCGCTCGTGAGCTATTTTGAGCACAACAAGTACGCCTCCGGCGCGAAGATACTCGAGCGCATACTCGCAGGCGAAAACTGCGCGCTCGTGACCGATGCCGGTATGCCCGCGATATCCGACCCCGGCGAGGAGCTCGTGCGCATGTGCGCGGAAAACGGCGTCGAGGTGCTTGTCGTGCCCGGCCCCGCCGCGCTTGTGTCGGCGGTCGCGCTGTCGGCGCTGCCGTCGGGCAGGTTCTGCTTCGAGGGCTTTCTGTCCACCTCGAACAAAAGCCGCCGCGAGCATCTTGAGAGCCTGCGCGGCGAAAAGCGCACCATGATATTTTACGAGGCACCGCACAAGCTCCTGCGCACGCTCGAGGACATGAAAAACACCTTCGGCGCCGACCGGCGCATCGCACTGTGCCGCGAGCTGACGAAGATCCACGAGCAGACGATACGCACCACGCTCGGCGAGGCGCTCGAGTACTTCACCGCGGCGCCGCCCAAGGGCGAGTTCGTGCTGGTGATCGCAGGTGCGCCGGAGCAGGAGCTCACACTCACGCTCAACGATGCGCTCGAGCTCGTCGAACGCTACCGCGCCGAGGGGCTGCCGCGCAGGGCAGCCTGCAAAAAGGCCGCCGCCGAGACCGGGCTCTCCTCCAAAGACCTCTACGATTTTTCGGTGGCGCATTGAGACAGCTGCGGATACGGTTTTTGCGGCGTCCCGACCGGAAGCTGCTCAGGAAACCGTGACAGAGGAAGGCTTTTTGGAGGCGTTGCTGCGCAGTACCGATACGGTTTTTGAGGTGTCCCGACCGGAAGCTGCGGTGAAAACCATGACAGAGTAAGGCAAGATGCTTAACATTACTGTGTACTTGCATTACGCGAAACGCCGTAGTTTATGCCGTTGTCCCGATACCGGGCACCCGCAATAAACGTATAGGAACGGTTTCAAATCGCCTCAAAAAAAGCGCGAAACGTTTTTATTTCCTCCGTCGTTTCGATACCGGGCTGACGCAATATCCGTATAGGCAGGGAGTTAATGCGTCTCTGAAAATGCGCGAAACGTTTTTATTTCCTCCAGTGTCCCGATACCGGGCTGACGCAATAAACGTATAAGTACAATGTCCGTGCGCCGCTAAAAATGCGCGAAACGTTTTTATTTCCTCCATTGTTTCGATACCGGGCACCCGCAAAAAGCGTATAGGTACAGCCTCAATGCGCCTCCAAAAATGCGTCACTGAAAAAGAAGGAAGCCGGAGACGATGAGGAACTCGGCCAGAAGGTAGGTCAGCATAACGCCGAAATGCGTTTTGAATGGCGAGCCCCTGCGGAAGCGGACATAAAACAGTATGGAGTCGGACACGAAAAAGCAAAGCGCACCGGCGTACATGACTGCCGTTGCAAGGCAGGGTACCGTCACGAGCTGAAACAGAGCAAAGCAGTTCATCGCTCCGTTGACGACGAGATATCCCACCATGCCGCCGTAGAGCGAGCGCGGGCTGACGTGACCGGCAAGCCCGCGGAACACGAGCGCCACCGCTGCGGCGTACACGAGCGCTGCGAGCACGATCACCCAAACCGGCACAAGCGCAAAGTCGACATGCGCGCAGTAGGCCGCCGCGAAGCACAGGTGCGAAAGGAAAAAGCTCGCGCCGCCGACGGCAAAGCCCACGGTTCCGAACATCAGCAGCACATCGCCGAGCCAGCCGGCCGCCACTGCCGCGATCACGATCTCCTGCGGCTCCTGAGCCGTCGTAATATACCAGCCCAGCAGCATCGGCAGCAGAAATACCTTCGTCACCGCGCGCAGCGGCTTGTCGCAGCGCCGGCTTGCATACAGATGCACAGCCGAAAACGCGGCAAACGCCGCAAGAAAAACATAATTCATCAAACAACTCCCATAGTGCGCAATTACTATTACATTATCATACACTGAGTATTATTTCAAGCAATAAGGTGTAAGTTGAAATCCGTTTGAAATCCGTTGTGCTTTGTGCTATAATTAAATAATTAACATTAAGGGTGTTGAATTGAATGAAAACTCCGCTTATGATGATAATAAATCCGGCGGCGGGAAAGGGCGGCTTCAGGCGGAGCCTGCCGGACGCGCTGAAAATGCTGTCCGACGCGGGCTATGCCGTGACGGTGTATTTCACCGAGAGCCGCGGGCACGCGACCGAGCTTGCGGCGCAGTACGCCGGAGCGTTTCCGCGCCTGCTCGTTCTGGGCGGCGACGGTACGCTCGCCGAGGCGATAGCCGGTCTCATGCCGCTGGACAAGAGGCCGCAGGTGGGGTATATCCCGATCGGCACGGCCAACGATGTGGCACGGACGATCGGCCTGCCGAAAAACGACATCCTCGCCGGTGCGCAGCGCTTCATCGACGGCAGGCCCCACGATTTCGACGAGGGGCGGCGCGACGGCGGCTATTTCAACTACGTTGCGGCCTTCGGTGCGTTTACCGAGGTCAGCTACGCAACGCCGCAGGAGATAAAAAAGCAGCTCGGCGAGGCGGCGTATCTGCTCGGCGCGATGAAGAGCCTCTCAACGCTCAAAAGCCGACGCGTCACGGTCGAGTACGACGGCGGCGTGCTTGACGGAGAGTACCTCTACGGCAGCATGTCAAACTCCTACTCCGTGGCCGGTTTCATCGACCTGCCGCGCGAAGAGATCGGTCTCGGCGACGGACTGCACGAGCTCGTGCTGGTCAAAAAGCTCCCGAACGCCGCCGCGCTTGCGGCTCTGGCGGCAAAGGTGCTCAGTCATGACCTGAACAGCGAGTACATAATCATTAAGCACACCCGCCGCGCCCGCTTCGTCTTTGACGAGCCGGAGACATGGACCTTCGACGGCGAAAACGGCGGCGCGCACAGCGAGATATCCTTTGAAAACTGTCCGCAGGCAATAAGCCTTGTTTTTTAAAGGCGCATTAGGTCTGTACCTATACGGAGACTGCGGCTGCCCGGTATCGGAACAGTGGAGAAACCTACAGCGTTTTGCCTTTTTTTGAGGCGCATTGAGACTGTGCTTATACGGAGACTGCGGCTGCCCGGCCGGAAGCTGCCGCAAAAAACGAAAGCTGTGTCAAAAAGATGGATTACAGAGATTTCAGATTAAGCAAAATAAATACGGATGAATTTCGGCATGTAAAGCTGCTGATATTCTGGCCGATGTTCGGCGCGGCGTTCTCGTTTGTCGAGCGCTTTTACAAGGTCGGCTCATACCATGTCATGCACTGCGCACTCGACGATGCGATACCGTTCTGCGAGTGGTTCCTGATCCCATACCTGTTCTGGTTCGTGTACCTGATAGGCGCACTGGTGTACACCTTCTTCTGCGACGTTCCGGCGTTCAGGAAAATGATGCGCTTCATAATCTGCACCTACACGATCACGATGGTCATCTACCTGCTGTTCCCGACCTGTCAGGAGCTGCGGCCGGAGGTCTTTCCGCGCGACAACGCGCTCACGCGCTTCATCGCATGGTTTTACGAATTCGACACGAACACGAACGTGTGCCCGTCGATACACGTCCTCGGCTCGGTGGCTGCGATGCTCGGCCTGCTCGACTGCCGCAGACTGCAAAAGCCGGGCTTCAAGTTTGCCGTATGCGTTACGGCGCTGCTGATCTGCGCCTCGACCGTGTTCATGAAGCAGCACTCCGTGCTCGACGTGCTCGCAGCCGTTCCGCTGTGCCTGCTCGGCCACTATCTGTGCTATCACAACGCCGAAGTCCTTTTGGAGGCGCACTGAGGCCGTGCCCGGAGCCAAAAAAATCTGCCGCCGATCTCAGAGACCGCTTTTTAATGTGCTGAATGCAAATATACGCCTGCTGCCAGGGCGTGAAATAATTTTCTGACTTTTGAAAGTTTTTGTGTCAAAAATATTGACAATCGGCAAAAATGTTGTTATTATCTTTAAGCTGAACATTAATGGGAACGGCCATGCGGGCGTAGTTCAATGGTAGAACACCAGCCTTCCAAGCTGGATACGTGGGTTCGATTCCCATCGCCCGCTCCAAATGAAGCGGAAATATGCGCCAATAGCTCAGCAGGATAGAGCAACTGCCTTCTAAGCAGTAGGTCGGGGGTTCGAATCCCTCTTGGCGTGCCAAAACAAAAATATGGTGGGTGTAGCTCAGTTGGTTAGAGCACCGGATTGTGGTTCCGGGTGTCGAGGGTTCGAGTCCCTTTACCCACCCCACAAGTCACAGAGGCCGGACAGAAGCCCGGTCTCTGTGTACAATAGAATAAAACAGATGGTGGGATGTAGTGTAATGGTAACACCTCAGACTTTGACTCTGATATAGTGGGTTCGAGTCCCGCCATCCCAGCCACATTTGCCCCAGTAGCTCAGTAGGCAGAGCACCTGCCTTTTAAGCAGGGTGTCCGGGGTTCGAATCCCCGCTGGAGCACCAAAAAAGACGGTCAGCCGACCGTCTTTTTTTCATGCCGCTCAACGGTCAGGAACCCCGGACACCGATTCGATATCGCCGGTTGCCGCCCCGGCGGCGAGGCGATAGTGATCAAAGTCATGACCACCCGTTTTACGGGTGGTCATGACTTCATAATGCTGCGGCTTGTGCCGCGGCACAAATATTGCGCACGCTCACGGGACGCGAAACGTTCTTGTTTATACCATCGTTTCCGGTCGGGACTCTGCGATCTCCGTATAGGTGCAGACTGATTGCGCCTCTAAATATTTTACCACAAAGTAGGGGGATAGACGCCGCTCTGGTGCAGGGCGGTGAGGGCGGCGACGGCGCCGGGTTTATCCTCCTTATACGTCAGGCCGAACCAGCGGTCGTTGGTGCCGAGGACGGAAATGCTGATCCTGCCGCTGTCGGTGAGCTCGCCCATCATGGTCGGCAGCAGGCACTCGGCCTTGAGCTCGTCTGAGGGCAGAGCCGCGAGGAAACCGGCAAAATACTTCTCCATCACGGGAAGTATATCCTGATGGCAGCCCCAGAGATTCATGGAAACGAAGGTGTCCGGCGCGAGGATGGGACCGTTTTCCGACTCCGAGGTGTCGCGTATCGTTCCGTCGGGGAAAAGCTTTATCTTATACGTCTCCTTAACGCCGCGCAGCAGGCCGTTTTCAACGCTGCACACGCCGCGCGTGACCGTGCCGAAGGGGCTGACGGTGTTCTTGAGCCTGTAGGCCACCATGGCGGCGTCCTGCGCGCCGTGAAGCTCGTCGAGCTTCGCGGCCATGACGCGGAAGGCCTCGACGCCGTAGTAATCGTCGGCGTTCATGACGGCAAAGGGCGTTTTGATGCAGTCCTTTGCGCAGATGACTGCGTGCACCGTTCCGAAGGGCTTCGTGCGGGCGGAAAACTCCGGACGGCTCTCTGTGAAGCGGTCCATGGTCTGGAAGGCATAATCTATCTTTATGCCGCTGCTTTTTTCGATGCGGTCGCCGAAAAGTGCCTTCACGTCGCCGTATATCTCGGGCTTTATTATGAGCACGATCCTGTTGAAGCCGGCGCGGAGCGCATCATAGACGGCGTACTCCATGAGTATCTCGCCGTCGGGGCCGAGACGCTCGATCTGCTTTACGCCGCCGTAGCGCGAGCCGAGCCCGGCCGCCATGACGACAATAGTCTTGTCCATATTCGCTCTCCTTTTTATTTAACAGATTCTCTGGTATAGCTTCCAAGTCTGAAAAGATCCTCCGCCGGAGCGGCTCTGAGCCAGGCAAGGTAGGCCTCCGGCCAGTGCTGCTGGAGGATAAACGAGTCTCCGCCGCGATGATATGCGTCGATGAGGAGGATGACGAGCTGCTCGTAGAAATAGTCCTGCGCCCCGCCGGTCACCTTGGTCGCGGTGAACTTTGCCGCATAGCGGAAGAGGATGCCGATGACCATGAAGATGAGCTCGGTGGCGGGCGATTTATCGCCGGATTTGCGCTTGGAAATCATTATGCCGAGGCGCTGCACCTTTTCGAGTCCGCCGAGCTCATGCCAGTTGTCGATGAGCCCGCACAGCTCGGAGGCCATCTCCTCGTTGCCGTCGAGCAGGAAGTTTATGAACTTGCGCAGCTCGAACACGTCGCCGTGCATCTTGCTCTGCATGTATTCCATCGCAAGCTGCTGATAGCCGCCGTCGCGGTATTTCTGCGGAGTGTCGAGAAGGTCGTCAACATAGTCGAAAAACAGGTCGAGCGCGCGCTCCTGATCGTCGAGCGGTACATAGTCGGCCTCGACGCCGAGCTCGTCCATTATCATCCTGAACTGCCCCTGCATCTGCCCGAGCAGCCGAGTGTATTCGCCGAGGCCGCGCCGCGCCTTGCAGGGCACGATCATATCCGTGCCGTAGCGGCCGAGATCCCAGAAGCGCAGCGGCATACGCGGCACGACGTCCATTTCGGATATTATATTGAATATGTTGTCCGTAAAAAGATTTGCCCTGTCGAATACCGTGACGGGAGTGGCAAAGCTGTAGGCAAAAATGTTGTCCTTGCCGATGCCGCTTTCAAAGGTCAGGCGCGCAGCCAGAAGATTTGTCACCGCGCCGCCGCGGCTGTAGCCGCAGACCCAGATCCTGAGCCTGCTTTTTTCAAAGCCGCGCCGCTCGATATAATCCATGACCGCGTCATAGGCGATATCCGCCGCGGCCTTAAAGCCCGCCGCGTGGTCGGGGTACGCGTCCTCGACGGCGTGGGCATTGCTGACCCACTCGCCGCCGTAGCAGTGGCTGCGGATAACGACCGGAATGAGAAAGCTGTCGTCCGGCAGCTTTTTTGCAGCGATCATATAGCCGCAGGTATCGCCGCAGCTGAGCTGGTCGTCAAAGCGGAAGCTCTCGACGGTGCGGTCGTCGCAGCCGATATCGTTCAGCGCGCACCTCGTGTGCCTGTCGCCGTCGTCCTTATATGTGAAGGCGCTCATCGTCAGTCCCAGCGACATTATCGCAAGCTCATGGTTATACGAGCAGGCCGAGCGCAGGAAAAAGCTGTCGGAGTAATTGAATTTGAGCTGTCCGATATCTCCGGGCTTTTCCTGCTTGGATATCATGACGTCAATCGAAACCTCGCCGCTGACCGGCGTACCGTTTGTTCCGTCGAAATAAAATTTGAGATCGGTCACGGTGCATAACCTCCAAATGGTACTGAATACAGTATATATTTTTTTCCGTCTCAGTGCAAGTATGTAAAATTAACAGATTCGGTATTGACACGGGAGGCCGCTCAGAGTATATTAACTGTGCTAATGCAAATCACACAGTTGAAGAGGAACTTTTTTCATTTCAAAACGTAATTATATCCGAAAGGAGCTGCATTTTATGAAAGAAAAAACGATAAGGATCATGCATATGATCATGTATATTGTGACGCCGGTGATGCTTGTTGCGCTGCTGGTGCTCAATATATTCACAATGGCGAGAGTCAGGGCGCTGGAGGACGCGGGATCCGGCGGCGAGACCGGGGACGTTGCGCAGGAAAACGACGTGACCATCGGCAGCGACTACGTCATAAGGGCGACTACGCAGATATCCGATGCGTATAAGTCGGGCGATGCGTCCGGGCTCTCCGACAAGGACAAGGAAACGCTCGACATGGCAAAGAAGGTGCTCGACGAGATCGTAACCGACGGCATGAGCGACTACGAAAAGGAGCTTGCCGTTTACAAGTGGATGTGCGAAAACATCGGCTTTGACGACGGCTCGCTTGTTGTTATCCCCGACGAGAACGACGCGGTTGTTGATAATCCCCACGGCGTTCTGCAAAATCACAAGGCCGTCTGCGTCGGCTACGCCACGACCTTCAGGCTGTTCATGCAGATGATGGATATAGACTGCATGGTCGTGCACGACTCGTATCTGTCGCACACATGGGACCTTGTGAAGCTCGACGGCGAGTGGTACCACACCGACGTCTACTCCGACGCGGATTCCAAGGGCAACTTCTCGCACTTTAACCTCGACGACAACTCGATGATAAACATGCAGGAGTGGAACAGCGATTTCTTCCCCGCAGCCGACGGCTATAAATATAACTACGCCTATATGAACAGGGTGGAGTGCACGGATATCTACAGCATCCCCGCACAGGTGCGCGCCGCCATCGACGCGAAAACCAGCGTCGTGAGCCTTGACATGGGCACGGAGATAAGCGCCGATACCTATACCGTTATCGAGCTTATCATGGAGCAGATACAGAACGCCGTTGCTTCCGACAGCCGCATCATGAACCTGTACTGGAGCTGGCTGAGCACCGAGGAGAACGACAACATCTTCTGCGTGTATATAGGCTACTACAGCGACGACGATAACGGTGGTGGGGATCCGGACATAAACGGCATTGACGCCGAGACGCAGCAGAAGATAAACGACTCGGTCAGCAAATACTTCGGCGATATAGCGGGCGGTGACAGTGATGCTACGAAGGACAGCACTGTCCTCGGCTGCGACGGAATGACGGTGATCGGCTGATGAAAAGAATAATTTGCCTCATCTGCGCCGCGGCAATGTGCCTTTCCCTGTGCGCCTGCGGCAGGCAGAACGAAAAGATAGATATGTATGAGCTCCAGAAGAGCATGGTCGAGGCCGACAAGAGCCTGCCTGAGATGAAAATTTCGGGAAGCTGGGACGAAAATGCCGAAAAAGCCTTTTCATATATATCGGATATGGAGTATAATAAAATCTACGGCTTTTTCCTGGCCTATGCCGCCGACGGCATGGCATACGAGATCGCCGTCGTGCAGCTCAAGGATCAGAACGACGTCGTGGAGCTGGGCGTGAGCCTCAGCAAGCACGTCGATTCGCGCGTGCAGATGTACAAGACCTACGAGCCCGATCAGGTGGAGCGTGCACAGAACGCCGCGATCAAGACGATCGGCGACTGCGTCCTGCTCATGATGTGCGACGGGCAGCAGAACGTGGAAACGGCGTTCAGAAACTTTACTAAGTAACGGAGAGACACACATGGTATTCAGCAGTACGATATTTCTTTGCGTTTATCTGCCCCTTGTCCTGTTGGGGTATTATATCTGCCCGAAGAAGGGGCGAAACCTCTTCCTGCTGATAGTCAGCCTTGTGTTCTATGCCTGGGGCGAGCCGAAATACGTCTTTCTGATGATGTTCTCCATCGTCATAAACTTCGCTTTCGGCCTGCTCATGGACAAGCACCGCCGGAACGAAAAGCGTCTGAAGCTCATGCTCGTGCTCTCGGTCGTCATTGACCTCGGGCTTCTGAGCGTTTTCAAGTACACCGACTTCATCATAACGAACGTAAACGCGATATTCAATACAGGCTTTGACCTTCTCAACATCGCCCTGCCGATCGGTATATCGTTCTACACCTTCCAGGCGATGAGCTACACCATCGACGTTTACCGCAACGACGTGCGCGTGCAGCGAAACCTCATCGACTTCGGCATGTACATCACCATGTTCCCGCAGCTGATAGCCGGCCCCATCGTCCGCTATTCCGACGTTCAGGACCAGCTTGCCGAGCGCAGCGTCACGAGCGCCGACTTTTCCGAGGGCATCATGCGCTTCGTCGCCGGCCTGGGCAAAAAGGTGCTGCTGGCAAATCAGATGGGCGCCGTGTGGTCGGGCATTTACGCCCTCGGCGGCGACGTTTCGGCTCTGACGGCGTGGACAGGCGCTGCGGCGTACACCTTCCAGATCTATTTCGATTTCTCCGGCTATTCCGACATGGCCATAGGCCTCGGCAGGATGTTCGGCTTCAAATTCCCCGAAAACTTCCTCTACCCCTACGAGTCGGTGTCGATAACCGACTTCTGGCGGCGCTGGCACATCACCCTGAGCACATGGTTCAAGGAATATCTCTATATCCCCCTCGGCGGCAACCGCCGCGGCCTTGCGCGTCAGGCGCTGAACCTGCTGATAGTCTGGGCGCTGACCGGCTTCTGGCACGGAGCGGGCTGGAACTTCGTCATGTGGGGATTGTACTACTTCCTGATCCTGTTTATCGAAAAGCTGTTCCTGCTCAAGGTGCTCGACAAGCTGCCGAAGCTGCTGCGCCATGTATACGCGCTGCTGCTGATCGTCATAGGCTGGGTCATATTCGCAAGCGACGACGTGAGCGTGCTGCTGCCCTACCTCGGCTCGATGTTCGGCGCAAACGGCGCCGTCGGCGGTATGGACGTGTACACTCTGGCGACCAGGGCCGTGCTCATAGTCATATGCTGCATCGCCTCCACGCAGCTTCCCAAAAAGCTCTTCCTGAGCTGTACCGGCGCCATGAACGAAAAAGCGGCCTTTGTGCTCAAGAGCGTGCTGACTCTGGCCCTGCTGGCGCTGAGCATGGTATTCCTCATCGGCGACAGCTACAATCCCTTCCTTTATTTCAGATTTTAAGAGGTGAGAGTGATGAAGAAACTGCATATCGCGCTTATAGCGCTGTTTTTGGCCGTCATAGTCCTCCCCTCGGTATTCGTCTTTGCCGGTGAGGACAGGACATTTTCCGACAACGAGAACCGCATGCTGCAAACCGCGCCGGAGCTCACGCTCTCAAACATCCTCGACGGCAGCTTTCAGAACAAGATAACCGACTACATCTCCGACCAGTTCCCCGCGCGCGACACGTGGACGCAGCTCGGAACGCAGGTCAAGAAGCTCCTCGGCTTCAGGGACATAGGCGGCGCGTACCTCGGCGAGGACGGCTATTATATCGAAAAGATAACTCCCGACAGCGTCGATGAGAAAAATCTTGGCCGCAATATCTCGCTCGTATCCGATTTTTTGAGCGCAAATGAGGGCATTCCGGCGACGATGCTGCTCGTTCCCGCAACGGGCACGGTCATGAGCGACAAGCTTCCGGCTCACGCGCAGATGTATGATGCACAGAAGCTGTACGAAACGGTGAAGTCCGCGCTTCCCGGCGTGAGCTTCCCCGACCTGTACTCGGCGCTCACGCAGGCCAAGGCCTCGCAGCAGGTCTATTACCGCACCGACCACCACTGGACGTGGTACGGCGCGCATACGGCATACAGAACGCTCCTGCCCAACGGCAGCTACGACGCAGCTCCCGAGCTGTTTTCAGACAGCTTCCTCGGCACGACCTACTCCAAGACCCTCGATCCTGCGGCACAGCCGGACGAGGTGTATATCTCCGGGGTCTCCGACGGAGTCACCGTCACGGCCGACGGCAGGGAGATATCGCTGTACAACATGTCCGCAGCCAACGAAAAGGATAAGTACACCGTCTTTCTCGGCGGAAACTACGGCGAGACGACGATATCCGGCGGCTGCAATAACGGAAAAACACTGCTTATTATAAAAGACTCGTTTGCAAACAGTCTCGTGCCCTTCCTTACGGCCGATTACGAGAACATCATAATGCTCGATCTGCGCTATTACATGGGCTCGGCGCAGCAGCTCATTGCCGAGCGCGGCGTGGACGAGATCCTCTTCGTATGCGAGATGAGCAGCTTTGCAAACGACAGAAACATGGTCAAATTGGGGTTTTAAAAAATGAAAAAAATAAAAAGACTCGCGGCGGCTCTGCTTGCCGTACTGATGCTCACAGGCGTGCTGCCCGTATCGGCGCATGCCGACGGCGATAAGCTCATCGCCCTCACCTTTGACGACGGCCCCTCGGGCAAGAACACGGCCCGTCTGCTCGACGGCCTGAAGGAGCGCGGCGTGCACTGCACGTTTTTCTACGTCGGCCAGATGGTAGAGAACAATCCCGGCCTCGTAAAGCGCGCGTGGGAGGAGGGGCACGAGATAGCCAGCCACACCTACTCCCATCCGCAGATGACGAAAAAGACCGACGCGCAGATACGGCAGGAGCTTCAGAAAAACGACGCGCTGCTCGACAAGGCGCTCGGACTTGATTTCAACTACATGCTCCGTCCTCCCTACGGCGACTATAACAAGCGCACCCTCGCGGCATCAAATACGCCCTGCTTCTTCTGGTCGATGGACACCTACGACTGGAAGAGCCTGAACGCAGACTCGGTGTACCGCGAGTTCATAAAGCAGGCGCGCGACGGCTCGATAGCGCTGCTGCACGACACGCACGCGACCTCGGTAACTGCGGCGCTGCGCGCGATCGACACGCTCCAGGCACAGGGCTACAAGTTCGTGACCCTGAGCGAAATGTTCATGCGCCGCGGCATCAGCCTCGAAAACGGCAAGATCTATTTTGACGCGTACCCCGGCAAAAACGGCACGGCTTCGGCGACGGCGCAGCCCGCCGTGAGCCTGAAGGACGGCCTCGTCACGATAACCGGAGACTCCCGCGGCAGCGTTTACTACACGCTCGACGGCAGCCTCCCCACACCGAAAAACGCAATAAAATACACCGGCCCGTTTTCCGTTGAGCCGAACACCGTCATCCGTGCGCAGAGCGTTATCAAGTGGAACGGCATACGCTCCGGCGAGACGCAGGTGACCTGCTCCGAGCGCGGCAATCTCTTTGCCGACGTCAGACCCGGCGCGTGGTACTACAAGGACGTTGACCGCGTCGTCGCCGACGGCATATTCAGCGGCACGGGAGGCAACCGCTTCTCGCCCGATGCAAAGCTCACCCGCGCGATGCTTGCGGCGGTGCTCTACCGTGCAGCCGGTTCGCCCGAGGTCAGCGGCGAGCTCGGCTTCTCCGACTCCGCCGACATCGGAAACTGGTGCCGCGACGCGCTCATCTGGGCAAACGAAAACGGTATAGTCCGCGGCTACGCCGACGGCTGCTTCCGTCCGGGCAAGAATGTCACCCGCGCGGAGCTCGGCTGCATGATAGCCCGGTACCTCGGCACCGTATCCGGCAGCGATCTCACGGAGCTTGACGATGTGCTCTCGTCCTTCCCTGACGCGGACAGCGTCCCCGAGGGCATGAGGAGTGAGCTCAACACCGTGTGCGCGCTCGGCATAGTCAAGGGCATGAGCGACGGCACCGTCGCGCCCTTCGACCCATCCACCCGCGCCCAGGCCGCCGTCATGATCTCCCGCATGCTTTCGACAGCGGTCTGAGGCTTTGCTTATACGCTTATACGTTTGCTGCGGGGACCCGGCCGGAAACTGCCGGCAAAATAAAAGCCCTCCCTTAGAGGAGAGGTGTAAAAAATTGCGGCGCGAGCCGCGTTATACGAAAAGACAGTGCAGATCATAGCCTGCACTGTCTTTTTTGCATTCAATATCCAATTTGCTTCCTGCTATACGGAGTCCGGCAGTGGTTTCGGCCGGGTATAGGCAGTCATACATCGCTTGACCTTCAAGCGCAATTTACAGACACCTCATCCGGCTCGCTTACGCGACCCAGCTTCCCCTCAAGGGAAAGGTTTTTTCGGAGGCGCTGCCGCATTGTGCCGATACGGTTTTTGCCGTGTCCCGACCGGAAGCTGCGGTAAAAACCGTGACAGGGGAAGCCAGGGGGCCGGCAAACACCGCACCGTACTTTTGCTGCGCGAAACGTTTTTATTTATTCCAGTGTTTCGATACCGGGCTGACGCAATAAGCGTATAAGTACAGCCTGAATGCGCCTCCGAAAAACCGGGCACCCGCAATAAACGTATAGGCAGGGAGTTAATGCGCCTCCAAAACGTTGTACTGGAGAGCGGTCCGTGCGTTGACGAGGACAAGGAGCGGCTCGGAGTCGGAGCCTGTGCAGTCGAAGGCGTAGCACAGGACGGCGCTGCCGCCGTCGGTCCCGGCATAGCATAGCTGTGCGCTTTCGACGAGAAGCGTTGGGGGCAGGGCTTTGCGCGCCTCGCTCTCGCTCACCGAAGCGGCGGCCTCGGGATAGGAGCCGTGACGCTTCAAATGCCCGGACGCGTCGTAGGCGAAGATGCTGCCGTCGTCAGCGGCGACGGAAATGCGCACGCTGTCGCCCATGCACCTGACGCCGTTTTCCACGCAGTCAAATACCATCGTCTGTACGCTGCCGGAGCGTTTGCTCGAGGCAAGATATACGTCGCCGAAGCCGTGCGCTGCGAGAAAAGCGCGCGCCGTGCGCTCAAGCTCGGACGAGCTCATATCTCCCGCGACACTGCGCCCGGAGCTGAGCGAGATGACATTTCCCTCCGCATCGACGCACACGCTCCCGCCGTCAAAGGCAAAGCAGACTGTGCCGTTCTCCGCCGTGTATTCGGTTTCAAGCTTTTCCGCGTCGAGACCGAAAAATTCGGCTGCCGCGGCTCTGGCCTCCTCCTGCGCTATGGGCGTTCCTGACTGAAAAGGCGCAGCAGCCGAGTACCGTCCGCCGTATGCGCCGAGCTCCGTCGCGCCGATGCCGCTTTCCATGCCGAGCATTTGCTCGCTCAGTCTCTCGCCGGAGCCTGCGAATACGTTTTCCGGCTCGTCGAGCAGCACCTCGCCGTCATTGACCGAGCCCTGAATGCCGCGCAGCTTTTCACCGAGCTCCGCCGCCGTTTTATAGAGTCCGGCAAAACGGTCCCGCGCCGCGTCGTCGAAGCCCGACTGCGCCGAGACACGGAGCCTGCTGCGCGCATAGTCGCCCGCGATGCCGATAAAGGCTGCCGTCTGCTCGAGCTCCTGCGTGGAAAACGGCAGCACGGCCATGCTCATCTCGGCGGCAAGGCAGCTGCCGTAAATGTCTGCGCACAGCTCGCCGGACAGCTCCGCGCCGGTCGCGTAGGATGCGCGGTGCAGCGCACTTTCCAGCCCCGACGCCGCGTACACAAGCTCCTCGAACGCGTGTGCGTAACCGTATTCGGCCGTGCGGCGATAGCTGCGCTCCATGCCGGAGTGAACAGCCGTGTACGCACCCAGCGCAGCGACTGCCGCAGCGAGATATGTGATAATGAGTACAAATGTCTTTTTTCTTATAAGCATGGGAAACACCTCATGGAAAGTGTTCCCGAAATATGCATTGATATTCGTGCCTGCACCTTTGCGGGGCGATTAAATTACACCTCATCCGTCGGCTGTCGCCACCTTCCCTTCAAGGGGAAGGCTTTTTGGAGGCGCTGCCGCGCAGTACCGATACGGTTTTTGCGTCAGCCCGAACGGAGGCTGCGCGGGAAACCGTGACAGGGGAAGGCAAGATGCTTAACATTACTGCGCACTTTTATTACGCGAAACGCTATTGTTTATTCCACTGTTTCGATACCGGGTTCACGCAATAAACGTATAGGAACGGTTTCAAATCGCCTCAAAAAAAGCGCGAAACGCTTTTGTTTATTCCACTGTTTCGATACCGGGCACCTGCAAAAAGCGTATAGGTACAGCGTCAATGCGCCTCCGAAAATACGCCGCCAAAAAAGTAAAGATTCTTTTAAATTCCTTGATTGCCGTTGTGTTTTGGTCTATAATTACATTGCTGTGCGCGTTTTTGCCCGCGCGGCAAAGCTCAATCCACACGGGAGGGACGAACAAAGAACTGATGAAAAAACGTATACTTAGCATGATACTGGTGTTAACGCTGGTGCTGACCATGCTGCCGGCAATGGCGGTCAGCGCACTGGCTGCAACGATAAATGACGACAACGTTTTCCTCATGCAGAGCGGCCGCGGCAAATGCACGCTGACCACTGCTGCCATGATGCTGCGCCGCCGCGCGATCATCGACGGCAACGCAAACTGGGAAAGCATCACCGAGGACTCGATATCGTCGGCGGCATGGATAAACGGCACCGGCCTGAGCAACAATTTCACCTATGCCGGCATGACCGTCGGTACGGCAAGCTACTCGGGCATGAGCACCGCCGAAAAAAAGGCGGCGCTGCTGGCGATGCTCGACAAGCACCCGGAGGGCATCGAGATATACGACGGCAACCTCCCTCACGCGGTGCTGCTGACAGACTACGACGCCGACAGCGACACGTTCTACTGCGCCGACCCCGGCACTGCCGCAAAGCGCATCAAGCTCACGGCCAGCTGGAATGCGCAGAACCGCGGCTCGCAGACAAACGTCATTGCAAACATAACCAAGATCTGGTACATAACGAACAAATCCGGCGGCGGCCCGGGGCTTCTGACGGTGACGCTCAACCCCAACGGCGGCAGCTGCGTTGAAACAAACGCCTATGTCTCCGCCGACGGCACTGCGGCCTCGCTGCCGACCCCGACGCGCGAGGGCTACGCCTTCCTCGGCTGGTACACCGCAGCGTCCGGCGGCACGAAGATAACAAGCAGCTATAAATTCACCGCAAACTGCACCATCTACGCGCAGTGGAAGTCCGTGCCGTGCATAACGCTCGATCCCAACGGCGGCACCTGCGATACAAAGCGCGTGTACGTCTCCGCCGACGGCTCGATAGGCACGCTGCCCACGCCCGAATACGACGGCTTCCACTTCCTCGGCTGGTACGACGCGCCCACGGGCGGCAATAAGCTCAATTCCTCGACGATCATCACGAAGGACATCATCGTCTACGCACAGTGGAAGGACCTTACCATCCGCGGCGACTGCGGCGAAAGCCTCAAATGGAGCCTGAACGAGGACACGGGCGTGCTGCGCATAAGCGGCAGCGGCGAAATGAACAACTACCACGCGGCCGACGGCCTGCGTGCGCCGTGGTTCGAGTACGCCTCGATCATAACGTCGGTCGTCATCGGCTCCGGCGTTAAAACCGTCGGCAACTATGCCTTTGCGGACCTCAAAAACCTCAGGTCGGTCGAGATCAATTCCGAGCTCCAGCTCTTCGGCAGCGGCGCGTTTTACGGCTGCACCGCACTGAGCGATATAGAGGGCATCGAGAGCGTGAAGGTCATCGGCAGCGAATGCTTCCGCGGCTGCTCGGCGCTGTCGGTCATCGGCATTCCCACCGGCTGCGTGAGCGTCGGAAGCTATGCCTTCTCGGGCACGGCGATAAAGAGCGTGGCCGTTCCCTCGAGCGTCTCAAACCTCGGCGAGGGCGCGTTTTCTTCGTGCAAGAAGCTCAGCTACGCCCAGCTCCCCTCCGGCCTTACTCAGATCCCCGCAGCCCTCTTTTCCGGCTGCACCGCGCTCGAGGCATTCTTTGTCGTTGACGACGGAAGCTACGGTGCAAGCAGCTTTACCGTCGGTTCCGGCGCCTTCTCCGGCTGCACCGCGCTGCGCGAGATCGGCATCTACAGCCGCGCCGGGAGTCTGTGCATCTCCGAGAACGCATTTTCCGGCTGCACAGGCATAAAGTCGGTATCACTTGACTGCCGCAGCCTCGTGCTCGAGGACAACGCCTTCCCCTCCGGCGCGAAGATCGACTATATAAACATCTCCGGAGACTTCGGCTCGGTCGCCGAAAACGCCTTTGCCGGCGTTACGACCACGCTCGTTTACCCCGTAAACGGCACGAGCTGGGGCTCTCACAGGGGCAAAAGCTTCGGCGGAACGCTGACCTGGGAAAGCTACGACAACCACGTCCACGACTATAAGACCACCGTCGTCGCGCCGACCTGCTCGACCCGGGGCTACACGGTATTCGAGTGCAAAAGCTGCTCGGAGAAGTTCGAGAGCAATTATGTGCGCCAGCTCGGGCATAATTTCGTAAACGGCGTGTGCACGGTCTGCGGCGCCGTAAACCCCTTCATCGATCTCGATGCACAGGGTAAGGACATAAACTACACCGACGCCATCCTCTGGGCGGCCGAAAACGGCGTCACCAGCGGCAAAACGGCGACCGCCTTCGATCCCGACGGCATATGCACCCGCGCGCAGGTCGTAACCTTCCTGTGGCGTCTTGCAGGCGAGCCTAAGCCGAGCGGCAGCGTCAGCGGCTTTGCCGACGTAAAAAGCGGCGCGTACTACACCGACGCCGTACTCTGGGCGGCAGAGAAGGGCATCACAAGCGGCATTGACAGCACGCATTTTGCGCCCGACCAGACGGTCACGCGCGCGCAGTTCGTCGTATTCCTCTGGCGCTATCTCGACCGGCCCGTCTGCGGCGGCTACAATCCCTTCACCGACATATCCTCGAGCTACTTTGCCTTCACGGCGATACTCTGGGCATATGAAAACGGCGTTACAAGCGGCGTTTCCGCGACCTCCTTCCAGCCCACCGGTGCCGCCACGCGCGCACAGGTCGTAACCTTCCTCTACCGCATGAACAACCTGACCAGTTAATGATAAAGACCGCCGCAGGGCGGTCTTTTCTTATAAAAGCAGAGAGAAAACAGAGAAATACAACACGGGAGACAAGAGATGAAAAAGAGAATTCTGAGCCTTATCCTTTCGATCGTCATGCTGCTGAGCCTTGTTCCGACGGCGCTTGCGGAAACGCCGCGCAGTCAGCGCGAGAGCTTCATGAGCATGGCCGTGTCGCAGCTCGGCTACCGCGAACGGTTCCAGAACGGGACGAAGTACGGCACGTGGTACGGCCTGCCCAATCAGCCTTGGTGCGCAATGTTCATAAGCTGGTGCGCGCAGCAGGCGGGCGTGCCGGAGAGCGTTATTCCCAAGTTTGCAAGCTGCCCGACCGGCGCGAGCTGGTTCAAACAGCGCGGGCTCTGGCGCACGCGGGAGTACACTCCGCAGGCCGGCGATCTGCTGTTTATCGGCAGCGGCAGCTCCGTCGATCACGTTGCGATAGTCGAAAGCGCCGACGAGAGCACGGTCTATACCATCGAGGGCAACGCCGCAAACGAGATGGTCGAGCGCCGCGAGAGAAAGCGCGACGGCAGCATCCTCGGCTACGCGACCCCGCAGTACGGCAGCATCGAGGGCAGCGCATCGACGATAACTCTGGCAAAGCTGCACGTTCCCTGGTACGAGCTGCGCGGCGAGGAGTTCAGCATAGGCGGAACTCTCAGCTCGGACAGCCCCATCACCTGGGTATATCTCGAGATCCGCAACGGTGCGGGCGAGTTTTTCAGCTATAAGATAACACAGCCGAACAGCACCTTCGTCGATCTGTGGACCTACAACGACCGCATCGGCTTTGCCGGACTCGGACCGGGCAGCTATGAGCTTTACATCGAGGCCGTCAACGCAAACCACGACCGGCTTCAGGAGAGCTGCGCCTTCACCGTCGCCGCGACCGATGTTGATTTTGAGGGCAGACACGCTGCCTACGCCGACGGCATCCGCTGGGTGCTCGAAGAGAGCGTATCAAGCGGACGCAGCGGCGCGGTGTTCCTGCCCGACGGTGCGTGCACCCGCGCGGAGGTCGTCACCTTCCTCTGGCGCGCAATGGGGCGTTATATGCCCAAGAGCGAGACAAACTGGTTTTACGACGTGCATCGCGGCAGCTACTGCGAACGCGCCGTGCAGTGGGCGGTCGAGACCGGCGTAACTCATGGCGTTTCACGCGGATATTTTGCGCCCGACCGTACCGTCACGCGCGCGGAGTTCGTGACTCTGCTCTGGCGCTGTCTCGGCTCGCCCGCACCGACCTGCGACAATCCCTTTGAGGATATCCGCAGCGGCAGCTTCTGCTATGACGCGGTGCTCTGGGCATACGAAAACGGCATAACCACCGGCACCGACGACACGCATTTTTCGCCCAATGCAAACGCCACCCGCGCCCAGGTCGCCGCCTTCCTCTACCGCGGTTTTTCGGAGTCGAATTGAGGCTGTACCTATACGTCTGCTGCGTCAGCCCGACCGAAGACTGCGTAGGAAACTATGACAGGGGAAGGCAAGATGCTTAACATTACAGCGCACTTTTGTTGCGCGAAACGCTTTTGTTTATTCCACTGTTTCGATACCGGGTTCACGCAATAAACGTATAAGAACGGTTTCAAATCGCCACTAAAAAAAGACAGAAGGCGAGGAGCATGGAGCAGGCCGAGAGGCGGGATCGCGGCAGCATACCGTCACCGATGACGTAGAGCATCGAGCCCGCGGCGAAGGCGAGCATGAACGGCAGCAGACCGCGCGAGAGCGAGACGGCCGCGTAGCCGAAAAATACTCCCGCGACCTCAACGGCGCTGCTTATGGCTGCGGCAGCCGCGGCTGCATGCCTGCCCGCGCCGGATCTCAGCAGCGGCGGTATGATCACCATGGCCTCGGGTACGTTCTGGAACGCGATGCCGCCCGCGACAGTCAGCGCACCGCCGAGATCGCCCGTGCCGAAGCTGACCCCTGCGGCGATGCCCTCGGGAAAGTGGTGGATGGCTATCGCAGCGGTAAGCAGCAGCGCATGCCGCCGCGCAGGGTCGGACACAGCTGCCGTCCGAGGGGCAAGCAGACCCGTGCCGCCGAGAAAGAACGCGCCGCACAGCACGCCCGACGGCGTAAGCCACGCTGAGTGCCCGGCCGAAAGCTCCAGCGCCGGAGCGATAAGGCACAGCACCGCCGCGCACAGCATTATCCCGGCCGCGGCGCCGGAGAGCGCTTCCTCCGCGCACCGCGGCATATTCTCAAACAGGAAGCCGGCAGCCGCGCCGATTAGGCTGCAAAGCGCAATGCCGGCCGCCGTGATAAGTACATAGCTCATAAATTTTCCCCCAATTGCGGCATACCGCATTCTATGCCTCGCGGGGGAATTTGTGATTGACAGGCAGATGGTTTTCATATAGTATGTATATAAATATATAAAACCGAAAGGAATGTATATATGAAAAGAAAAATTTCACGCATAATATGCCTTGTTTTTGCGCTCAGCCTGTGCACGGCGCTGCTCGGCGGCTGCCGCGGCAACAGCAAGGAGACGGATAAGCCCGAGGAGACGGCGCAGGCCTTTGATCCTGCGGCCTATGTAAAGGGCGGTCTTGACGCGGTGTACCTCGGCGAATACTCCGACGAGTACCTTGCCATGCTCGGCGGCGAGACGGAGGACAGCTGCGCCGAGCGCTACGAGCGCGGCATGGAGGTCAGCCTCGATGTGTTCTGCGAATATTTCGGTATTGAGCTCGAAAAATGCAGCGACAGCGTGCGCAGCAGCCTTCTGGAGCTCATGCGCCGGCTGTACAAGTGCGCAAAGTACGAGGTCGGCACGCCCGCGCAGGACGGCGAGGGCTATACCGTCGAGGTCAGCGTGAGCCCGATCGCCGCGGTCGCGCAGGTGGCGGAGGAGGATTACCCCGATTTTGCCAAGGATGCGGCCGAGCGCATCGCCTCGGGAGAGCTCGACAAGGGCTCGGCGAGCTTCAACGACTGGTGGGCAAAGTCGATAAGCGACATGGTCAGCGCGCACCTCATCGCGCCGGGCTATCTCGATGCGCAGACCGTCACCGTGACGCTTGCCAAAAACGACGGCGGCAGCTTCGCTTTTTCCGGCACGAGCCTCGCCGACGTGGATGCCCTGATCGTTTCATACCCCGCCTGAGCCGCAGCGTAATAAAAGACAGTGCAGATCACATAGCCTGCACCTGTATTAAATTTCTTAAAACAGGTGAAATCTCAATCGGGATTTGCGGAGGAAGTCGTAAAATGGAGATCCATCGAATTACACAATCAAATGACACCTTGTACCAGATGGCCATTGACCTTTACGGAATCAGTTTTCCGGCCCACGAACAGCGTGAAAAACTTTCACAGCTTCACATTTTACAGCAGGATGCCTACCACTTTGATGTTATTTGCGACAACGGAAAATTTGTGGGTGAAATTCTGTATTGGGATATTGGCGGAGCTTTTTATATTGAACATTTCTGCGTTTTGCCGTCCCTGCGGAACAAGCATTATGGGCAGAAGATTTTGAAAGCCTACCAGGCAACTCCTTTGATTCTTGAAATAGACCCGCCCGTGGACGAAATATCCATACGCCGAAAGGGGTTTTATGAACGCTGTGGATTTGTGGCAAATCCATATTCTCATATTCATCCCGCCTATCATCGCGGAAATGCGGGACATGAACTTGTTATTATGAGTTCACCGGAAATGCTGGGTCTGGACGAATACGAACATTTCAGCCACTATTTGCAGGACATTGTCATGCAGAAGGTATATTGACAAATTCCGGTTTGTCGGGCTGCAAGCAAATTATTTTCATTTCACCACCAGGGAGCAATCCCCGGTGGTATTTTTATGCCCGGCAGACCGGCCTTAAAAGTCAAGGGAAAAATGAGCAATGAGAGGAAACAGAAAAAAGCAGTAAAAAAAGCCCCTGCCGAAGCAGAGGCGAGCAGAAAAATATTCAATCAACAGATACAACACGAGCTTTTTTGAAATACGTCCAATCAAGAGCCTGCCCGCAGCGGTCACAATAAGACCGGTATTCCCCTTGAGGGGAAGGTGTCGGCGACAGCCGACGGATGAGGTGTAAATAAAAAGAGTGCAGATTTAAATCTGCGCTCTCTTTTTTGCTATACATTTATTCTCGCAGCAGTCTTTCCGCGATGCTTTTCATGAGCTGCCGGTCAGAGCTGTCCAGCCGGGATATGAGATCTATTATCTCGCGGCCGAGCTTCGGGTCTTCGTCGCCATCAGCGAAAAACTCGGAAGGAGTTATTCCGAAATAGTCACATATCGCGAAAAGCTCCGCGACCGAGGGCAGACTTTTGCCGGAGGATATGTTGTTTATATAGCCTCTGCTGTGGCCGAGGTCGTAGCTCATCTGATACTCCGAAACGCCCTTTTTCATTCTCAGGCTCGTTATGCGCTCGCGCACGAATACACTGTCCATTTTATCAGCTCCTTTGAAAAAAAGGATAAACGAACAGTCCGAACGATTATACATTTCACAGATGTTGTAGAGCTTGACACATCGTTTTAAATATGTTATTATCATTTTTGGATGGTCTATTTAGCCAGCACAGCATTTTTGAGACGATATAGGGAGAGAAAAATATGAGTGAGATAATCGAAAAGATCAAAGATAAGTACATAGGCATAATCATTCTTATCATTGTCGCCGCCGCGGTGATCGTGATTTTTGACCCTTTTGGCAGCAATATCGAGGGCGAGTGGGCCGTTGTGAGCGTGAACATTGACGGGGACTATGAAGCTATTACGTTTAACCCGACAAGCATCATATTCTATGATGACGGCACTGCGGAGAGAGTCAGCTATAACGGAAGAACGAGTACCGCTGTATATTCCTACAGTAAAGGACGTCTCGCCATAGAGGGAGAAACTTTTGACTGCAAATTGGATGGAGACATTATGAAGCTGAGCGTGAACGAAGACGGGCATGAAGCGCAAATCATTCTTCGCCGCAAATAATCGGAACAGCGGAGGACAAGAAGTAAATGAAAAAACTCATTCCCTTTGTACTGCTGATCATGATCGTGCTTTTCGTATTTTATAATGAAGGCACGTTTGACAGGGTGCTGAATAAAGACGTTCCCGAGGAGCAGCTGATATCGGACATTTCGGCTAATAATTCCGACATCGGACGCGCCGGGCTTTCAATCACCGATATTGAAATACTCTCCTCCGAGTGCGATAAGGAGCTCGGCATATATTCATATTCCGTCAAATATTCGGCCGAAAACGCGGACTCAAGCTACACCGGCAACATGTCGCTTACCTATATGAAGCATAACGACACATGGGCATTCTCGAAATATGAGGACGGCGACACCTTTTACGAGCCGAAAAACGGCTGCGACGAAAGCATCGCCAAGGCATATATACAAAGCGAGTACGAGGAGCTCGGCGCAGAAAATGCGCAGCTTGATTTCAAGGTGACTACCGATGCCGATACTTACATACCCGGCGCGGTGGATATGACGAGCAGCTGGCACGCGTTTTCGTACATTGTTTCCGGCAAAGAGAACAGCGTTTGCTCGTGGAGCGACAGCTGGCATATAAGCTGCTGCTTTGACCTCGAAGAAGGCTGGCATGTGGTGGATTCCACAAGGGAGCGTTTGAAAGAAACATGGGATATGTGCGGAAAATATTCTTTTTCAAACGATAAGTTCAGCACCTCCGTCGATGTGATCTCTTTTGATGTGGATCCGGAGAGCGATACCGTCACCTTGGTCTGGAGCTGGCAGTTTACTGAGGACGGTGTTACCAGCACCTCAAACGGTCAGGAAACGAAGGTGCTCGATCTTGAGGATAATAACAGCTATGCCAAATCTTATGGTAACTTAGCTAACGTTTACTTCTGCGGCAGAGGTAGTATCTCATGGGATACAAAAAACGATAACGCGGAGGGCGTCGGCATATTCGTGTCCCTGGGCGGTGGATATACCTATTGGGTTGATGGGGCTGCCTATTGGTTGACAAAGCAGTGATGCTCTTGACACGGCAATGTAAATAATAAGAGAGTGCAAAATCTGCACTCTCTCTTTTTTAGAGTCTCTTTTACATTGTGCCGATGCTTTTTGTGGTATCCAGACCGGTGGATGCAGAGAAAACCCTCACAAGCTGAATGGGCAAGCCCATTCCCTACAATGGCGCGGCGCAAAAAACGGTTTCGCCGGCATCTTCGATACCGGGCTGACGCAATATGTGTATAGGTAGGTGCTTCAATGCGCCACTAAAACTACTTGGCGTAGCGGTTGATGAACTCGGCGCGGGTTTTGGAGTACATGATCTTCTGGCTGCTGTACAGGCCGAAGTAGCCCGAGAGCATATAGGCGATGCCGCAGGCGAGCGCGAAATACAGCAGCTCACCCGAGCCGAACAGCTCGACCGAGAGTATGATCGACGCGATCGGGCAGTTGACCGCGCCGCAGAACACGGCGACCAGCGCGATCGCGGCGGCAAACTGCGCCGGTATGCCCAGCAGCGGCCCGACGGTGCAGCCGAGCGCGGCGCCGATGAACATCGTCGGTACTATCTCGCCGCCCTTGAAGCCGAAGCCGATGGTCACGGCGGTGAAAACTATCTTCCACACGAAGCCCCACGTCGGAGCCCTGCCCTCGCCGAGCGCGGAGGCAATTACGTCCGTGCCGATGCCGTTGTAGCTCGTGTCACCGACGATGAGCGTGAGGGCAATGACGATAAGGCCGCCGGCAAATGCGCGCAGATAGCTGTTTTTGACGGTTTTTGCCGCAAAGCGCTCCGTCCTGTGCATGGCGACGCAGAACACGATGCTCACGAGTGCACAGACCACCGCCAGTGCGCACACGCGCAGCGCAAGACCGAGCTCCAGCGGCTCGAGAGCCACCGAATAGCGCATCGGCGCGATGCCGAACAGCAGCGACACCGCGTAGGCCGTGACCGACGCGACGAGGCAGGGGATCAGCCCCGAATAGTACAGTATGCCGACCGATATGACCTCAAGCGCGAATATCGTTGCGGTCAACGGAGTTCCGAACAGTGCCGCGAACACCGCGCTCATGCCGCAGAGCGTGACAAGGCGCATATCCTTCTCGTCGAGCTTCAGGAGCCGCCCGACGCGGTAGCCGATGCCGCCGCCGATCTGCAATGCCGCGCCCTCGCGTCCGGCAGAGCCGCCGACGAGGTGCGTGATCGCCGTCGCGGCAAAAATGACCGGCACGAGCATGATCGGCACCTTCTCGCCGTCGTGGATCGAGTCGATGATGTTATTCGTGCCCTCGCCCTCCATTTTGCTGACGCGGTAAATGAACGCGACGGCAAGGCCGCCGACGGGCAGCAGGAACAGCAGCCACGGATGCAGACTGCGAAAGCGCGTGGCGAAGTCAACGGTCAGGTGGAACGCGGAGCCGACCAGCCCGCACACGAGCCCCGTTACGACCGACAGCAGCACCCAGCGGCAGAAGGTCCGGAAATATTTCCCCGCACTGACGGCGCCGTCTTTTAATTTATCCACGTTCTCACCTCCGGAATATCAGTAATTACGGACAACATTTAAATATATCCTCTGCCGCGGCCGTTGTCAACTTTTTCGGTGCGGCATAAGGACGCAAAAAACCTCCGTTGCTGCGAACGGAGGTTTTGCGCATATGAAGTAATTTCTTACTTGATCTCGACTGCTGCGCCGACTGCCTCGAGCTGAGCCTTGAGAGCCTCTGCGTCTTCCTTGGAAACGCCTTCCTTGACGGCAACGGGAGCCTTCTCGACAAGTGCCTTTGCCTCTGCCAGGCCCAGACCTGTGATGCCGCGGATCTCCTTGATGACCTTGATCTTCTCTGCGCCGAAGCTGGTCATAACAACGTCGAACTCGGTCTTCTCTGCGACAGCCTCTGCTGCGCCGCCTGCTGCGGGAGCTGCTGCTGCAACTGCGGAGACGCCGAAGGTCTCGCAGATCTCATCAACGAGCTCCTTGAGCTCGAGAACGGAAAGAGCCTTGATCTCGTCGATCATGGCGGTGATTTTTTCGCTTGCCATTATAATTTCCTCCAATTTTAATGTTTGGTGCAGCGATTATTCCGCTGCTTCTGCCGGAGCGGCTGCGCCGCCCTTCTGCTCGACGACTTCGCTCAGAGCAACTGCAAGGCCGCCCATGATCGCGTTCAGGGAGCCTGCCAGCTTCGAGTACAGGTCGTTCTTGCTGGTGAGCGTGGACAGCTCTGCTATCTCCTGCTCGCTGAGGATCTTGCCCTCCATGAAAGCCGCCTTGACATTGAATCTGTCGCCGAGCTTCTTGGAGTAATCGCTGATGATACGGAACGGAGCGATGGGATCCTCGGTGCTGGTTGCCAGGGATGTGCTGCCGTTGAGGACGGGATCGAGTTCCTTCATTCCGACCTTATCAACAGCGATCCTGGTAAGGGTGTTCTTGACGACGGTGTAGTCAACGCCCTCCTTGCGCATCTCGGTACGCAGAGCCGTATCTTCGGCCACGGTGATACCCTGATAATCGACCAGAATACCTGCGCTTGCTGCGTTGATGCGCTCGACGAGTGCTTCTACTATCGCCTGCTTCTCGCTGAGAACCTTTGCGTTAGGCATGTGTGTTTTTCACCTCCACACTGATGTTCACGCTCAAAAAGAAAACCTCCCTGTCCCAGGACACGGAGGCTGTAAGCAATCAAAATATGATGCCATCCTCGGCAGGATTTACACCATAAGATACCTGCTGTCTTTGGAGCGCCCGATAATAATATCAGAATCTTCCGCGTTTGTCAAGCTTTTTTGCGGCCGCACCGGAGGGGAGATGCTGTTGACAATTTCAGTGATCTGTCGTATCATTGAAGTGTTACTTTAAATGAAAAAAGTAATGTACAGAGAAAGAATTACAGGAGAGAACAAATGGACAACAACAAAATGGAAAAGCGCTACGGCCTGCCCACCGCGATATCCATGGTCATCGGCATCGTCATCGGCTCCGGTGTCTTTATCAAGGGCGGCAAGGTCCTGTCGCTGACGGGCGGCAACCTTCTGCAGGGCATAGCGGTCGTCGGCATCGTCGGCCTCATATGCATTATCTGCTCGCTGGTTTTCGCGACGCTCGGCAGCAAGTACGAAAAGGTAAACGGCGTCGTTGACTACGCCGAGCTTGCGCTCGGACCCAAGTACGCCTACTATGTCGGCTGGTTCATGACGACGATCTACGCTCCGGCGCTGGCCTCGATGCTGGCCTTCTTCTCGGCTATGATGTTTTTGCAGCTGTTCGGCATTTCGGCCATCGACTTTGCAAACGGTCAGGTCAACGCCGTTGCGATCGGCGTGGGCGCGGGCTTTCTGATGATCGGCTACGGCATCAATGCGCTCAGCCCCAAGCTTGCCGGCAAGCTTCAGGTCGGCATGACGGTCATCAAGCTCATTCCGCTGATCCTCATGGGTGTTGTCGGTACCGTCGCGGGACTTGTTAACGGCACGACGCTGGAGGTGCTCAACTACGTCAATTCCCCCGATTACGTCGCCGTTGACGGCTCGGGCTTCTTCAAGGCCATCGTCGGCTTTGCCTTCGCGTACGAGGGCTGGATACTCGCAACGAGCATCAACTCCGAGCTCAAGGACTCCAAGAAGAACCTGCCCCGTGCGCTCGTCATCGGCGCACTGGTCACGATAATCATCTACTCGCTTTACATATGGGCAATGAGCATCGTCGGCGACGTCGGCACGATCATTGCCACCTGGCCGTTCGGCGAGAGCCTGCCGCGCATCGCATTTTCGACGCTGTTCGGCTCGACCGTCGGCACGATCGTCTATGTTTTCATCACCATCTCCTGCCTCGGCACGATGAACGGCCTGATCATGGCCTCCTGCCGCAGCATGTACTCCGTTTCCGCACGCGGCATGGGCCCGAGCCCAAGCTTCTTCGGACACATTGACGAGCAGAACAACTTTGCGATCAAGTCCTCCGTCGTCGGCATGATGCTCGCCGGATTCTGGTATGCGTGGACGGTCATGATGTGGATGGGCGGCCCCGGACTGTTCGGCGCCGTGCACTCGAGCGAGTGGTTCGCATGGGAGCCGGACGAGATCGGCATCATCTGCCTGTACCTCATGTACATCCCCATGATGATCGGACTTATGGTCAAGGCCAAGGAGCTGCATCCCGTCAAGCGCTTTGTGCTCCCCGCGCTGGGCGTCGCCTGCTGCCTGTTCTTCTGCTACGCGATCTGGACGGGCTACGGCTGGAAGCAGTGTGTCGGCTTCCTGCTCTTCTTCGCAGCCGACATGCTCATCGGCTACATCTTCGAACGCCGCCGCAGATCTCTGGAGGCACATTGAGGCCGCAGCTGTACGGTGATTGCCGGTACCCTGTATCGAAAATGAAAACATTCCGCACTGCATGAGTGCGCTCATGGCTTCCCCTTGAGGGGAAGCCTTTTTGGAGGCGCTGCTGCACAGTACCGATACGGTTTTTGCGGTGTCCCGACCGGAAGCTGCGGCAAAAACCGTGACAGAGGAAGGCTTTTTGGAGGCGCTGCCGCGCAGTACCGATACGGTTTTTGCGGTGTCCCGACCGGAAGCTGCGGTGAAAACCGTGACAGAGGAAGACGGATGCTTAACATTGCTGCGTACTTTTGTTACGCGAAACGACGTAGTTTCCACCATTGTTTCGATACCGGGTTCACGCAATAAACGTATAGGCAGGGAATCAATGCGCCACCGAAAAACCGGGCGCACGCAAAAAGCGTATAGGAACGGTTTCAAATCGCCTCAAAAAA